>NZ_CP041191.1:5745000-6045000 GCF_006517275.1 Labrenzia sp. PHM005 | reverse complement strand
GCTGGTTTCCATCCGCTTGTAATACGGAAGGACGTGCCGGTAACCCCAACCGCTGGCGCCCATCTCTTCCCAGGTGTCGAAGTCACAGGCGTGGCCACGCACATAGACCATGCCGTTGATCGAAGATGAGCCGCCAACGACCTTGCCGCGTGGAGTGGCCAAGCGGCGGCCATTAAGATGCGGCTCCGGTTCGGTTTCATACCCCCAGTCATAAAGCGGCATATTCATCGGATAAGAAAGCGCGGCAGGCATCTGGATGAATGGTCCAACGTCCGTGCCACCGAATTCCAGAACCAGAACGCGGTTCTGCTGGTCTTCCGAGAGGCGGTTGGCGATTGCGCAACCGGCTGATCCAGCTCCAACGATGATGAAGTCAAACTGGTTCGTCATGAGTTACTCCGGGCCCGTCAGTGTGACGGGCGCTGTGCGGACAAGGCCGCGATCTGTGTTTCGACGTAGTCTTCGACCATGGCAATGGCGGCCTGACGGTCTGTTTTGCTGTCGCTGAGTGCCTGGCGGATCCAGACGCCGTCAATCATTGAGGCTGTTCCTTCGGCCAAGCGGCGTGCTTCTTCTTGCGGCAAAAACGCCCGTAGATTGTAGGTGAGGTTGGATGCAAGCCGCGCCGCATATATTTTTAGAAGCCGCCGGTTGCTCATTGTGGTCCGGGACTGGACATAAAAAGCTAGCCAGGCAGCAATGACCGCAGGTTGAAATTGATCGACAGCGAAATTGCCTGCGATGATGGCGGAGATGCGTGCGCGGGGCGTGGTTGCCGCTGCAAGACCGGATCGGATCTCCCGGTTTAGTTCAGTCAATAAATGCCGCATTGTCGCTGCAAGTAATTGATCTTTAGAGCCAAAATAGTGGTGAACCAAGCCGCCGGACACGCCTGCGCGCTTGGCGATTTGAGCCATTGTCACATCGCTGTAGCCGCGCTCGTGGATTGCATCCACGGTTGCATTGATAAGGCTTCGGCGGCGCTCTTCTTCCATCCCGACTTTAGGCATTTTGATCTCCAAAATTTCCTAATTCCTATTTTTAATTGATCAATCAATCAATGAAAACTTGCAAAATTATCTCTAGAGTGTTTCCATTTCGAACATAACGGCTGCTAAGAGGGTAAAGGCAGATTGAAAAGCTGGAACTTGAGAACAAAAATCAAGCGGCCGAGAACAAATTCACTTTTACAAGGGGAACACTAGAAATGAAAACAACAGCAAAAATCGTGGGCGGTCTCGTTCTCGGAATGATGCTCTCCGGAACGGCCCTGGCGGGTGAGCCGGACAGCTGCAAAACAGTTACCTTCTCCGATGTTGGCTGGACCGATATCACTGCAACGACTGCTGCGACCACTGTTGTTCTGGATGCGCTCGGATACGACACAGATATCAAAATTCTGTCCGTTCCGGTGACCTATGCATCATTGAAGAACAAGGATATCGACATCTTCCTCGGCAATTGGATGCCGACCATGGAGGGCGATATCAAGGCGTACCGTGAAGACGGATCCGTTGAAACCGTCCGTGCAAATCTCGAAGGCGCCAAATACACACTGGCCGTGCCGAAATCCACCTATGACAAAGGTCTGCAGAGCTTCCAGGATATTGCCAAGTTTAAGGACGAACTGGACGGTAAGATCTACGGCATCGAAGCTGGCAATGATGGCAACCGTCTGATCATTGGAATGATTGATGAGGATCTTTTTGGCCTGAAAGGCTTTGAAGTCGTAGAATCCTCTGAGCAAGGCATGCTGGCCCAGGTTGCCCGTGCAACCAAACGTGACAAGGACATCGTGTTCCTGGGGTGGGAACCGCATCCGATGAACGCCAACTTCGAAATGGCGTACCTGAACGGTGGTGATGAGATCTTTGGCCCGAACTACGGTGGCGCGACTGTCTACACCAACGTACGTGCCGGCTACACCAGCGAATGTGCAAACGTTGGCAAGTTGCTCAACAACCTCGAGTTCTCCCTTGCCATGGAAAACGAGATCATGGGCGCGATCCTGAACGATGGTGAAGACCCGCAGAAAGCTGCCAAGGCATGGCTCAAAGCGCATCCGGCGACATTTGAAGCATGGCTTGATGGTGTGACCACCTTCGATGGCGGCGAATCCATCGCTGCAGTCAAGGGCTCCCTGGGTCTCTAAGGATCCAATGATATGGCGCCGGATCAACCGATCCGGCGCCTTTTCATTTCCAGCATCTAATATCGGAGAGTCAGGTTGAACTGGCTGACAGATTATAAATTGCCAATTGGTCCATGGGCACGGTCCATGGTTGATTGGCTGACCGACAATGCCTATTGGGTATTTGACGGGATCTCCTTGTTTCTGGAGACGCTCATCGATGGGATCCTTTGGCTGCTGCAAGCGCCGCATCCGCTCGTCATCGTAGCGTTGGCGACCGCTGCCGGTTACGCCGTGCATCGGAAGACGTCTCTGGCAGCCTTCATCGCCATTGCCCTGCTTTTGATTATTAATCAGGGCTATTGGGAAGAAACCACTGAAACCCTGGCGCTGGTTATTGCCGCGTCTGTTGTTTGTATGGCGGTTGGTATTCCCATCGGAGTTTTTGGGGCACATCATCCGCGCTTTTTTGCAGGTCTGCGGCCGGTGCTTGATCTCATGCAGACAATCCCAACCTTTGTGTATCTGATCCCAGCCTTGATCCTGTTTGGGCTTGGTATGGTTCCAGGTCTCATCGCCACGGTGATCTTTGCCATTCCCGCTCCGATCCGGCTCACCCAGCTAGGGGTCTCCTCAACACCGACGGCTCTTTTGGAGGCCGGTGAGGCCTTTGGTGCAACCAAGTCGCAGTTGCTCTGGAAAATCGAGCTGCCCTACGCTCTGCCTCAGATCATGGCCGGATTGACACAGACAATCATGTTGTCGTTGTCGATGGTGGTGATTGCAGCTCTCGTGGGTGCCGATGGTCTAGGGGTTCCAACGCTTAGAGCGTTGAACACTGTTAACATCGCCCAGGGGTTCGAAGTTGGTGTCTGTATCGTTCTGATCGCCATCGTTCTGGACCGGTTCTTCCGCAAGGATGAAGGAGGCAAATCATGAGTTCTGTAGAGAACACGCCGGTTGTTTCCTTTAAGGAAGTGGACATTGTCTTTGGTGATGATCCGCAGTCTGCCCTGCCGTTGATTGATGCAGGCAAGACCCGCCAAGAGATTCAGACTGAAACAGGTCAGATCCTTGGCGTCGCCGGTGCAACTTTCGACATCTACGAAGGGGAGGTCATCGTTCTGATGGGCCTGTCCGGTTCCGGCAAGTCAACGCTTCTGCGAGGTGTTAACGGTCTGAACCCTGTGATCCGTGGGGAGGTCCAGGTTCACGACGGTCAACGATACGTTAATCCAGAGACCTGCTCGGAGACTGACTTGCGGCAGTTGCGCCGCAGCCGGATTGGCATGGTGTTCCAGCAATTCGGCCTGCTGCCTTGGCGGACAGTAACTGAGAATGTCGGCTTTGGCCTGGAGCTGGCCGGTGTCTCGGTCAAGGACCGCGCAGCGAAGGTCGAAGAGCAGCTCAAGCTTGTTGGTCTGGCAGGCTGGGGCGAAAAATATGTCCATGAGTTGTCTGGCGGTATGCAACAGCGTGTCGGCCTGGCCCGTGCCTTCGCGACCGATGCACCGATCCTGTTGATGGATGAACCGTTCTCCGCTTTGGATCCGCTCATCCGTGACAAGTTGCAGGATGAACTTCTGGATCTGCAGAAAGAGCTCAACCGCACGATCATTTTCGTTAGCCACGATCTGGATGAAGCCGCCAAAATCGGCTCACGCATTGCCATTATGGAAGGCGGGCGGGTCATCCAACTGGGGACACCGCAGGAAATCGTCAAGAAACCAGCGAATGAGTATGTGGCGGACTTTGTGAGCCATATGAACCCGCTCAACGTTCTGCGTGCCCGGGACATCATGGTGCCGCCTGGAAGCCTTGCTGGGTCTTTGGCGAGCGCCGTAACCTGTGTGGCGGACACACCGATCCGGGAAGTGGCGCGGCTGAAGAAAGAAAGCGCAGAGCCGGTTGTTGTTCAGCGTGATGGCGCTGTAGTCGGCGTGATCGGCGAAAACGAGCTGCTGGAATGCATGCTCTGACAAACAAAAACGGGGCCAGCGGGCCCCGTTTTCAAATCTGATTGGCGGCAAGGTGTTGTCGCCGCGCAAAACCTGCGAACAAGCTTAGAGAAGCTCGAGCTGTGCGGCTTGTTTGCCACGTCCGCGGCGGTCATCTTCTGCGACGAACGAAATCTTCGCACCTTCTACAGGCGTTCCAATACCGGCCTGTTCGAAAGCGGTGACGTGAACGAAAACGTCTTTGCCACCATTTTCCGGAGTGATGAAACCAAAACCACGGTCATGGTTGAAAAACTTGATGGTGCCATTCTCACGCATGGAGAAGCCTTTCCGTATGTTTGCGCACGGTCCCGTTTCTGGCAGACCGTGCCGATAAACGAGAAGTCAATAAGAAACGGAAAGCTTGGCAATTCAGAGCAGCACGCAATGAAGCAGCTGCCGAAGTCAGTCTTACCGGGTCTAGTGTCGTGTCCCGTACAGTGCAACTTGCACTGATGCGATCAAATGTAAGCGCGTCCTGCGCAGCCGACAAGGGTTGAAACAACTTAATCGCAAACACGGCGGTTTTGCTTCTCTTGAACGGCTTCAAAATCGCTGCGAAGAGCGCATCTTACGGACTGCAAAACTTCAAAATCCCGAAAACATACGCCTTGTGATCGCGGTCACAGAGTGAAATTGGTGCCAGCGGTACTGTTGTTTCATGAACTGGGGCGGGAGCTGTTGGCCTCAGGAGCACGAAGGAACAAGACCATGTTTAAGACCCTTGCTACGACGTCCGCCGCATTGACCATTGTCGCAGGCACTCTTGTTGCCACCAGTTCGAATACAGCCCATGCCGGTAACGGCTGGGGCGTAGCAGCCGGTGTTGCCGGCGGATTGGCCGCTGGCGCGATCATTGGATCTGCGTTGTCTGGGCCAAGATATTATGCCCCCGGAACATATTATGCGCCGCGCTACTATCGTCCGGCGCCTATCGTCACCTACCGGCCCGCGCCTTGGAGCAACGCCTGGTACAACTACTGCAGCAGTAAATACCGCTCGTTCAATCCGCGCACCGGGTATTATCTCGCTTATTCTGGCAACTACCGTTTTTGCCGTTAACTCATAAAAAGCTGGGCGCAATCACCAGCGGCCCCACAAAATGGACCGCCATTTTGTGGGGCCTTTAATTTCTGCGATTTTCAGCTGCTTGTTTGGCGTTTGGCTGCGCGCATGGTTGTTTCTAGCTGATTGAGAAACCGCGACCGGTCCTGTTTGGTGAAAGCTGGTCCGCTCTCCCTTATTTCGCCGATTTCCCTCAGATGTGTATTTAGATCCCGCATGGCGAGCCGCATACCGATGGCTTCTTCGCGGAACGGTTTGCCGTTTGGTGAAAGAACAAGAGCGCCGGTATTCACACAGCGAGATGCCAGCGGCACGTCGGCTGTTATGACCACGTCGCTTTTGCCTGCCCGTTCTGCGATCCAATTGTCGGCTTCATCCGGTCCTTCCGGTACCACGACCCGTTTAATCAGATCTCCTTCAGGAAGCCGCATCCAACTGTTGGAAACGAAAATAATTTGCACCTTGTGGCGTTCACCCACGCGAATGCACTCGTCTTTGACCGGACAGGCATCTGCATCGACATAAAGGACGGTCATAGGGACGGGCTTTCGTTGGTTTGCGTTGTCAAATACGCGCGGATTCCTTTTGCCGCAGCAAGCCCTGTCGCGAAACAGGCCTGAAGGAGATAGCCGCCGGTGGGGGCCTCCCAGTCCAGCATTTCTCCGGCCGCAAAGATGCCAGGCTGCTGTTTCAGCATCAAATTGGCATCAACTTCCGACAGGGCGATACCGCCCGCTGAAGAAATCGCGCGGTCAATGGAATAGGGCGCCTGGCAAAGGATTGGGACAGCCTTGATCCGCTGCGCCAAGTCTTCCGGAGAAGCTGGCAGTGCGCCGGCTTCACGCAACAGGGAAAGCTCCGCCGCGCGGAGGCCAACTGCCTTTTTCAAAAACGTTGATATGGACTGTTTGCCTTTCGGCCGCTTTAGTTTTTCTGTGAGTTTAACAGTTGACAATTGTGGCCGGAGATCAATGGCGATTTCGGCTGTTTCTTGCTGGTTTAGACGACTTCTTATCTCGGCCGACAGTGCATAGATCGCGCCGCCTTCCAGCCCCTTATCTGAAAGAACAGCCTCCCCAAGAACGGAAGCCTTTCCGCAGGAAATGCGAATGCGTTTCAGTGGATGTCCGGCGAAGCGGTCTTTGATGAAGTCGCACCAAGCAACTTGAAACCCGCAATTTGCCGGCTGGAAGTCGTGTACCTCGATATCGTTTTCTCGAAGTGACGGAACCCATGCGGCGTTAGAGCCCAGTTTTGGCCAGCTCGCTCCTCCAAGGGCCAGCAGGACAGCACGTGCGGGAAAGGCGCGTGGTACCGAATTGTCCTCCTGGATGTGGGGCAAACCCTCAGAGTTAAAACCGCAAAAAGTTCTGCGGGGGAGCAGTTTTACACCCTGTTGGTCCAACCGGCGGAGCCAGGCCCGCAGAAGGGGGGAGGCTTTCATCGCTTTCGGAAAAACACGTCCGCTGGTGCCAACAAAAGTCTCTTCCCCAAGTCCATTGCACCATTCAACAAGGGCTGAGGGAGGAAACGCTGAGATCATCGGCTGCAAAAAGGGCTCAGCTTCGCGGTAGCGGCCCAGGAATGTCTCCAGCGGCTCGCTATGGGTGATGTTCAAGCCACCGCGGCCCGCCATCAAAAACTTGCGCGCAGGCGACGGCATCCGATCAATGATCGTAACACCAAGTCCCGCAGCTGACAGGTGTTCAGCAGCAAAAAGCCCGGCAGGACCAGCGCCTATAATCAGTACATCATGCATCCGGGCCTTATAGTCCAAATGCTTTTGCAAATACCACTGCGGATTGCTTGCTTGAAGCGAAAACCGGCTGAAGTTTGGCCGCGTTTCTCAAGAGTTTATTATTATACTTATGAAATCTTAGATGATGGGGAAGGGGTTTGTTGATCTGTTGATTTGCCTCTGCGGTAGTTGGGAGGGTCTTGTTTTGGCCGAAAAAGGAAATGAGATAATTCTTGTTGCCGACCCGGATCTATCCGTGCAATCCGTTTTGACCAAGCTGTTTTCTGATGATCACGCCGTGACGTGTTTTTCCGACTCAGGTTCTGCTACCCAATTTCTAAAAGACTATCCGAATACAGCCATCGTTTTCTCTTGTTATCATCTTCCAGGGTGTGGCGGCGTCGCTTTCTTAAAGCAGTGCGAGGCTCTGGCGCCGCAAGCTGCCCGGATCATGTTGACAGGGGAAAGTTCCAAACATGCAGTCAAAGAAGCCCTGAATTTGGGGCATGCTTTTATGTATTTGGAGAAATCGTGCCAGCGAAATGAAATCCTGGCAGCGTTCGAGGCTGCACTTTCTCATCATCGCCATCTGGCCAAAGAACGGGCAATTCTGGAACGTACACTTGCCGGTTCCGTAAAGATGCTGATCGAGATGCTGTCGCTGTTCCACCCGGATGCGTTTCGTAGAACCAGCGCCATTCGTCAACAGGCGCTCAAAATAGCAAAACAGTTGGGTTTGAAAAAAACTTGGGAACTGGAAATGGCGGTCATGTTGTCCCCTCTCGGGGAGGCGATGTTGCCAACGCAGATCTTGTCCAAGTTCCGGGCGGCGCGTAGCCTTGGTGAGCAGGAACGGGAAATTCTTGCAAGAGCCCCGCAGCAGACACGGGATCTGTTACAAAACATCCCGCAATTGAATCGTGTTTCGGAATATCTGTTCCTATCGGGCCGTGGCTATGATGGCTCTGGTTTTCCCGAAAATGGCCCCATTGGGCAAGACATTCCGCTGATATCCCGGATCATCAAGCTGCTGACGGATCTCTGGTATGCCAGTCCAGAAAACGGGCCAGATGCAGCTGCTTTTGAGGCACTGTTGATCAACTGGCGCCAATATGATCCCCGTTTGCTGGATATAACCAAAGCGGTTTTGCTGAAAGAGCTGCCTCATGAACCAAAATCGAAGTTTATTCAATGCCACATACGATCTCTGAAACCGGGAGATGTTCTGGTTGATGATGTGCGAACCGAGACATCGTTCGAATTGGTCTTGTCCGGCGGGCATCTACTCACACCCACAACAATCCGAAGGCTCGAAAACTTCAACAAGACGGCAGGTGTTCGTCAGCCGCTTCGGGTACGGCGAAGCAAAACTGCAGGCAGCCCGTTAGAAAAATCTGCTTGAATTTAGTGTTTGGCGCGTGTGTCCAAGAGTTCAGCTTCATAGGCTTTGGCTATGCGTAAGAAGCGGCCATGTGCATAGTTGATCGCAAGGATCACACCCCACCAGCCATATTTCCAGTACCGGCGGGCAAAGTATCCCTTGAAGAAGCTGACCGGAAATTCGGTCAATAGCCGCAGGCGGGATAGTTTGCGGCCACGCGCGCGCATATCCGCCACTTGCATATCGGAATAGCGATTGTATTTGCCGACCTGAAACTCAAGAGATCGGTCGGACCGGTGTGCCATGACGCCATTCAGGTTGGAAAGTCTTGCGCCTTCCTCCGGGCGCACTGTGTCATGCACAGTGGACGCAGAAAACCGGCCTTTGCGCCGGTCATAAAGGCGAATTTGATGATAGCCATAGGCCCAAGGTGCCGGGGAGGCTTCATGGGCAAACACATCGCGGATCATGATCCGCCAGGCATCCGCGCTCTGGTAACTGTTGTCTGCGAACTTGGCTTTGATCTCTTCGGCAAGTTCCGGAGTGATCTCCTCGTCCGCATCCAGGTTGAGCAGCCAATCATTGCGGCATTGGTCTTCGCCAAACCGCTTTTGCGGACCATAACCTGGCCAATCGTTGTGGATGACCTTGGCACCCAATGTCTCAGAAACAGCGACGGTTTCATCCGTTGAACCACTGTCGATGACAATGACTTCGTCGACCCAATCAATGACGCTCTTGATTGCCGACGGGATCCGGTCGGCTTCATTCTTGGCAATAATAAATACCGACAGAGGAAGGCGTTGTGTCATTGGAGTTCCGGGTCAGTGCGTCTGCTCGCCGGAACGGCCCGGCGCGCTGTTTTAGCTGCGCCGGACCCTATTTTGAAGAGGCAATCAGGAATTCACAACGCCAAAGAAGGCGTCAAGGCCGTTCAAAGTAAGTTCCGCGTCAACAAGAGATCCTTCGAAACCTGGCGCCTTTAAGTCCTGAAGGCGAAGCTCAGGGAGCGAAATTGTTTCCGGCGCGTCTCCCAGATTGAATGCACACAGGATCGTCTGACCTTGATAGCTGCGGGTGAAGACCAGCGTCTCTCCTGGGCTGTCGATGAAACTCATGTCGCCTTTCAGCAAAGGTGCTTTGTTTTTCCGCCAGACGTAGAACGATCGGAGCCGGTTTAACACGGAGCCCTCATCCTGGTCTTGTTCAAGAACTGCGCGCTCAAGATGCTCAGCTGCAACAGGAAGCCACGGTTCGACATCTGAGAACCCGGCGTTGGGTGCCGCTTTGGACCAGGGCATCGGGGTCCGGCAGCCATCGCGGCCTTGATAGTCCGGCCAAAACCGAATGCCATAGGGGTCTTGCAGCTTTTCAAACGGCACATCTGCTTGCGTGAGACCCAGTTCTTCGCCCTGATAAAGGCAGGGAGTGCCCCGAAGGCTGGCGCAGAGCGCTGCTGTGAGCGGCGCGTATTTTTCTATATCCAGGCCGGCGCCCCAGCGGGTTGCAACCCGTTTGACATCGTGATTGGAGAGAGCCCAGCTGGCCCAACCGGTGCTGACACCCGCATTCATGGCTTCCACAATCTGGCGGATGTAACTAGCTGAATGATCCGGTGTCAGCAGGTCAAAACTGTAAGCCATGTGGATACGTTTATCCGCTTCCGTATAGGAGGCCGTCAGTTCTACGGCCTGGCCATCGGCGCCGATTTCACCAACCGAAGTCGTCCCGGGGTATTTGTCGAGCAAAGCTCGGAGCTTTTCTAGAAATAGCAGATTTTCCGGCCGGCTCTTGTCGTAGATATGCTTCTGGAAACCATAAGGATTGGTCGCCTCGACTGTTGATGGGGCTTCTTCAGCGCTGAGCGGCGGGTTGTCCCGCAAGTCTTTGTCGTGAAAGTAAAAATTCACGGTATCAAGGCGAAAACCATCCACACCACGATCGAGCCAAAACTTGGCAGCCGTCAACACGGCATCATGGACCTCGTCATTGTGAAAATCTAGATCTGGCTGGCTGGTTAGAAAGTTGTGCATGTAGTACTGGCGCCGGCGGCTGTCCCATTCCCAAGCGGAGCCACCAAAGATCGATAACCAGTTTGTTGGCGGAGTGCCGTCGGGTTTTGCATCGGCCCACACAAACCAGTCCGCTTTAGCATTGTCTCTTGAAGACCGGCTTTCTTTAAACCAAGGGTGCTGGTCCGACGTATGGGAGATCACCAGATCGATGATGATCTTCAATCCACGTTCATGCGCGGCGGCTGCCATCCGGTCGAAATCGACGAGTGTGCCGAACATCGGATCGACATCTTCGAAATTCGAGATGTCGTACCCAAAGTCCTTCATAGGGGAAGTGAAGAAGGGGGACAGCCAAATCGCGTCGACACCGAGCGAGGCGATGTAATCCATCCGCTCGGTGACACCGTTTAGGTCGCCGATGCCGTCTCTATTGGTGTCATAAAAAGACCGCGGATAAACTTGGTAAATCACTGCGCCTTTCCACCAATCAGGGTCGGCTGTCCGATTTTCTGGCAAAGTAACCTCCCGGCCTAATTCGGCATTTTCAAACATGAAACGTCTCCACAAAACCACGATTGAAGCGAAATTCAAAGCGCTTTGAATGGCTATATTGTGCGGTTCTGATGGTCAAGTCCTGGAAAAAGGGAATTGTGATCAACTGAGAACATTGTAAGGCTGGCCACATAGTCGTGTGAGCGGGGTGAGGTTTGGCAAAATAAAAACCGGCCCTGCAGAGCAGGACCGGTTGAATTTCTGAAAAGTGTCGAAAAAGTCATTTGTCCGGAACAGGTCCCTGATAGCAGGCGATCATGACAGTGGGACGAATTTTTCTTGTCGAAGGTCTCCAGCGGCTATTTTGTTTTCCAGAAGTACTCAAAACGCTGAATCAATTTCAAATAAGATATTGAAAATAATAGAATTAGAAAAATTGAATGACGTTTAGGTCAATTTCTTCTTGCAAAGCAGCATGGAAGCTGGGACTGTTAGGCGAATTTCGGATGGCACGACATGAATTTTGCGCTCGGATGTTTCCATGAGCGCCTAGATGAAGCCGTGCACGGTGCCGCATTTGGAGGAAACATCATGACAGCAGCGATGGTTGGCTGGGCGCATCTGCCCTTCGGAAAGCATACGGACGAGACGGTCGAGAGTATGATCGTCAATGCGGCCAGCGAAGCGATCAAGGACGCTGGTATCTCCCCAGAAGATGTTGATGAAATTGTTCTGGGCCATTTTAACGCCGGTTTCTCCCAGCAAGACTTCACGGCCGCACTGGTCCTGCAGGCCAATCCAGCGCTAAGGTTTACACCGGCAACCCGTGTTGAGAACGCATGTGCCACCGGTTCTGCCGCCGTTCATCAAGGCGTTCGGGCGGTATCTTCCGGTGCAGCGCGGTTTGTGCTTGTTGTCGGTGTGGAGCAGATGACAACCACACCAGGCCCGGAAATCGGAAAGAACCTGCTGAAAGCGTCATATCTGAAAGAAGACGGGGATACGCCGGCCGGTTTTGCTGGGGTTTTTGGCAAGATCGCCGATTCATACTTCCAAAAATATGGCGATCAGTCTGATGCTTTGGCGAAGATTGCAGCCAAAAACCACAAGAACGGCGTGGGCAATCCCTATGCTCAGATGCGCAAGGATCTCGGCTACGATTTCTGCCGTGATGAGAGCGAAAAAAACCCGTTTGTTGCTGGTCCCTTGAAGCGGACTGATTGTTCCTTGGTCTCCGATGGCGCAGCAGCCATGATTCTAACCGACCCGGCAACGGCACTTGGTATGAAAAAGGCCGTTGCTTTCCGTGGTATGGCTCATGTCCAGGACTTCCTGCCGATGTCCAAGCGCGACATCCTGAAATTCGAAGGCTGTTCCAAAGCCTGGGGCGCTGCGCTCGGAGATGCCAGCCTTGCGATTGAAGACCTGTCATTCGTAGAAACCCACGACTGTTTCACCATCGCCGAACTGATCGAATACGAAGCGATGGGCCTGACCAAAGAAGGTGAGGGCGCAAAAGCGGTGCTGGAAGGCTGGACAGAAATGGACGGCAAGCTGCCAGTCAATCCATCTGGTGGCTTGAAAGCCAAAGGCCATCCGATCGGTGCGACCGGCGTTTCTATGCACGTGCTGACTGCCATGCAGCTGACCGGCACGGCAGGCGATATTCAGGTGAAAAACGCCGAGCTCGGCGGGATCTTCAACATGGGTGGTGCGGCCGTCGCAAACTATGTTTCGATCCTTCAGGCAATGAAGTAGATCGCATATTACCTTATGAGCAAAAAGCCGGCTTTGTAGCCGGCTTTTCTATTTGAAGATCCAAAGTTGCATACTCAGTTTCGGCGTAGCCAATCCGAGAGGCCTTTGCCGATCATATGCGGCTGATCCTCTTGGAGATAGTGAACGCCAGCACCGATGAAACGCGTTTCCAGATTTGGAAGTGTCTTTTTAAAATAGTCGACGACAGGCGCCGGATTGAGCGCACCTGGTTCTGCGTAGAAATAGAGTTTTGGCAACTCAGTTTTTGCCAGCCATTCGCCGTTCGCAGTTGTGATGGCAGTGACATCTGCGGGTTCGCCGCCAATCGGCAACATCCTTGGAAAGGTCAGGGTTGGCAGGCGGCTTTGTTCTGTTTCGAAAGGCTCCCGGTAAACCGCCCGGACGTTTTCTGATAGCGGTTTGGCAACACCCATTTCGGATAGAATGACCTCAACAAACATGTTGTCTTTCAAGATCATTTGTTCGCCGACACCTTCGGTGCGGACACCTTTGAAAAACTCACCGCCCGCACCCAGCGATTCATAATCTGGAATTGGAACTGCGGGAGCGACGATGGCTTCCATGAATGCCAAACCGCGGAAATTGGTTTCATTCTCGCGGGCATAGTGCATACCGAGTGCTGAGCCCCAGTCATGAATGACGAGCGTGATGTTCTGAAGTTCCAGAGCGTCAATGAACCCAGATACATACTTGTAGTGATCCTGGTAGGTGTATCCGATGTCCGGCTTATCGGACTTGCCCAATCCTATGAGATCGAGCGCGATGACCCGGCCCTGATCTTCCACATGGGGCATGATATTCCGCCAAAGATAAGAGGAAGTTGGATTACCGTGAATGAATAGGATCGGGTCGCCTTGCCCTTCGTCGACATAGGCGATTTTGGACCCATGAACGTCAATGAATTTGTAGTCGTAGGGCATGACGTCTGAGGTGCCCAGTGAGGCGGGGCCCGCGTGCGCGCCGGGTGCACCTTCTAAAGCTGCGGCCAGCACGATTGGTATCAGTGTTTTCGTCAAGGAATTCATCGGTAAGCCTTTCTGGTTTTGAACGCGCAGGTCACCACCTAAATCTACATATATTAAAGATGACCGGTCGTCTTGGAATTGAAGAAAATCAGTTTACTTGAATGGGGATCTCCTTTCGTTTGCCGTGTGTAGGAAAGTCAGTTGGACGGCTTCAGCATCTGGTCAAAAACTATGTTTATGAACACTCTCATAGGTTCTGAGCTGTCTGACGATTTGGCGCGCAGGATCGCGCCTTGCCAGCCGTTGTAAATGAATTGCCCAAGAACGCTTGGATCCTGCGATGGAGGCAAAGACCCATCAGCCCGTGCAGCTTCCAAACAGTCGATGTATCGCCGCTGCAGGGATGTGAAAACATGAAATAAAGCTTGGCGAATGGGCGTGTTTTCGAGTGCCAGTTCCTGAGAGAGGTTACCGGCAAAACATCCCGATTTTCCCTCATCTTGATCGAAGAGGTTGGCCCAATCTTCAAAAAGCGTCCGAAGCCGTTGCAAAGGTGGCACTTCAGAATTGGCGAGCTGAGCGTCGAGATGTTCCAGGAGGTTTTTCTCATACAGCTTCAATGCTTCAATCACAAAGGCGTCCTTGCTGTCGAAATAGTTATAGAAGGAGCCTTTGGGGACACCGGCAGCGTTGGTGATTTCTTTGACACCCGTTGCGGCCACACCTTGCGTGTAAAGCAGGTGAAAGCCTCTTTCCAACAAGATGTCTCTATTTGCAGTCGCTTTCGGCATAATATGACCAGTCGTCTCAACTGCTCTCAGATATGCCTCAGGCTCGTCGTTGTTTCAAGACGGGTCGCGGGTTTGTGATCAATGATGTTTTGTTTGATTTACTGTTGGTCTAGTGAAAAATCGGTCAGCGCCATGATTACCTTGTGTTTTTTGCACCCCTATGGTTTGACCGGCATATGAAACGAACACAAAAAGGCGCTGTTGCCGCCGGTCACAAGCTGACTGCCGAAGCAGGTGCGGCCATGCTGCGGGATGGGGGCAGCGCGGTTGACGCTGCGATAGCAGCTCTGGCTATGGCGTGCGTTTGTGAACCGGTCTTGGCGTCCCCCGGCGGTGGCGGTTTTGCCATGATCCGGGACGGCGCGAGCGGCAAGACAACTCTGCTGGACTTTTTTCCGCAAACTCCCCGGCAAAAGCGGGACGATATCGGGGACGGGTATCGAACCATCGAAGCTGACTTCGGTACCACCACACAGATCTTCCATATTGGTCCGGCAACGGTTGCAACACCTGGCTTTCTGGATGGGCTGGAGGCTTTGGCGAAGCACGGCACGCGCCTTTCGCATCAGGACCATTTCGCGCCCGCGATTTCAGCCGCAACGGGTGGCGTCGAAATCACCAGTTATCAGGCGTATCTGTCGACCGTCGTAGAACCGATTTTGATGGCGACGGAACCTTCCCGGAGCGTGTTTGCACCCAGTGGCGCCCTTCAACGAGCCGGTGAGGTTTTCTTCAATCCAGCCTTGGCGGAAACCTTCAAGAATTTAGGCCAGACAAGCTGGCGGCAGACGGAGATCCCCGAAGCCCTTCTGAAGGAACAGGGTGAAGGCGGACACATTACAGAAGCAGACCTTCGGCAGTACGGCGTTGAAGAGCGGTCACCGCTGTCGCTATCAGCCGGCAATGCCAAGTTGTTTCTAAACCCGCTCCCGGCCGCCAGCGGGACATTGATCCAATATGCGCTGAGGTACTTGGAGACGTGTGCCCCACTGTCACTTGCCAAGGCTCTGGACACGGCCGACCAGGCCAGGCTGTCGGCACGTGGTGATCTCAGTGTGTTATTAGATCATCCTTTGCGTCAGAAAGGCACAACGCACATCTCGGCCGTTGATGCGGACGGTAATGCTTGTTCCGTTACCGTATCCAACGGCACAGGCAGCGGTGAAATGGCCGGCGGATGCGGTTTCATGCTCAACAACATCCTGGGCGAAGACGACGTCAATCCAGATGGCGCCCTGGGTTGGCCAGTGAATACCCGCCCGGCTTCCATGATGTGCCCGACCCTTCTCGATATGCCGGATGGCCGGTTGATCGCACTTGGATCTGGCGGGTCCAGCCGGATCCGCTCTGCGGTTTTTCAAGCAGTCGCCCACTTAGGCCTGAATGGGGCCGACATTCATACAGCTGTTGAGGCGCCGCGCCTTCATGTTGAAGAGGGGCATCTTGATGCCGAAGCGCTGCTTGACGAGAGTGACCTGACTCTGCTTGCCGGCACCTTCGCAGACCATCGGTTTTGGCCGCAAAAGAACATGTTTTTTGGGGGTGTGCATGCCGTCCAGTTTGATCCGGTCAGCGGTTTTGACGGGGTTGGGGATGCCCGGCGCGAAGGGGCGGCAATCGTCGTCAACTAGAAGCTTTTGAAAGGTGTGGAGTTGGTGGCGGAAGTTATTGATTTCAATACTCGTCAAAACGTCGAGGCTATCTTAGATAAATACGACAACTTGCATGATTGGGTAATCTTGGAAGCAAAAGTTTTACCTTCGCAGGAAGATCTGGAGGCAGGTAACTGGCTTCAGATTTCACATAATCTGGAAATTACTTTTTTGGATCCGTATTCACGGTTTAAAAATAAGCATTTAAGACTCTTTTTTGTATTCATAGACCGGTATTCATGTGAAAGCCTATGGAAGTCAGGATCTGAACTGCAAGGTATTACTTTTGAGAGGAGAGCTGATCGCATAATTTTTTGCTCAGAGGATAGGGAGCACCTCTACGTTGAGGCCAAAGAAGTATTTTTCGAGGCGTTCTAGGGGAGGAGTTTTCCATAAACCCAATCAGACGCAGCCCTAGAACGCCAAAATACAAAGTTATTGAATGGCCGCCATTGCACGGCTGAACCCGGTCAGTGGAACCTCAATTTTCTGGCGCTGGCTGGCAGAGGCGGCAAAGTCGATTTCCATTTTGGCGCCGGCCTTCATGGCGTTGATCATTGTATCCGTCGCTGGTGCGCTGATGTAGCAACCGCGCTGGTCGCAGGTCGCGATTTCCAACTCGCCGATGCCTGTTCCGTCGACGGAGAGTTTGACCTTGCCGGGCAGGTAAAAGCCGAGTGGCGCTTGCAATTGAAAGACCGGTTGGCCGCTGTTGCCCGGGTAAATGATGTCGACCTTGAAGAGAAGCTGGCCGTTTTCCTTAACCCGCAGGCTTTGGGTTGCTTCGCAGATCAATGCTTCGGCCGACCTGGACTCCCCAGCGCAGCGCGTTTGCCATAACACGGTTTTTTCGGCCTGCTGGGCTTGGGCTGGCACAAATGGAAGGGCTGAGAAGAGCAGCGCAATAGCGGCAGAAAGGTAAAGCGGAAGACGCATGTTTGAGCTCGCATGTGGTTTGGAGAGGGTGTCTTTAGAAACCTAAATCAAAAGCAAGGCGGGCTGAAGCTGGCAACTTGGCTTTTGGGCGCGGGTTCTATGTTTAAGCAATTGGACCCGGCTGCAGCCCGCGTGATATCGCAGGTTCGGTTCTGAATGCAACCGCCTGGTTAAACCTACCAGACGTGCCGGTAGAGCGGGCTCCACCAAACTTGGCACGTTTTCTCTGTTGGTTAGAAAAGTGCCGCCGGATGAATGCAGCAGTCGTCATCTTGCCGATTCAGGAAAATCTTTTTCGCTAACTCAATCGGCTTTGAAATCCAGTACCCGGCGATGACCGGCAGCACCGCTTACATTTAAGCCATCAAATTGGGATTGGAGACCCTTGCTGATGGCAAGCCGCCAAACACACACGGAAATAGCACAAAAAAAGCCGGAAGACCGGCTGGATGTGTTTCCCGCCTTCATGAAGGTGGCGGGAAAGCGTGTTGTTGTGGTTGGTCGTAGCGGCGAAGCCGCTGCCAAGGTGCGTCTGCTTGGGGAAACCAATGCGGAAATTGTTGTTATCGGCGCCGAAATCGATGCTGAGCTGCAAAAGGCTGTTGATCAGTTCTCTGCGACGCACATTGCCGAAGACTTCAAACCGAAACATCTGACCGGCGCTGCCTTGGTCTTTTCCGCCCGTGAAGACTTGGCACTCGATAAGGCGGTCATAGACGCTGCGCGGATCCTGGGTGTTCCAGCGAACGCTGTCGACAAACCAGAGCTCTGTGACTTTTACACCGGGGCTCTTGTGAACCGCGCGCCGATCGCTGTTGCGATCACGTCAACCGGTGTCGGCCCTGTTCTGGCACGCCACATCCGCGCCCGGGTTGAAGCCATGTTGCCGCGTTCTACCGGTGCTTTGGCCCGGTTGGCCGAAGGTTTTCGGGACGCGGCGGCCAAGATCATCTCTGATGGAAACCTGCGTCGGAGTTTTTGGGCGCGGTTTTTCTCTGGGTCTGTTGCAGCCAATGTTTACGCCGGCAACGGCGATACTGCCCGCTCAGAAGCGCAGCGCCTACTGAATGGCTTAGCAGACGAGTCGGGATTTGTTTGGTTGGTGGGTGCCGGGCCTGGGGCTGAGGACCTCCTCACGCTCCGGGCTCAGCGCCTCCTGCAGGAAGCCGATGTGATTGTCCATGATGCGCTTGTCCCGGCCGATGTTGTGGCCATGGGCCGTCGGGATGCGGAGCGGATTTCTGTAGGCAAGCGCAAGGGCGCCCATTCTGTACCGCAGTCTGAGATTTGTGAGCTGCTTGTCGACCTCGGCGGTAAAGGCTTGAAAGTGGTTCGCCTTAAGGCGGGTGACCCGATGATTTTCGGCCGGGCCGCAGAAGAAATGGAGGCGCTCCGCGCCGGGGGTATCGGTTTTGAAGTCGTGCCCGGCGTTACAGCAGCCTTTGCCGCGGCCGCTTCGGCGCAGATCCCGCTCACCCTGCGTGGTGTCGCCTCCAACCTTGTTTTTGCAACCGGCCACAACGCCAAATCCGAAACTCTGCCGGATTGGGCCGGGCTGGCGCTGAAAGGCGCAACAGTCGCGGTCTATATGGGCCGCTCGGTCGCTGCAGCTGTGGCTGAGAAAATGATTGGGGCAGGCCTGTCTGCCACCACCCCGGTCGCGGTGATTGAAAACGCCGCGCATCCGGACGAACGCCAATTCTCCGGATCCTTGTCCGATCTTGCGGTTCTTGAAAACCGTTCAGAGATCGATGGTCCGGTCCTGATTGTAATCGGCGAGGCCGTTGGCCATGCCGCATTAGAAACTGCCGAACCGCTGGCACAGGGTGTTTCTGCCCGTGTCGCCGCGGCTTGAGGAGAGAGAAATGAAAGTGATCACCGCCAACCGCCTGCTCAACGGCGATGTTGTCTGGCTCGGCGAGAACAACACCTGGGTCGAGCGCATCACCTTGTCAAAAACGCTTGAGGGCAACGAGGCTGTTGCTGAAGGCCTGGCAACTGGTGCTGCAGCTGAGAAGAACCAGGAAGTCGTTGGTGTCTATGAGATGGATGTCACCGTGGAAGAGGGCGTGATCGTCCCGGTCCGTTTCCGCGAAAAAATCCGGGCCGAGGGCCCAACCACACATCCGCAGTACGGCAAACAAGCACAGGCCGTATCGGCCTAACAAACAGGTTCAAGGGCAGCGCTTGAGACAGCCGCGCCCTTCAAGGAGCAAAGACATGTACCGTTACGACGAATTTGACGCGAGTTTCGTCAATCAGCGCACTGAACAGTTCAAGGATCAGGTCCGCCGCCGCCTGGCGGGTGAGCTGTCTGAAGACGAGTTCAAGCCGCTGCGCCTGATGAACGGCCTGTACCTTCAGCTTCATGCCTACATGCTGCGTGTTGCCATTCCTTACGGGACCCTGAATGGCCGCCAGATGCGCAAACTGGCGCACATCGCCCGGACCTACGACAAGGGCTATGGCCACTTCACGACACGTCAGAACATTCAGTTCAACTGGCCGAAACTGGAAGACACGCCGAAAATTCTGGAAGAATTGGCGGAAGTCGAAATGCACGCCATCCAGACGTCTGGAAACTGCATCCGGAACGTGACGGCCGACCATTTTGCCGGTGCTGCGGCTGATGAAATCGCAGACCCGCGCCCATACGCTGAAATCCTGCGCCAGTGGTCATCACTTCATCCGGAATTCTCGTTCCTGCCGCGGAAATTCAAGATCGCCATTACCGGCGCGCCGAACGACCGCGCAGCGGTTCAGGTTCATGACATCGGCCTGCAGCTGACCCGCAATGATGAGGGTGAAATCGGCTTTGAAGTCTTCGTGGGTGGCGGCCTTGGCCGGACACCGATGATTGGCCGCAAGGTCCGCGACTTCCTGCCGGAAGAAGACCTGCTTGCGTACTCCGAGGCAATTCTGCGCGTCTATAACCGTTACGGTCGGCGCGACAACAAATATAAAGCCCGGATCAAAATTCTTGTGCACGAAACCGGCCTTGAAGATCTGAAGGCAGACATCGAAGGCGAATTCGAAAAAATCCGCTTTGGTGTTCTGCGCTTGCCGGATGAAGAGGTCCGCCGCATTGAAGCTTATTTCACCCCGCCGCCGCTCGAGGTAGGGTCTGATATCTCAGCAGTTGTTGAAGTACGCCGTGAAGCGGATGCAGCATTTGCGCAGTTCTTGGCGCATAACCTGAACCCGCACCGGGTGCCGGGCTATACCTCTGTGACCCTTTCCATGAAGCCGGTCGGCGGCATTCCGGGCGACGCGTCTGATGCGCAGATGGATGTCATCGCGGATCTGGCTGAAGAATACGGCCATGACGAACTGCGCATTTCGCATGAGCAGAACGTGATCCTGCCGCATGTCAAACTCGATGATCTTCCGGCGCTGTTTGACAAGCTGGTCGCGGCCGGGATTGCCGAAGGCAACGCTGGCCTGATCACCGACATCATTGCCTGCCCTGGTATGGACTATTGCGCTCTGGCGACAGCCCGCTCCATTCCGGTTGCTCAGCGGATTTCTGAACGTTTCGGCACAACGGAGCGTCAGGCGGAAATTGGTGAACTCAAGATCAAGATTTCCGGCTGCATCAACGCCTGTGGCCACCACCATGTCGGCCACATCGGCATTCTCGGTCTGGAGAAAAAGGGCGAGGAATTCTATCAAGTGACGCTTGGCGGTTCGGCTAATGAAAATGCGTCTATCGGTGAAATCATCGGCCGTGGCTTTTCGTCCGAAGAAGTCGTCGATGCCATCGAAAACCTCGTCGATACCTATCTCGGTCTGCGGTCGGGCAAGGGCGAAACCTTCCTGGAGGCCTACCGCCGGGTTGGGGAGGCACCGTTCAAGGAGGCCCTTTATGGCGCTGCGTGAAACCTTCAGTCTCGGTGTTGATCCGGAGCTGGGCCTGCAGGCAGAAGTCGCCGCGCTGAACGCCCAGTTCGAGGATGCGACGGCCGATGACATCTTGCGGGCCGCAATCCGGCATCAATTTGCCGGTGGCATCGCCATGGTCTCCAGCTTCGGCGCAGATTCGTCTGTTCTGTTGCACATGGTTGCGCAGGTCGATCCGTCGACGCCGGTCCTGTTCATAGACACAGTGAAGTTGTTTCCAGCAACAATTCTTTACCGGGACACGCTGATCGAAAAGCTCGGCCTTACCGATGTGCGCACCTTCAAGCCGTCCAAGGACGATCTGGAGAAAACGGATCCGGCCGGCATGCTCTGGATGAGCGACACCGATGCCTGCTGCCATGTGCGCAAGGTTGTGCCGCTCGAGCGTGCCCTGAACGGGTTTGAAGCCTGGATCTCCGGCCGCAAACGCCACCAAAGTTCCACGCGGACGAGCCTGGAGCATTTCGAGATCGACGCCGGGCGCGTGAAGGTCAATCCGCTCGCCGATTGGAGTGCGGCGGAGGTTCTGGATTACGCCAAAAGCCACGATCTGCCGCCGCATCCGCTGGTCGCGGAAGGCTATCCTTCGATCGGCTGCTTGCCGTGCACGAGCAAGGTTGCGCCGGGCGAAGATCCACGGTCCGGCCGCTGGCGCGGGCAGGACAAAACGGAATGCGGCATTCACTGGCCGACCCATGGCAAAGAAATTGACGGCAGCGGCATTTGAGCCGCTACCCAGACGAGTTTTTGAGGACGCGAAGTATGGCAACGATTTATCAAAACGGCGAGTTCGTCGAGGAAACCTGGGTCCGGGCAGACGCTGAAACAGAAGTATCCGCTGATACGGATCTGCTGGTTCCGTTGGCTCTGTTTCTGGAAGACGCGGACGCCTTCACTTCCCGCACCGGCAAGACTGCGTTGCTGGTCGAGCCCGGCGATGAAGTCGAAAAGGCAGCCACCTATCTGGACCAGCTGGCATATGTGGCGGTGTCCTTCCCGAGTTTTGCCGATGGTCGCGGTTTTTCAACGGCGCGCGATTTGCGCGAGCACCTGAATTATCAGGGCGATATCCGCGCGGTAGGCAACTATATTCTCGACCAGGTGCCGCTCGCCCGCCGCTGTGGTGTTTCCAGTTTTGAGATTTCCAAGCCGGAGGTCTTGAAAGCCTTGAAAGCGGGCGAATGGCCGGAAGTCACCAAGTATCTGCAGCCGGCTTTTGGTGCCATTGAAGAAATCCCGGAAGGCACCCGCCCCTGGGCACGCCGCTCCTTCCGCGATCTTGCAGTTGCTGCCGAATAATGTCTGACACAAGTTCTTAAAAGAGGGGCCGAGTGTCCCTTTTTTTGAGGCCTTAGGCGCGCCGGGCAGTGCTTTCACGCGGTATCAGTTCGAAGCCGAGATCAATACTCTTTTCTTCTGGCGCATTCCCTTGCAGCGTCCCGATCATCATCTCCATGGCGCGCTGACCCATGTCCAGCCGGTGGGTGCGAACGCTGGTAATCGCCGGCGTGGCTGCTGCCATCATCTCCAGATCATTGAAGCCACAAATGCCGATCTGTTCCGGAACGGCGATATTGCGGCGTTGGCATTCAAACAAGGCGCCCAAGGCAAGGTCATCGTTGTTGCAAAGGATCGCGTCAGTGTCTGGAGCCTTGGACAAGAGATCAGCGACCAGTTCACATCCGAGCGAGACATTGGATGGTTTGGGTGTTGTAACCACCCGGTTCGGATTGTAGAGCCCCGCTTTCTCGGCTTCCTCACGAAACCCTTGCAAGCGGCGTTGGCTGCGCGGATCCAGCCGGGCGGCAATATAGCCGGGGCGCTGGTAGCCCATGTCGATGAGATGCTGTGTGGCTACCTTGGAGGCTTCGATATGCGAGAAGCCGATCATCATGTCGTATGGAGAAGGGCCGACCTCCATGACCTGGACAATCGGGCAGTCAGCGTTTTTGAGAAGCGAATCCGTTGCTTCTGATTGGTCTTGACCGGAGATGATCAACCCGGCTGGACGCTGGCTCAAGAAGGTCTGGACCAGCCGTTCTTCTTCCAGCGGTGAATACCTGGAATTGCCGAGCTGGAGCTGCCACTTGCTGCCTTCGGTAACCTCATACACTCCGCGCAGAACATCAGCGAAAACATTGTTGGTGACCGATGGTACAATGACACCAATGACGTTGGTTTTGCCGGCTGCAAGAGCGCTGGCGTTGGGGTCCGGAATATATCCCATCCGGTTAACAACGGCAGTGATCCGCTGCCGCGTTTTCTCAGACACCTTCTCAGGTGACCTTAGGGCACGGGACACTGTCATGGCGCTGACGCCAGCCTCTTGTGCCACATCGGTGATCGATGGTTTTGATTTGTCCCGCAATACCAGGTCTTTAGTGCTCAATTGATGGTGGTGCGAGACTAGTTCAAAAAAATTGCGTTGACAAATGTTATCGCTAACATAATGATGCAGCTACCGATGAGATTGATGTTGGGGAAATTTGTTGCAGTCTTTCGAGAACCGTCTGTTGATCGTTATGGGCGTTTGTGGCGTCGGAAAAAGTGCGTTGGCGGACCATCTGTCCTTGGCCTTGGGCGCAGAAATGGTAGAAGCAGATGATTATCACGATGCCGGAAGCCGCGAGAAAATGGCTGCGGGCATCCCATTGACCGACGAAGAGCGGAAGCCTTGGCTGGTTAATGTCGCAAAGGCCGCCAAACAGATATCTGATCGTGGAGATAGCGCTATCATTGCATGCTCCAGTTTGAAGAGATCCTATCGGGATATCTTGAGAACAGAGCTTGGCGGCTGCACCTTCATTCACCTGACCGGTGAGCGGGACCAGATCGCCGAAAGGTTGGCTGGAAGGACCGGGCACTTCGTTGGTGAAGCCCTTCTCGACAGCCAAATTGCGACCTTGGAACCGTTGGAAACAGATGAAGATGGGGTGACAGTCGACGTCTCTTATCCGATTGCGCGGGTCGCTGACCGCGCCTTGCAAGAATTGCAGCTTTCAAAAGCTGCTCAGGACCATCGCCGTAACCCGGCGGTGAAAACACTCTAGGGAGGAAGTCATGTTGAAATTATTGTCTCATACCGCCATTGCCGCCCTCGCGGCTGGCACGCTCATGTCATCTGCGATCGCTGCAGATTTCTCGTTCCGGTTCCAGTCGTCGGATCCGGCAGGCAACCCGAATTTTGAGCTGCAGCAGGGTTGGGCGGAAAGTGTCAAGGAAAAGACCGGCGGCCGTGTTGAAATCGAACTACTGCCAGTGGAATCCATCGTTGCCCACAATGAGACTCAGGATGCCGTCGCTGCTGGCATCCTTGATGGCCACGTAACAGACACGTCGTATTTCTCGGGCAAAGATCCGGCATTCGGCTTGATCGCCAATCCGGTCGGCGCCTGGTCGTCTCCGGATGAGATGTTTGCCTTCATGGCCAACGGCGGAGGCAAGGAGCTGATGAACGAGCTCTTAGAGCCCTACGGTCTGCGTTTCATCGGTGCGACAACACCGGGTCTGGAAGCGTTCATTTCCAAAAAGCAGCTGAACGGGGTCGATGACCTGAAAGGCCTAAAAATGCGGGCACCGGAAGGTCTGGTGCAGCAGGTGTTTGCCGCAGCGGGTGCAGCTCCGGTAAACTTGCCAGGTTCTGAAGTCTTCACAGCCCTCGACAAAGGTGTGATTGATGCCGCTGACTACACTGTGTTTTCAACCAATCACGCGCAAGGCATGCACGGCGTTGCAGCGTTCCCGGTCTACCCAGGTTTCCATTCCATGCCGCTCGTTGAAATCTCCCTGAGCAAGGCAAAGTGGGATGCGCTGCCGACAGATCTTCAGGCTGCGCTGGAAGAAAGCGTGACCGAGTTTGCATCGAGCCAGGTTGCGGCTTTGGCGGCACGCGATCTTGAAGCCGTTGAAGAAGCAAAGGCCAGCGGCAAAGTCACCGTCACAGACTGGCCGGCTGAAGAACGCGCCAAGTTCCGCACGATTGCAAAAGGCGAGTGGGCCAAGGTTGCTGAACGCTCAGACAATGCAAAACGTGTCTATGATGTGCTGACTGGCTACCTCAAGGAAAATGGGTTGATGCAATAACACCCATTTTGGGAACTCAAGAGCGGGCGCAGTTTGCGCCCGTTTTCTATCGGGCAGTTTAGGGGGCAAATGTGACCGGCAGAGAAGATCAAACAAAAGAAGATGAGGATCCCGGTGCAATTGCCGAAGCCGGGCTACTTGGACGCTGGATTGACAAGGGTGGGATCCTGTTTGCAGGCGGCATTGTTGTGTCGATGCTGGTTCTATTGAACGAGGTGTTCCTCCGCTACGTGTTCAACGCACCAACGATTTGGGCACATGAAACCACGATTTTTCTATGTGGTGCCGCGTTCATCTATGGCGGGCTTTATTGCACGGTTCGGGACCGGCATATTCGGGTTGTTCTGATCTACGATGCATTGCCCGATAACGTGCGCCGCATATTCAACGTAATCATTTCCCTGATCTGTGCGGTTTCCAGCGCCTTTTTCGCCTGGGCAGCCTATTTGATGGTTCTGCGCGCCGCATTCCGGCCGGACGGTAGCTTCCGGCTCGAACGGTCGGGTAGCGCCTGGGATCCTGTTTTTCCAGGGGCGATCAAGGTCTTTCTTCTTGGTGTCCTCGTGGCAATGGCGCTCCAGTTTCTGGTGCTTGCCGTCAATTACGCGCGGGGCAAACGGTAATGGAATTCTTCGGATCTTTGCAGCCGCTTGGAATTGAGAGCGGCACCTTGCTCATGTTCGTGATGCTGCTGGCGCTGCTCGTGTCCGGCATTCCGCTGGCATTTGTGACTTTGCTTGTGGCGCTGGTGTTTGCGCTGGGCTGGTTCGGGCCGATGGTTGTGCCGCTGATCACCAGCCGCGTTTATTCCTTTGTCTCATCCTTCGTCTTTGTCTCCGTGCCGATGTTCGTCCTGATGGCGGCCATTTTGGACCGCTCCGGGATCGCACGGGATCTGTTTGATGCCATGAAGCTGTTGGGCGGACGGTTGCGCGGCGGTGTCGCCATTCAGACGATTGTCGTGGCAGTGATCCTGGCCGCGATGAGCGGCATCATTGGCGGTGAGGTTGTTTTGCTTGGGCTGGTTGCCCTGCCGCAAATGCTGCGCCTTGGCTACGACAAACATCTCGCCATCGGGGTGGTTTGCGCAGGTGGTGCGCTTGGCACCATGGTGCCGCCATCAATCGTGTTGATCATCTACGGCCTGACCGCAAATGTATCGGTTGGGGATCTCTTCACTGCTGCCTTTATTCCGGGTTTGATGCTGGCCGGATTTTATGTCGCTTATGTTCTCATTCGGGCCTATCTCAATCCGTCCATCGCGCCGATCCCGGAAGGCGAAGACACGCCGCTTTCGGAAAAGCTGCGGCTGTTGAAAGGCCTGATCTTACCACTTGCCGTCGTTGCGGGCGTTCTGGGGTCCATATATGGCGGGATTGCCAGTGTGACGGAGGCATCCGCTGTCGGCGTTGCCGGCGTGCTCCTGTCGACGGTCGTGCGCGGTGAATTCACGCTTGGATTGTTGAAGGGCGCAGCGCTGCAAACCCTTCAAACGGTCGGCATGATCGTCTGGATCGGCATTGGCGCATCCGCGCTCGTCGGTGTCTTTAATCTGATGGGTGGCATCAAGTTCGTGTCTGCCTTGATCTCCGGTGTCTCGGATAATCCCACCATCATCTTGCTCTTCATGATGTTGATCTTGTTCGTGCTTGGCATGTTTCTGGATTGGGTTGGCATCGCCTTGCTAACCATGCCGATTTTTGTGCCGATCATCAAAACCCTTGGGTATGACCCGGTCTGGTTTGGGGTTCTGTTCTGCATGAACATGCAGGTGTCGTTCTTGTCTCCACCGTTTGGGCCAGCGGCGTTTTACCTAAAGAGTGTTGCGCCACCGGACATATCGTTGGCAACGATCTTCAGATCACTCCTGCCTTTCATTGCGCTGCAGGTTCTAGCGGTTGCTCTTCTGATTGCCTTTCCGGGCATTACGGGCAGATGACAAGAAAAGACCGGGGCACGTCCCCGGTCTATTTTACGTCTGGCTGTCAGACGGCATTGGTGAGCCGCAAAACCACAAAAAGCGGAAATACAGCCATTGGCGCCATTGTAAAAAGCATGCCGACAGCCCGGCCATTCCCCCACCCGACAGTCACGATCGTAGTGTAGTGGATCAGCCGGCCCAGCAGAAGCGAAGTGCCGCCAGCCCAAATCAGCCAGGCGGGCGCACCTGCAATTTCAGCCGCCGCCATGGCGATCAAGACGATCGGGACGGTTTCTGTGAAGTTGCAGTGAGCGCGCATCCGTTTTTGCAGTGTTTCGTCGCCATCGTCCCAAAAAGATATGTTGGTTTGCACCCGGCGGAGACCAACAGCGATGGTCATGGGAATTTGAATAAGGGCAAACACGGCAGCAAACAGAAGTGTGACGGAAAGCGAATTTAGAAGGTCCATAGCGGTCATCCTTAAGGGCATGGAAGCGGCAAGTGTTCATTGCCGGCTTCCTGGATCGCAAATTGATCAAGAGGCTTGGGATTCATATGTGATCAGCGCGATCACACCGCCAACCGGGTCGGAAATCGTTGCCATCCGGCCGACTGTTGGAACCGAAAAGGGTTCTGCAAGAACAGTCGCCCCCAAAGCCTTCGCCTTGGCGACCCGCGCATCGACATCATCGACAGTCACATAAGGGAGCCAATGTGCTTTGTCTGCGGCCATGGGCGGAAACCCGCCGACCTTGTCTTCTCCATTTTTGATGACGGTATAAGTGGCGTCCGGCATTTCCATATCCTCGGTGCCCCAATCAAGAAGATCGGTGTAAAAAGCCCTGGCCTTTGCGCCATCACCACTGTGAAGTTCCATCCAGCTGAAAGTGCCATGTGTCTGCATTGGATTGCTCATGTCTCGTCCTCTTAACTTTGTGTCCTGGTTGATCCAGGTGGTCAGAGGACGGCGGCGATTTAGCAAATCCGACAGGGTCGAGAAAATTATTTGAGATTTTTTAGTTGCTTCAGAAGGTGCGCGCGTTCGGTTTCTGTGCCCGCCAATTTGATTGCCTCTTCGAAGGCTGATTTGGCGGCATCACTGTTTCCGGTTTCTGCGAGCAGGGTCGCTTTGGCCGCGTGAAAGCTGGCATAGCGCGACAGGGAACTGGCCAGCGGTTCCAGCTGGCGTAAAGCGGCCTCCTGTCCGTTGATTTTGGCGAGAACGACTGCCCTGTTCAGTTTGACGACCGGGGAGGGGCGAATGTGGTCAAGCGCCCGGTAAAGACGCTCGATTTCCGCCCAGTCGGTTTCCTTATAGGTTTTTGCCCGGGCATGGGTTGCCGCAATGGCCGCCTCGATTTGAAGCGGGCCGGGAGCGTGTTTCAAAAGCGCTGTTTCGAGAAGAACGGTCCCCTCAGCAATCCGGTTTTTGTCCCAAAGGTTGCGGTCCTGCTCGTCCAATGTGATTGGCATGCCGTCTTCGCTCACACGGGCAGTGCTTCGGGAATGCTGGACAAGGCAGAGGGACAGCAGCCCCTTGAGTTCCGGTTCTTCCGGAAACAGGCGCACCAGCAACCGCGCTAGGCGGATAGCTTCATCGCACAGCGTTTCCCGGATGATAGCTTCACCCTGAGACGCCGAATAACCTTCGTTGAACACCAGATAGATGGCATTTGCCACCGATTGCAGCCTTTCGGTGCGTTGGGTCGCATCGGGCTCCTCATAGCTTAGTTTTGCGGCCTGTATTTTCTTCTTCGCCCGGGTAATTCGTTGTTCCATCGTTTTGGGTTGGACCAGGAACGCCCGCGCAATTTCATCGACTGACAGACCGGCGACAATCTTGAGCGCCAAAGCAATTTGCTGGTCCTTGCGCAAAATCGGGTGGCAACACGTAAAGAGGAGCCGGACAACATCGTCCCGGAAATGGGCTTGATCGAGTGCGCCTGGCATGTCGTCCGAGAGATATGTCTCATCGGGAATTGGTTCGAACGTTTCAGGAGATGTCAGGGCCTCGCGCTTTCGCTTTCGGATCTGGTCAATGCCGTAATTGCGTCCAGCGACAATCAGCCATGCAACGGGGTCCTTGGGGAGCGTTTCATCGCTCCAAGTCTTGACCGCGCGGATAGAGGCTTCCTGAAAGGCATCTTCAGCGAGATCAATGTCTTGAAAATAGCGGTTGAGCGCGGCCAACACCCGTGGCCGGGCTGCTTTGACATGTGTGGAGAGCCAGGCTCCGTGCATGTGCGGCAACTGCCCGCGACCCCTTAAACCTGCTCGGGCATGGAATCGACATCTTCCAGAAAGGCCTCGTTCACGACCATTCGCTCGCCATTTTTGTAGTCAGCGCCTTCAAAAAACTCGACCGGCCTGACTTCAACTCTGCCATATTCAATCGGCAACAACTTCACCGCTTCCATAGCCTCATTGAGGGTCGGATAATCGACCAGATAAAAACCAAGAAACTGTTCCTTGGTCTCCGCAAATGGGCCGTCAGTCACCAGCACATCGTCGTTCTCTCGATGCATCGTCACGGCAGTTCCGGTCGACATCAGTTTGACCGCTGCGCCAAAACTTTTGTCGGTTTTGGTGTGACGGTGAAAATCGCCGTGTTTGCTCATCAGCTCATCCATTTCGGCCTTGCTGAGAGCATCTGCGAAGCTCTCATCATTGTAAATCAGGATCGAAAAAAGCATTGGGTCATCCTCCGTTTAGGTGACCAAGGAACGAATGGCTTGAACCTTATCCGACAGCGGGGATGAGAAAAACTGAAAACAATTGGAAATTTAGCTGATTGGATTCTCGAAACCTTGCTCCAGATTGGGCAAGTCGGAGCAAGGTTATCATGTCCTCTGCGTTTTAGTGTGTAGCCTCCAGTGACCTAGCAAAAGCGGCACCAACTTCGGCAATTGCCTTGTTGCGGACCTTAAAGGCAGCCTTGTTTTCCGTCAGATACACCACGAGTGCGAGAGGTTTGCGGTTTGGCGGCCAGATGATCGCTATGTTGCCGCGCGATCCATAGGCACCGGCGCCGGTCTTGTCGCCAATCCTCCACCCTTCCGGTAGGCCGGCACGGAGTGTGGAATCGCCGACCAAATTGCCTTCAAGCCAACCGGCGAGTTTGTTGCGGGACGCATCTGACAAGGCATTTGAAAAGACCAGTTTATACAGTGTTTCTGCCGCCGCACGTGGTGTGGTCGTATCCCGTGGATCGCCCGGTGTTCCTTCATTAAGTGTTGGTTCGTAGCGATCAAGCCGGGTTATTTGATCGCCGACCGATCGCATAAAGGCCGTCAATCCGGCAGGTCCGCCGAGTTCTTGAAGAACAAGATTCGCAGCCGTGTTGTCGCTGGTCGTGACGGTGGCTTCACACAGGTCCGCATAGGTTAGATTTGAAGAGCCAATGTGGTCCTTCGTCACCGGCGAATGTTTGACGATCATGTCTTCTTCAATCGCAACCGGCTGACCAAGATCGCTTTTGCCGGTGTCGACCTGGTGAAGGAGAGTAGCGCAGGCAAACGCCTTCATGGTGCTGTTCATGGGAAAGCGCTGGTCGCCATTATAGTCCCACTCAATCGCATTTTCCGGATCATAGACTGCGATCCCGATGCGGGTTTTCAACCTGTTTTCAATTTCGTTTGCAGCCTTTTGGAGGGGGGCGGGGTTGAACTCGGTAGCAAGGGCTGGCGGCACTCCAATCAGGGCAAGCAGAAGCGCTGCTGCGCCAAGTGAGAGCGGTTTTCGAAACATCATAAGAAGTGTCCAATCATCTCAAGTTTGGGAGGCTTCAGCCGCGGTTCTGAAGCAAATCCGATCGGTGGGCGGACTATGCGAAGAACTTGAGGGATCGACAAATGATGGTTTCTCGGATTAGGCATGAGAAAATCTTGGGCTAAAAGCCCGCCGGAAATTTAAGTGACAAGGCCCGGTGAATTCAGATGAACGTATCGCAACTGCCGCTCAATGCTCTGCGCGCTTTTGAGGCGTCTGCCCGGCTTGGCAGCTTTACCAAGGCGGGTCTGGAACTCAGGGTGTCTCAGACCGCTGTTAGCCATCAGGTCAAATCGCTGGAAGCCGTCCTTGGGATTTCATTGTTCGACCGTTTGCCGCGCGGAGTGGTGCTGACCGATGAAGGACAGACATTGCTGCCAGTTTTAAACGATGCGTTCAATCGGATGAGCGCAGCGCTGAGCCGGTTCGAACACGGTAATTTCCAAGAGGTTTTGACAATCGGCGTTGTTTCGACCTTTGCCAATGGCTGGCTGATCGCCCGGCTGAAAGAGTTCTCGCAAATCTATCCGGACGTGGATGTCCGCTTGAAAACAAACAACAACCGTGCAGATTTTTTGGAAGACGGTCTCGATTATTTCATCCGTTTCGGTGATGGCGCTTGGCACAGCACCAATGCCATACCGCTCATCGAAGCGCCCTTGTCTCCAATTTGTGCATCTGACCTGGCGCGGGATCTGAAGGAGCCTTCGGACCTGAAGTCCTTACCACTGCTGCGGTCTTACCGTCATGACGAGTGGAGCCGATGGTTTCAGGCAGCAGGTGTTGAGCCGCCCGCCCCGAGAGGATGGGTGTTTGATTCTTCAATCGCAATGGCAGGGGCTGCCGCCCAAGGGGTCGGTGTTGCTTTGGTACCAGTGGCAATGTTTCAGGAAGAACTGAGTTCAGGTCAATTGGTGCAGCCGTTTCCGCAGTCGGTATCTCTGGGGCGTTATTGGCTGACCTGGCTCAAGTCCCGGAAAGAGACAGGAGCGATGCGGCAGTTCAGAGACTGGATCGCAGTCAGTACATCTATAGATTGAAATTATTAAGTATCAACCTGATATACCTAAGGTCTTTCAACAGGATGGGCTGACAACAATGATTGAAACGATCGAAAAACTATTGGCTATTCCTGTTCCGGTTTGGATTGGCCTGACCATATTCCTAGTCGGATTTGCAGTCTTTGTGAGGGCCACAAATCCGGGAAAAGCACACGGCGACTTCAAGGTCTCCAAACCAGCTCAGCCATTGCAAAACGGGTCTCCCTACCGTGATTTCCAAGCTCAAGGAAATTCACATGCAAGTGTCGAAGACGAAAATGCTGAACACCACCTAACAAGCGGCAATCACAAGCACTTCTGAGACCAACGCATTCCTATGCAAGTTCGAGGTTAGGTGGCGGCTTTTTCAAAAGCCGCCACTCTGGGCTTAGCTCAGCCAACCGTCCCGTTTCAGAATCCGATAGGTATCGTTCAGCGTTTTCTCAGCTGTTGCTACCAGGTGATCGGCTTCCTCGTGTGACAGGACCAGCGGCGGGGAGATGATCATGCTGTCGCGGACCGCGCGCATGACCATGCCGTGTTCGAAGGAAATGTCGCGGCAGAGATTTCCGGGCACACCAACGTCGGAGAATTTCTTGGTGAGGTTGTTCTTGTCGGGAACCAGTTCCAACGCGCCAACCAGCCCGGTCATGCGGGCTTCGCCGACGAGTTCGTGCTCGACCAGCTTCAACCAGCGCTCTTTGAGGTAGGGGCCAATGTCATTCTTGACCCGGTCGACAAGGCCTTCGCGTTCGATGATCTCAAGATTGGCAAGGGCGGCAGCCGCACAAACCGGGTGACCGGAATAGGTGTAGCCATGGTTGAAATCGTCCCCGGCGTTCATCAAACCTTCGGCGACCCTGTCAGACACCATGACACCGCCCATCGGCAGATAGCCTGAGGTCAGGCCTTTGGCGATCGGCATCAGGTCCGGTTTCATGCCGTAGAAGGTGGAACCGAACCATTCACCCAAACGGCCAAAACCGCAAATGACTTCGTCAGAGACAAACAGGATATCGCGTTCATCCAAAATGCGTTTGATTTCCGGCCAGTAGGTGTCGGGCGGGATGATAACACCACCGGCGCCTTGGATCGGTTCGGCAATAAAGGCGGCAACCTTGTCTTCGCCGATTTCATCAATGGCCTGTTCCAGCTTGCGGGCGATGTGAATACCGAACTCATCCGGGTTCATATCCTGACCTTCACCGAACCAGTAGGGCTGATCGATGTGATGAACACCGGATACCGGCAAATCGCCTTGCGCATGCATGGCCTTCATGCCGCCAAGGCTGGTACCGGCCAGGGTGGAGCCGTGATAGCCGTTCCAGCGGCCGATGATCACCTTTTTGTCCGCCTTGCCCATCTTGTCCCAATAGGTACGGACCATCCGGAAGACCGTGTCGTTGGCTTCCGAGCCGGACGAGCAATAAAACACCGTGTTGATGTGATCTGGTGCAAGCTTTGCCAGCTTTTCAGAAAGCGCGATGGCCGGCGGGTGGGTCGTCTTGAAGAACGTGTTGTAATAGGCCAACTCGTTCATCTGCTTGGTAACCGCTTCGGTGATTTCCGAGCGGCCATGGCCCACCTGGACACACCAAAGACCCGCCATGCCATCCAGGATTTGTTTGCCGTCCGAATCTTGCAGCCAGACGCCATTCGCGCTGGTGATGATCCGGCTGCCTTCCGCGTTCAAAGACTTCATGTCGGAAAACGGGTGCCAGTGATGGGCCGCGTCCAGTTCCTGAAGGGCCTTGGTCGGGTAGATGTTGGAATGGGCCGTCATGGCAAAGACTCCAAGGGAAAATAAGCTGTGATCAGACGTTGAGCAGGAGGTATTCCCGCTCCCAAGGGCTGATTACCGACATGAAGGTTTCGAACTCTTCGTATTTGATGGCCCGGTAAGTGGCGACGAACTTTTCGCCAAATACTTCGACCATGTCATCGGAGTTTTCGAATTTGGTGAGTGCTTCCGGCAGGCCACGTGGCAGCGATTTTGCCAATTCCGTGCAATCGTCCATGCGCGGCGCATCAGGCTTAATGCCTTTTACGATGCCGAGATAACCACACGCCAGGGACGCCGCGATGGCCAGATATGGATTGGCGTCGGAGCCGGGGATCCGGTTTTCCAGGCGCCGGGCATCCGGGCTGGAGTGCGGGACACGCAAACCGACGGTCCGGTTATCATACCCCCAATAGACATTCACCGGAGAGGTCGAGGTTTTCGAAAACCGCCGGTAAGAGTTCACAAAGGGCGCCATGATCGGCGTGACCAGCGGCAGATAGGTCTGGTGGCCGGCAATGAAGGACAGGAAGGCTTCCGTCTCCATTCCGTTGTCGCCCGCAAAAATGTTCTGACCGGTGTTTTTGTCGAGCACAGACTGGTGGATGTGCATGGCAGAACCGGGCTGGTTCGACATCGGTTTGGACATGAACGTGGCATACATGCCGTGGCGCAAGGCAGCTTCGCGGATCGTGCGTTTGAACAAGAAAACCTGATCGGCCAGCGCAAGCGGTTCGCCGTGGCGCAGATTGATTTCCATCTGCGCGGCACCTTCTTCGTGGATCAAGGTGTCGATTTCCAGACCCTGCTTTTCCGACAGGTCATAGATGTCGTCGATAAGATCGTCGAATTCATTGAGAGCCGAAATGGAATAAGACTGCCGGCCAACTTCCGGCCGCCCGGACCGTCCTGTCGGCGGCTCTAACGGATCATCCGGGTCGGTGTTCGGGCGGACCAGATAAAACTCAATTTCCGGCGCGACGACCGGCTTCCAGCCCTTGTCGTCATAGAGTTTCAAGATGCGCTTAAGGACGTTCCGCGGTGCGGTTTCAACTGGGGCACCTTCGCGTGTGTAGGCATCGTGAATAAGCTGCGCTGTCGGATCACTTTCCCAAGGAACGGATGTCAGCGTGCTGTAGTCAGCGCGGAAGAAGAGGTCGCCGTCGATAGGATTGTGCTGGAAGCGGTCGTCGTCTTCCGGATAGTCACCGGAAATCGTCTGCGCGAAGATCGAGGCTGGCATGGTCATGACAGGGCCGGAGAAGAATTTCTCGGTCGGCATCATTTTGCCGCGCGCCACGCCCGCCAGGTCCGGAACGATGCACTCGATATCCTCAATGTTTCTGACCTTCAGCCAGTCTCGAGCGGTATCGACGTCTTTTACGCCGCGCAGGTTCGACAAAGGATCGAGAGTTTCAGATTCTGATTTTTCATCCGTCACGGGTTGGCTCCGGCGGTTGGGGATGTGGTCTGTAGGTGGAAGCTGGTTCCATACCAACGCTGCCTTGCCAAAAACCAAAGGTCCCGGATTTTCTCAATCAAGAGATTTTTGTGATCACAAAATGACACAGTCTGGAAATGTGTTCAAGCGGGGCCTGCAGCATCCAGTATCGCTTTTCCCATTAAACCCATACCGTCCTCGATATCGGCCGAGATTGCCGCTTTAAGAGCCGCGGCGTCCTGCGTCTTCATTGCTTCAATTGCTTCTTTGTGCCGGTCTTCCAGGCTCGCCGTCCCAACCCGGCCGTAGACGGTGCGCATAAAGGGCGCGAATTGCAGCCATAGACTGTCTACCAAAGGAAGCAACACCTGTGACGCGGACGCTTGGTAGATCTGGAAATGAAAAGCGTGGTTGAGCCGCATGTAAGATTCCGCATCCCCTGAAATCAGGCACGCATCGATATCATCATCGATTTTCTGAAGGTCTCTGATGTTTTTGCTTTTCAAGAAGGGGAGTGCGCGTTCGGCCAGTTCGGGTTCTAGGAGCAGGCGGGCTTTCAGAACTTCATCAAATCGGGCCGGTGTCATATCCGGTACTTGCACCCGTCCGTTGGCTTTGACTTCAAGGGCGTTTTCGGCTGCCAGCCGTTGCAAAACCTCGCGAACCGGCATCGGGCTGACACCAAGATCAGCAGCAAGACCCCGCAATGTCACAGCCTTGCCCGGGATGAAGCGGCCGGTCAAAAGACCGGTGCGAACGGCAGCCTCTACAAGACCGCGTGCCGCGCCGCGTGGGGACGTCGGGGGTGTGGGAGTGTCTTTTGCCAAGTCTGCGGACAATGCAGTCCTCCTTGCCTAGGCAGATCAGGTTGAGCGCCAGAGTAACTTGACAGGCTTGCCGGAAAGTGATCACATTTTTTTCAGGAACGCAATGGCTGTCGCAGTCTGCCCCATCGACACAGCCGTGAACCGGAAAAGCTGAGGCCCTATGAACGAACTTCCGCACCAGATACTGGAACATCCGGCAGATCCCGGTTGGAAGTCGGCCTTCGAAGCCTTTCTGGAAGAGCATTCCGACCTGGACACCCTGGAAGTTGTCCTGCCGGACACAAACGGAGTTCTGCGTGGCAAATGGTTGCCTGGCAAAGCGCTGGCAAAGGTGTTTGAAGGCGGCGTTGCCTTTCCCTATTCGCTCTTCGGCCTGGATGTCTGGGGCCGGGAGGTGGAAGCCACCGGCATGCACCTGGAAACCGGTGACAAGGACGGTGTGTGCTGGCCAATCCCGGAAACTTTAAAACTGGTTCCCTGGACTGAGCGTAAAACGGCTCAGGTGCTGCTTTCCATGTATGATCGGGATGGCGAACCGTTTCCGGCTGATCCGCGTCATGTACTTGAAAACACCGTCTTGCAAATGAAGCAGGAATTTGGCGTTTCAGCCACATGTGCCTTTGAGTTGGAATTCTATCTGTTTGAGGAAAGCGACGGCGACTGGACGGAGCAGCCCAAACCGTTGTTCTCAACCCATCTGGGCCCGGCGCGGCAAAACATGTACGCGTTGTCGGACCTGGAAGCGTTGCTGCCAGTGGTCGACGATTTGCGTAAGGCCTGTGAAGCGCAAGGGATACCAGCTGATGCCGCTGTATCAGAAGCAGCTCCCGGCCAGTTCGAGCTGAACCTGCACCATCGCCGTGATCCGCTACTTGCTGCCGATGATGTGGTGCTTCTGCGCCGGCTTGTTGCTGGGGTTGCCCGAAAGCATGAACTGAAAGCCTCTTTTATGGCCAAACCGTTTGTGGAATGGCCAGGCAATGGCATGCATGTTCATGTCTCTATGGAAGATGACAACGGCAATCTGTTTGCCGACCCGGATGAAGGCCCAGCCCGCCTTGGCTACGCCATAAATGGTTTGCTGAAGACGATGCCGGAAGCACTCCTTCTCTTCATTTCGACCTTCAACGGTTTCCGCCGCATGCAGCCGGGGTCTTATGCCCCGGCATCGATTTGCTGGGGTTATGACAACCGTTCGGTCGCACTGCGGGTACCGGCATCTTCTCCAGAAGCTGCACGAGTGGAACACCGGATCGCTGGTGCAGACGCCAATCCGTATCTGGTTCTCACCGGGATCCTGTCCGGGATGATGGAGGGGCTACGATTAAAGAAAGATCCGCCGGCGCCTGTGACCGGAAATGCATATGAAAAACGGAAAAAGCGGCTGACTCCCTGGATGGATGAGGCCATCGATGCATTTGAAGCGTCAAAACTAATGAAGCGGGCCGTCGGCGCAGAAATGCATAAAGTTCTGACAGAGATAAAGCGGGAAGAGTTGAACGAATTCGGGCGGGAAATCTCGTCCTTGGAGCGGCAAACCTATCTGTGACGCCGCCGATGCACATTTGTGTGCCGAGATTGCATAAAATCCGTTCTGGACAAAAATGCTGGTGCGGGGCCAAAGTTCAAAACAGAGGAAGTGAGATCAGCAAGCGGTTGTATCCGTTTGGAAAAGGGGCAGAGAAAAAGCCCATCCGTTGCAGGGGAGTGCCAACATGAAACTGAAAAACATGCTCATTGCCGTGACCTCGCTCAGCATTCTGAGCGGCGGGGCCATGGCTCAAGACCGGACAGTGAATGTCTTCAACTGGTCTGATTATATCGATGAATCCATTCTGGAGGATTTCACCAAGGAAACCGGGATCAAAGTCGTCTACGACGTCTTTGACTCTAACGAGGTTCTGGAAACCAAACTCTTGGCTGGCGGCACCGGTTATGACGTGGTTGTTCCGACGGGGTCTTTCTTATCCCGTCAGATCCAGGCTGGTGTGTTCTCCAAATTGGACCGCTCCAAGCTTTCGAACCTTTCCAACATGTGGAAGGACATTGAAGCACGGGTCGAGAAATACGATCCTGGCAATGCCTATTCGATCAACTACATGTGGGGCACCACCGGCATTGGCTACAATGTTGAAAAAGTGAAAGCCGCACTCGGTGATAACGCGCCAGTCGACAGCTGGGATCTTCTTTTCAAAACGGAAAACCTGGAAAAACTGAAAGACTGCGGTGTCTTCATGCTGGACGCGCCGGCTGAAATGGTGCCGGCGGCGCTGAAGTATCTCGGCATTGATCCGGACAGCAAGGACCGCGGTGATATTGAAAAAGCGGGCGAGCTTTTGAAGTCGATCCGCCCCTATATTCAGAAATATCATTCATCAGAATACATCAACGCGCTGGCCAATGGTGACATCTGCCTGGCTGTCGGCTGGTCCGGCGATGTCTTGCAGGCCCGTGACCGGGCTGCGGAAGCCGACAATGGTGTGACCGTGGAATACTCCATTCCAAAAGAAGGCGCACAGATGTGGTTCGACCAGATGGCGATCCCGGCGGACGCGCCGAACATGGATGAGGCGCATGAGTTCCTCAACTACATCATGCGGCCGGACGTCATGGCGAAGGCATCGAACTATGTCTACTACGCCAACGGCAACAAAGCCTCGCAAGAGCTTCTGAACGACGATGTGATTGGCGATCCGGCCATCTATCCGTCCGAAGAAGCTGTTGCGAACTTGTACACTGTGACGGCCTATCCGCCGAAAGCGCAGCGCATCTTGACCCGCACCTGGACCGCCGTGAAGAGCGGCCAATAAGGCAGAGTGACCTGCCGGGCCGGAGTTCCGGCTCGGCAGAAAACACGTGTCTATGTTTCTCTTGGGGTGGGGGCAGTCTTGGCTAAAAAAACGATCGGGCCGGTGCGGCGGGATTTTGTTCCCTGGGAAAACCCCGACCATGCGCCGTTCATCGAATTCCGCAATGTGACGAAACGGTTTGGTTCTTTTACCGCGGTCAATGATCTGTCTCTGAAAATCTATGAGAAAGAGTTTTTTGCGCTGCTCGGCGGATCCGGGTGCGGAAAAACAACATTGATGCGGATGCTTGCCGGCTTTGAAACGCCAACGTCGGGGCAGATATTTCTCGACGGGCAGGACCTTGCTGGTATTCCGCCGCACCGCCGCCCCTCCAACATGATGTTTCAGTCTTATGCGCTCTTCCCGCATATGTCGGTGGAAAAGAATATCGCGTTTGGATTGAAACAGGACAATTTGCCCAAGGACGAGATTGAGGGACGGGTCGCGGAAATGCTCCGCCTGACCAAACTTGAACCTTTTGCAAAGCGTAAGCCGCACCAGCTCTCTGGCGGTCAGCGGCAGCGGGTCGCTTTGGCCCGATCGCTCGCCAAACGTCCAAAGGTGCTTTTGCTCGATGAACCTTTGGGGGCGCTCGACCGGAAGCTGCGGGAAGAAACCCAGTTCGAATTGATGGCCTTGCAGGAAGAACTGGCGATGACCTTCCTGATCGTGACGCACGATCAGGAAGAAGCCATGACAGTTGCCGACCGGATCGCGGTGATGGATCACGGCGAACTGGTTCAGGTTGCGACACCCGCAGAAATCTATGAGGCGCCGAATTCGAAATTTGTCGCTGATTTCATTGGTGACGTAAATCTGATCGAGGCGAAGGTCGTTGAGGCCAACGAAAATGGTTCGCGGCTGAAAGCAGTCATCGGGGATTTTTTGATCGAAACCGATCAATCCAGCAAAGCAAGCGCCGGAGACACAGTTTGGTATGCAATCCGCCCGGAAAAAGTCCGGGTCGCAAAAGGCAAAACCGAACCTGGAAGCGTCAATGCAATCACCGGTCCTGTTTGGGACATCGCCTATCTCGGCGACGTTTCGATTTTTCACGCGAAAATCGGAGCTGGAGACCACGACATCCTGCGCTCCACTGTCGCCAACGTCTCACGCCTGGTCGAAAATCCGATTACTTGGGATGACGACGTCATATTGTCATTCGACCGGGACGCCGGCGTGATTTTGGAAAGATAGGGGGAGACGATGAGCGGACCGGTTCCTCCCCCACGCAAACGCTCGCTCGGCAGCCGGGTTCTGATTGCAGTTCCTTATCTTTGGTTGCTGATTTTCTTTTTGGCGCCGTTTCTGATCGTTTTCAAAATCTCGTTGTCGCAGGTGGCGATTGCCATCCCACCCTATTTCCCAACATTTGATCTGGCTGAAGGCCTTCAGGGGATTTGGGAAAACGCCGCCGAGTTTTCCTTTGAAAATTATGTTTGGCTGACCGAGGACGCTTTGTATTGGAAGTCCTATGTGTCGTCAGTGGTGATCGCGGCTGTGTCTACCGTTCTGACGCTGTTGATCGGTTACCCGATTGCCTATGGTATGGCGCGCAGTCCACAATCCTGGCGGCCGACGCTGCTCATGCTGGTGATCCTGCCGTTCTGGACCAGTTTTCTGATCCGGGTCTATGCCTGGATTGGCATCTTAAAGAATGAGGGGCTGCTCAACCAGTTCCTGATGATGCTTGGTTTGATCGATGAACCGCTGGTGATCCTCAACACCAACATCGCGGTTTATATCGGTATCGTTTACTCCTATCTGCCGTTCCTTGTTCTACCGCTGTATGCGAGCCTTGAAAGACTGGATGGCAGCCTGTTGGAAGCCGCTGAAGATCTGGGCTGTCCACCCTGGCAGGCGTTCTGGAAAATCACGGTGCCTTTGTCGCTTCCGGGGATTATTGCAGGCTGTTTCCTGGTGTTCATTCCAGCTGTCGGTGAGTTCGTGATTCCGGATCTTCTCGGTGGGTCAGACACGCTGATGATTGGCAAGACGCTCTGGGTCGAGTTCTTCTCCAACCGGGATTGGCCGGTGTCCTCGGCGGTCGCTGTGATCTTGCTGATGATCCTGGTGATCCCGATCGTTCTTTTCCAGAATCAGCAACAGAAAATGGCGGAGAAGGACGGATGACGCGCGGCCCCACTTGGTTCAACATCACGTCGCTCGTTCTGGGTTTTGCGTTCCTCTACCTGCCCATCGTGCTTTTGGTGATCTATTCCTTCAACGAGAGCCGGTTGGTGACCGTCTGGGGCGGCTTTTCGGTGAAGTGGTATGTTTCACTGTTGGACAACAAACAGCTATTGGATGCCGCCTGGGTCACGCTTCGGGTCGCCTTTGTCTCGGCTACGATTGCCACGGTGTTCGGCACCATGGCCGCGCTAGTTCTCGTCCGGTCCGGCCGCTTCATGGGCCGGTCGCTGTTTTCCGGGATGATCTTTGCGCCGCTCGTGATGCCGGAAGTGATCCTCGGGTTGTCCCTATTGCTCTTGTTCGTAGCCATGGATCAAGCCCGCGGGTTCTGGACGGTGATTTTGGCGCATACGACCTTTGCAATGTGTTATGTCGCAGTTGTTGTGCAATCCCGGCTGGTTGGCTTCGACAAGTCGATTGAAGAAGCGGCAGAAGATCTCGGCTGCCCGCCCTTCAAAACCTTCTTTTTGATCACTCTGCCGATCATCTTGCCCGGTGTCATCGCGGGCTGGATGCTGGCCTTCACCCTGTCGCTGGATGATCTGGTGATCGCCAGCTTCACGACCGGGCCGGGGGCCACTACGCTGCCGATGAAGATCTATTCGCAGGTACGCCTCGGCGTGACACCGGAAATCAATGCGGTCTGTACGATCCTGGTGGCTCTTGTGACCGTTGGCGTGATCGCAGCGTCCATTGTCACCAAGCGCCAGCACCTCCAGAGGGAGCGGGACGAGCGCGCAGCGTTTGGGGCTGAGGGTTAAGCCCGTGGTGGCCTGAACAGATAAATCACCAGCCAGACCGGCACCACGATGAAGGCACCGAGGATCATGTTCGGGATCGCCCAGTCGATGAACAGGTGCAGGTAAATCCAGAGCTCCATCGGGCTGAGGCCGACTGAACCCAGAATGTCTTCGGCGGAAATGTTGACGAACGACAGGCCCGCGCCGACCAGCAGGGAAATCACTGCAATCTTAAAAAGGGTCGACAGGAATTGGTACAAGGTGCCCCGCGTCTTTCGTCGATATGTTGTTTTGACCGTTAAGGTTTTACATACCATATCCAGGGCTGCACAAAACCATGTCCATGAGCCAAGATGCTGTTCGCATACGACAATCGGCAAACAGGGTAAACCGTGGGAGCTGACTATCCGTTCATGTTTTTCGCTGCAACGCATCATTTCCCTTGACCGAAGGAAAACAAGCGGCGAATGTGCCGCGCATGTGCGTTACGACACCAAACGGGAGTGAAAAATGAACAAAGTCTACCCGGACGCAAAGGCTGCCCTGGAAGGACTGACCTTTGACGGTATGACGGTGATGGCCGGTGGTTTCGGCCTGTGCGGCATTCCGGAAAACCTGATCGTGGCTCTGCGCGATTCTGGCGCTCAAAATGTAACTGCGATTTCCAACAACGCTGGTGTGGATGATTTTGGTCTTGGCCTGCTGTTGCAGACTCGCCAGATCAAAAAGATGGTGTCGTCCTATGTGGGCGAGAATGCAACCTTCGAAAAGCAATACCTGAACGGCGAACTGGAACTGGAGTTCAACCCGCAAGGCACGCTTGCAGAGCGGATCCGTGCGGGCGGTGCCGGCATTCCGGGCTTCTACACCAAGACGGGCGTCGGAACGTTGATTGCGGAAGGCAAAGAGCACAAGGACTTTGACGGCGCCACCTACATCATGGAAACGGGCCTTGTTGCCGATGTGTCCCTGGTCAAAGCCTGGAAAGCCGACAAGGAAGGCAACCTGATCTACCGCAAGACCGCCCGGAACTTCAATCCGATGATGGCAACTGCTGGTAAAACGACAGTCGTGGAAGTGGAAGAGCTGGTTGAGGTCGGTGAACTTGACCCGGACAACATCCACACCGCCGGTATCTTTGTCGACCGCATCATTGTCGGCAGCCATGAAAAGCGCATCGAAAAGCGCACCATCCGCGAAGCCTGATCGAGTTGAGGAGATAAAAACATGGCCTGGACACGTGACGATATGGCCGCGCGCGCGGCAAAAGAACTTCACGACGGCTTTTACGTCAATCTCGGTATCGGCATCCCGACACTGGTTTCCAACTACATTCCGGACGGCATGCATGTGACGCTGCAGTCGGAAAACGGCATGCTCGGCATGGGCCCGTTCCCGACCGACGATGAGGTCGATGCCGATCTGATCAACGCCGGCAAACAGACCATCACTGAACTGCCGCAGACCAGCTATTTCTCATCTGCCGACAGCTTCGGCATGATCCGCGGTGGTCACATCGACCTGTCGATCCTCGGCGCGATGGAAGTCAGCCAGAACGGCGACCTCGCCAACTGGATGATCCCGGGCAAGATGGTCAAGGGCATGGGCGGTGCAATGGATCTCGTCGCTGGTGTCAAGCGCGTCGTCGTCATCATGGACCACACCTCAAAGGCAGGCGACCCGAAGCTGTTGAAACAGTGTTCCCTGCCGCTGACCGGCGTGCGCTGTGTCGACCGCGTGATCACCGGTCTCGGCGTCTTCGACATCACGCCGCACGGCCTGACGGTTGTTGAACTCGCTCCGGATGTTTCCCTGGACGAAGTCAAAGCCAAGACCGAAGCGAACGTCGTCTGAGTATCGGAAACTGTTGGTTTCCAATCTGCCGTCCCGGCCTCCGAGCCGGGACCTCAGGAACAATCACGAGGCCCCTGATCAAGTCCAGGGCGGCAAACGTGGACCGCTAAGCAATAGAAAACGCCCGCGAATTTCGCGGGCGTTTGAGTGTAATAATCCCCCATTTGGTCATACCAAGCGAAGCTCAAGCAGAGACCCCGGGATCGGCGAGTCCAAAAATTATCTGGTGTTACCTAATTGAAAATGATGAGCTTTTTCTTCTTTGTCGAATAAAAGCGCGCGCACTTAGCTGTCTGCATGTAACGCGATATGTGGCACCGTCTTTACCCCAAGTCTATTCTGCTTATATGCACATTCCTGACCTGAAACCAGACATAGCATTTCCAAAGCTGGAAACACTTCCGAGCGACATTGATTTTGCCTTCGAAGCAAAACGTGCGGCGATGTGGCCGCACATTGTGCCGCGTTGGGGCTGGGACGAGAGTTTTCAGCGGGATTTACATGTTCGGCGCTTCTCCGAAAAACCCTTCTTTGAAATTCGTAAAGGGAGTTCTCGCCTTGGAACGCTGTCATTTCAGGTTATTGCGGACCATGTCAGGTTCGGTGAATTCTATTTGTTTCCGAATTTCCAACGGCAAGGAATTGGTTCATGCGTATTAAGCCATTGCCTGTCTATCTCAGATCAGTTGAAATTACCGGTGAGGCTAGAGTACTTGCATTGGAATCCGGTGGGATCACTCTATCGCCGCCATGGTTTTGAAGAAATCGGGCGAACAGACATTCATTGTATATTGGAGCGGCCGATTTCGGAGTAAACATCATGGGATAAGGTTAGGTTGGAAGAGGTAATCGGTACTAGTTGTCCTAAAGAGTGCGCTGGGTAGATGGAAAAAAACACTTTGATCTGCTCTGTAAAATCAATGAATTACACTTGCAATTAGTCTTGGTAATCTCGCTAGAGGCAAGTGCATGTTTACTCCGCAGCCGCTGCCTCCTTGCGTTCGGCAAGCGGCCGGATGGCCGGGAAATCCTGATCGGTCAGGGTTTCTCTGGTCAGCAGCAATTCGGCGCCTTGATCCAATTCGCTGCGGTGATCGTTCAGGATCGTCTTGGCGCGCGCAAAGGCGGCCTCTACGCGGGCCCGGATCGCAAGATCTATTTCCCGCTGGGTTTCCTCTGACACGTCTGCCCTGTCCGGACCCGGTTGGCCGAGAAAATTCTGCTGCGGGCTTGCGTAGACGCGGTTGCCCAAAGCATCTTCCATGCCGTAACGCATCACCATATCGCGGGCGACTTCGGTGACCTTCTGAAGGTCGTCTGACGCCCCGGTCGAAATCTCATCGAAGATGATTTCTTCGGCTGCGCGGCCGCCCATCAAAACAGCCATCCGGTTTTCAAGGTCTTGTGTGGACAGGAGAAACCGGTCTTCGGTGGGTCGCTGCATGGTATAGCCAAGGGCGCCGATACCCCGCGGAATGATGGAAATCTTGTGCACCGGATCGCAGCCTTCCAGATTGGCGGCAACAAGCGCATGGCCCATTTCGTGAAAGGCGACGGTTTTGCGTTCCTTGTCGGACAGCACGCGGCTTCGCTTCTCAAGGCCGGCAATCACCCGTTCAATGGCTTCGTTGAAGTCTTTGAGGGTGACGGCATCTGCATTTCGGCGGGTCGCGAGCAAGGCGGCTTCGTTGATCAAGGTTGCAAGATCGGCTCCGGAGAACCCGGCTGTCAGCTGGGCAACCTGATCTAGGTTCGTATCTTCTGCGAGTGTGATCTTCTTGACGTGCACATCCAGGATCGCCCGGCGGCCGATCTTGTCAGGACGATCTACCAGAACCTGACGGTCGAATCGTCCTGCGCGCAAGAGAGCTTGATCAAGAATTTCCGGACGGTTGGTTGCTGCCAGTAGAATGATGCCGCTGGAGGGGTCGAACCCATCCAGCTCGGTCAAGAGCTGGTTGAGGGTCTGTTCCTTTTCGTCATTGGTGCCCATTGGTCCGCTGGAGCGCGCACGGCCAAGAGCATCCAGCTCATCAATGAAAATGATTGCGGGTGCTTCCTTGCGCGCCTGGTCGAATAGATCGCGCACACGGGCTGCGCCGACACCGACGAACATCTCGACGAACTCGGACCCTGAAATTGAGAAGAAAGGCACGCCAGCTTCACCGGCGACAGCACGGGCCAAAAGCGTCTTGCCGGTTCCCGGAGGGCCGACCAACAAGATCCCTTTGGGCACATGCGCGCCCAGCCGGCCATAGGATTTCGGGTCTTTCAAGAAGTCGACGACTTCCTTCAGTTCGCGTTTGGCTTCATCGACCCCGGCGACATTTTCAAAGCTGACCTCAACATCGGTTTCGACATAGACCTTGGCCTTGGATTTGCCGACGGTCATCATGCCGCCAAGGCCCTGTTTTTCAGCGAATTTGCGGATGAAGAACATCCAGAGGCCGAAGAGAAGAAGAACCGGCAGAACCCACGAGAGAATGTCCCGGATGATGGTATTCTGGACGACGCCGGTGAACTTCACATCGTATTTGCTGAACTCTTCTGCAAGGGGCTGATCCACCCGGGTTGTGATGAAATACTGCTTGCCATCCTTCAAAGGCTCTTTGAACTTGCCCTCGATAGTGTTTTCCTTGATGGCGATTTCTTCGATCTTCTTGTCTTTCAGATAGATCTCAAATTCGCTGTAGGGTATCTGTTCGACGTTTTTGTAGGTCGTCCACCAGCTTTGGAACAACAGCACCATCATCATGGCAATGAAGGCGTACCAAAGATTGATTTGGTGTTTTTTCTCCATGGAGTCCCTGTCCCATATCAACGCGTTTTTCTGCCGTCATTGGCGCGTGTTCGCTGCGATCTGTCAAGACACGTAGCCGGTGTTCAAACAGCTGGGCCAGCTTGACGTTTGGACATTTTGGTCCGGAAGGAATCTGCGCTGGAGCGGGCGAGCAGAATGACAGGAATAAGTCCGACAAGGACGATCGCCAGGGATGGCAACGCAGCTTCTTCGAAGGCTTCGCGTGATGCTGCTTCAAAGACCGTTGTTGCCAGCGTTTCGAAATTGAAGGGGCGCAAGAGGATCGTTGCTGGCAGTTCTTTCATGCAATCGACGAAGCTGAGCAGGGCGGCCGACAGAAGAACGGGTTTTAAGATCGGTAAATGGATCTGACCGAGGGTCTGTCCGGTGTTCCGGCCCAAAGTGCGGGCGGCCATATCAAGGTGCGGTGAGATCTTGCCAAACCCGCCCTCGACTTGGCCGTAGGACACCGCGAGGAAGCGCACACAATAGGCATAAATCAGCCCAGTTCCACTGCCGAGCAGCAGCAAGCCGGTGTTGATGCCGAACCAGTTTTCCATCCGGGCATCAACGAAATTGTCGAAATTGGCGAGCGGGATCAAAATGCCAATGGCAAGCACTGTTCCCGGAATAGCATAACCAATGGACGCAAGCCGGACGCCAAGCTTCAACGGCCCCTTGGGATTGAGCCGCAGCGCATAGGCGAGCGCAACTGACACCACGACGGTGATCAATGCGGCAACGGCAGCCAGGCTGAAACTGTTCCAGCTCGTGGTTAAAAAGTTTGGCGACAGAAGATCGTCTAGACGCCGGCTGGCCCGATCGGCGAGCAGAAGCCCTGGCACAATGAAGCCGAGCAAGATGGGCAAAGAACACAGGCCGAACGCCGCAGCAGCTTTTGCTCCAGTCAGATCGAAACGGGTTGGTGGGCGGTGTTTGGAACCTCCACCGCTGTCGAACCGCTGCTTGCGGCGGCCAAACCGTTCCAGCCACAACAACAGAAACACCATGGCGAGCATCGCGAGAGCCAGCTGTGCGGCGCCGCCCAAGCTGGAGCGGTTGAGCCAGGTGTCATAAACGGAAAAGGTCAGTGTTTTGACACCGAAGAAGGTCACCGCACCAATGTCGTTGAGGCATTCCATCAGGGCGAGCGATACGCCGATCACGATGGCCGGACGGGCCAGCGGCAAGGCAATGCGGAAGAACAGCCCGTAAGGCGACGCGCCGAGGGTTCGGGAGACATCCAGCGTGGACGCCGATTGGATCAGAAAACTCGCTCGGGTGGTCAGATAGACATAGGGATAGAGCACCAGCCCCATAACGAAGACCGCGCCACCCAGGGAGCGGATCTCAGGGAACCAATAGTCCCGGGACGTTTTGAAGCCGAACAGTGACCGGATTGTACTTTGGACAATGCCCGTATAATCAAGCACTTCGACATAAGAAAACGCAACGATATAGGTCGGAACCGCAAGCGGAATGAGCAGGGCCCAATCCATAATTTTGCGCCCAGGGAACTCGCACATGGTGACCAGCCAGGCTGCAACAACCCCCGTGATGCCTGTCGACAAACCGACACCAAGCATCAACAACAGAGTGGTCATCAGCGAACCGGGCAGTACTGTCCTTAGGAGGTGCCCCCAGACTTCACCGGTTGGCGTAAAAGCGATCCAGACGATCGCGGCCAGCGGCAACAGCACAAGAAGCGCTATAATGAGCGCTGAAAACTGCCAAAACCGGTCTGTAAACGAGTGTGAAGGGGTGCGGAGCACGAGCTGTCTTTGTCGTTGGTAATGCTTCGCAAAAGCTCTAGCGGCTCTTGCCGCAAAAAGCAAAGGACGAGCGAAGTCTCAAAGGGCTGTCCGCATCGAATTTCAATACAAAAAGCAAAAGCGCCGCTCATCGCGGCGCTCCATGTTTGTTGACGAGAGTTTCTAATCTAGCTGATGTCTGCTGATATCAGATCCGCATACGTGGCACGTCGTGCGGATCAAGGCGCAGATCAATCAACACTGGTCCCTTGCGGTTTTTGACCGCTTCAAGCGCGGTTTCCAGCTCTTCATCAGACCGCACCTCGATCCCTAGTCCGCCCAGCGAGGTGGCCACCTCCGCGAAGGACGGCCAATGGAAGACCGTCAAGCTCGGGTCCATTTGCCGGTCGAGAAACTGAATGTGTTCTGCGCCATACGCTGAGTCATTGGCGACGATCACGATGAGGTCGAGGCCGAGGCGCACAGCGGTGTTGAACTCGTTGATGCCGCCCATCATGAAGCCGCCGTCGCCGCTGAAAAGCACAACGGGCCGGTCCGGAGCCGCCACACCGGCACCGATGGCTTCCTGAAGTCCAAGGCCGATGGAACCGAAATTCGCTGTATTCACGAAACTTTTCGGATCGGGGGCGGAGATCCGGCACCAAACTTCGGTCATGAAGCGACCGCCATCGGTTACCAGAACACGATCTTTGGGAAGAGCTTCCTCGAACCGCTGCAGTGCGGCGACATAGTTGACATACCCATCGGCGGTCTTCTTGGCGTCTACCGGATGTGCCGTCAGCGTTTCGGTGTCCAGCTCCCGGGTAAAACCACTGGCCGGGATCTCGGCTTCATCCAGCCAATAGAGGATCGTTTCAGCCGTCAGGCCCGCATCGGCGATGAGGGCGGCATCTGGGTGCAGACCGCCGCCAATGGCGGTCGGTTCAACATCGACCTGTACGATCCGCTTGTTTTGCATCAGTTTGCCGCGATCGGTGGTGAAGTCGTGCAAACCGGTGCCGAAGCAGACAATACAATCGGTCTGAGCGATCAGGTCATAAGCAGCGGGTGTCGACAGGGTGCCAAAAATGTCGATGTTGTAGGGATGATCGCGGAAGAGGCCCTTGGCTTTCAAAGTCGTTGCCAGGGGAGCTTCCAGCCGGTCGGCGAGTTTGATCAGCTGATCCCGCGCGTGTGTTGCGCCACCGCCGGCCAGGATCATTGGCCGGCGCGCGGATGCGATCATCCCGATGGCTTCATCCAAAATACCGCCCTCAGCCACGCCACCTGGTGCAGTGAAAACATCCAGCATCTGAGGCTCATAAGGAGCTTCCTGCCACATGAATTCGGCAGGCATGTTCAGGACAATCGGTCGGCGTTCGACTTGAGCCCGGTAAAACGCGCGCGCGACATCCATTCCGACTGTATCGGGTGTCCGCAGCTGCTCAAACCCGGCTCCGGTCGCCTTGGCCAGTTCGCGTTGGTCAATTCCCTGCAGGTGGCGCGGATTGGCGACAGGCGTGTCTCCGGCTAGGAGAACGATTGGGATATGGCCACGCGCGCCTTCCGTGAGTGCGGTCATACAATTGGTCAATGCTGGACCGTGTGTAACCGTGGCAACGCCGACTTTTCCCGAAACATGCGTATAAGCCAACGCCATGAGCACCGAGCTGCCTTCGTGAGCCGCTGGGACAAAACGTCCGTCGCACTCGCGCACAAAACTGTCCACCATGAACAGGTTGGCATCGCCCATTAGGCCGAACATGGTGTTGATGCCATGATCGCTCACGGCCCGGGCAATGGATTGATAGACATGCATTTTGCTGCTCAACGGTGCTCACTCCTGTCGCAATTCCCTCACTGATAGCTGAAAATCGCCGCGCATGCCGTGCAATTCTGGTGAGTTTTTGTCCATTCACGCAAGAAAAAGGTAGTAAACACGCAATTGGTGCATGCTTTGTGTGTGATCTTGATGTTCTGGGGAAACGGGAGCTATCTGATTTCGCAAAATGTAACATAGGCTTGGATCAGCCTACCAAATCCAGAAACTCAATGTTTCCGGCGCAAGGCAAATTTCATCGCTGCAAGCTTGCAAGTTCAGAGAGATTTGCTGCGGTGTCATTGGTGCCTTTTGCGTGTTGAGCTCAGCCGTGATGTCAAAGTCACCTTCAAGCAACGCAAGTTTTTGGGCGTTGAAGGACAAAGCTTTGATGATGGGTTCTGGATATTGGACGTCCGAAGGAGCAATGCCATCAGCCGTCAGTTCAGTTGCGATGAAGTAGTCTTCCAATGGCTTGTGTGCGTTGATGTGCCAGCCGTCGGCGACCGAAATAGACAGCAAGATATCGCTGGATGAGGGCGCGGATTTCAGTTCCACACGCACCTTACCGCCGCCGACATGCCTTAAGGTTCCAGTTTCTCCTTGGTCCAGGTCTTGGAGGGCTTTGATCAGAAATCCGCGTTGCGTGGGAAATGAGATGGCATGGCCTGAAACCGCACTTGCCAGGAGATAGGCTTGTTGTTCTAGCTCCGGAGCCGCCGAGCGGTTCGCCAGTTTGGAAAACAGCGACAAGGCCAGGGCATTGCCTGATGGCACATCAGAATCGTTGACTGGCAGGATGCGGGTTAAACCATCAACAGACTGCGCCATGAAGAAGCCGTCTTCGGCAGCGCCAAACTTGGTCTGGATTTCAGCTGCCAACGCGGCTGCGTCTTTAAGCCATCGGGTCTTATCGTTTGTGTTCTTAGAAAAATCGTGCAGGGCAACGAATGCCAATCCGAGAGCGGCATAATCTTCCAATTGACCTGCAATATCGGCCTTACCGTCAAAGCTGATCCGGTTAAGTCCGTCGGAACCGGTGAGGTTCGATTTGATGAACTCGGCTGCATCTTCGGCTGCGTGGGAATACTCCGGCCGGCCCAAACGGTATCCGGCTTCCGCCAGGGCCTGGACCATCATACCGTTCCAGGAGACGACGATTTTCCGATCCAAAGCAGGGGTTGGCCGCTCGCGGCGCATCTCTTGCAGCTTGGCTAGGAGGTTATCTAAGCGGGTCTGAAGTTCCCCTTCGTCTACACCACGGTCCGCAGCCAATTCACTTACAGGTCCAGCAAGATGAAGGACATTGCTGCCGTCCAGCTCACCATCTTCCGTGATCTGGAAGATGTCCTTGGCGAAGGTCGCTTCATTGCCAAGAGGCGCGAGTTGCTCCGGTGTCCATGTGTAATAGGAGCCTTCGGTCTTGTCGCCGGTGGCGTCTTGGCTGTCTGCGTCTTGAGCGGAATAAAAGCCGCCACTCGTATCGCGCAAATCCCGCAAAACATAATCAAAGAGCCGCTCTGCAGCGTGTCGATAGGCCTGTTTTCCGGTAACAGCGTAGGTCCGGACCAACAGTTGCCCAGTCATCGCCTGGGTATAGAGCATTTTTTCGAAATGCGGGATGTGCCACTCCGGATCTATGGCATAGCGGTGGAAGCCGCCGCCAACATGATCATGGATGCCGCCTCGGATCATGCCGTCCAGCATATCTGTTACGGCGGTGAGTGCCTGTGTGTCCCCTGTGCGTTCTGCATGATCCAGCAAAAACAGGAACATGGTCTCGCGCGGAAATTTCGGCGCTTCGCCATAACCGCCATTGAACGGATCGAGGCCCTCATAAAAACTCGCGGCAATCGAAGCGATGACATCCTTCGTAAGGTCTTGAGCTTCTGCCTTCTTGGTGAGATAGCCACTAACCGCTGTGGTCACTTTTTTCGCTTCTTGTGCCACCACATGCGGTTCTTCCGACCATGTCCTGGTGACTAAGGAAAGCATTTCCGTCAATTGGTCTGGAGGCAGATAGGTCGTGGCGTAAAAAGCTTCGCCATCGGGTGTCAGAAAGACAGTATTGGGCCAGCCGCCGCCGCCAGTAATCAGCTGCGTTACCGTCATGAACTGCTCATCCAAGTCTGGCCGGCTTTCCCGGTCGATCTTGATAGAGATGAAATCACGGTTCAAAAGCGCCGCAATCTCCTCGTTCATGAAACTTTCTTCCTCCATCACATGACACCAATGACAAGAGGCGTAACCGACGGAGATCAGGATGACCTTGTTTTCGGCTTTGGCCTTCTCGAGTGCTTCCGGCGCCCAGGGATACCAGTCAACCGGATTGTCCAAATGTTGCAGCAGATAGGGAGAGGCGCTGCCGGCCAAATGGTTTGCTTTCTGCGCTTCAGCCAAAGTTGGCACAGACAGCAGAACCAGGAGTGCAGATAAGCTCGAAATGATGCGGTTCATGAAGGACCTCCCTATGGTGGGTTACCATAGGTTCGGCGCATGGCTGGTCACATTGGCGTCAATCCTCCGGTTGGCATCCTGGGGGCTTGGCTGAAACGAAAAAAGCGCCGTCGGGGACGGCGCTTTTCTCTGGAGATGACTGGTACGATCTTTAGGAAGACGGACCGTTGTCGAAGCCGACTTTGTCGACCAGCTCACTGGCGGTCTTCCGGTTCTTGGCGATGTCGTCGAGAGACAGGGCGTCTTTCTTCAGATCACCCCAAGCTTTGACGCGGTCGGAGACCTCAACACCCGGGGTAACCGGATATTCGAAGTTGGTTTCCGCATAGATCTTCTGAGCGTCTGCAGAGGTCAGGAATTCGATCAGTTTGACAGCGTTGTCTTTGTTAGGCGCGTGTTTGGCTAAAACAACACCAGCAAGGTTCACGTGGCTGCCGCGGTCTTCAACGTTCGGGAACAGGATGCGGACGGACGCGGCCCACTCTTTTTGCTCCGGCTCTTTCTCGTTGGTTTCCATCTTGCCCATGTAATAGGTGTTGCCGATGGAGATGTCGCACTCGCCAGCGAAGATGGATTTGACCTGCGCGCGGTCGTTGCCGGCTGGCTTGCGGGCCAGGTTGTCACGGACACCTGCGAGCCACTCTTCGGTTTTTTCTGCGCCATGGTGTGCAACCATGGAAGCGATCAGGCCGATGGAATAAACGTGCTGGCCGGAGCGGGTGCAGATTTTACCCTTCCACTTCGGATCCGCCAGCTCTTCATATGTGATGCTGTCCTGAGAAACACGGTCCTTGGACGCATAAATGATGCGGGCACGGTTGGTCAGGCCGATCCAGTGACCTTCCGGATCCCGGAATTCAGCCGGAATGTTGCCGTTTACAACGTCGGAGACGACCGGTTGTGTAATGCCAAGCTGCTTGGCGCCATCCAGACGGCCGATGTCGACGGTCAGGAGAATGTCAGCCGGCGAGTTCGCACCTTCCGCGGAAATCCGCTCACCGAGACCTTTTTTGGCATAGATCACGTTGGCTTTGACACCGGTCTCTGCTGTGAAAGCATCCAGAAGCGGCTGGATCAGGAACGGCTGACGGTAGGAATAGATGTTGACTTCACCGTCGGCGAAGGCCGGTGCAGCAGCGAAAGTGGTTGCCGCGAGAGCAGCGGCACCGGTGAGGGCGCGGAGCGTAGAACGCATCGAATTCTCCCAGAAGTCTGGTTGTTGGTGCTTCAGAAATTTAAGCTGAAGTCTATACTCAGGTTTATGTCCCTTAGTCATTCGAATGTCAATAAGCTATTTAATTTCAACAATTTAGAATGATTCCAAACTAACTGGAGTGAAAAACTCAACAAAAAGTCCGGAAAAGTCATTGTTGCCAATCATTTGCAGGAAGCCATGTGCGCCCAAAGAGCCCTTGCAGAAGTAGGCAGTGAAGCTAAGTGCGATTACTGATCACACCCACTCGAGCGATTTTTCGAGGAATTTGCGGCCATCGGCCTTTTGCCACTCACCATGCGCCATAATCACGGCGGTGGGATCCCAGTTCAACAAGATGTCCCGGGATGCGCGGGCCTTTGCCCGGTTGAAAAACGTCAGCCGCCATTCCAGCGGCGCATAACCTTTGCCAACAACTATGCCCCAGGTCCGCGCGATCCAGCGTTGCCAGAGCTTCCAGTGCTTGTTGAGAAATTCTTCTGAAAAATTTTCGCTTAAATCAGCAAGGATGGCTGTGCTGGATTGCCGGTGAAAAAAGACGACTTCGTCCATCACGGGTGAGCCGGCAAAGCGGACAAGGTCTATTGCTCCTTCCCAAGTGTCCGGTGCGGATTGATCGAGCGGGGCCTCAAAGGAAAGGTCGCGCCGCTTCTCAATTGTGCTTTGAGGTCCCCATAAACGGGCCTCGGGCCAAGCGTCTTTCCAGTCCTTCAGAAACAAGTGATGGATCTTGTTTGGGCTCACCAGATGCGCCGGAGCTCCAAGGGTTTCGACCTGGTCTTTCAGCGCTGGCGTCAACTCAATCGGCGACCACACCCACAAGGCACCGGAAGGCAGGCGGACGATGACGGCACGCGTCGGGTAGGCACAGCCGAAAAACGGCACAATGCCCCCTTCCGCAATCCAAATATTTTCAGCAACTTCAACCAGCTCTGATGGTTGGCCGTCCGACATTATTCTGACAGGACGCGTTCAGTCGGGAAGGTGATTTCCACTAACGTGCCTTGATCCGGCGTGGAATCGATGTGGAATTGTGCCCGGTTGGCTTCTGCCAGCGCCTTGGTCAACGGTAAGCCCAAACCGGTTCCTCCGCCGCGCCGCGCCGTATGCACCTGGCGGAAAGGTTCAAGGGCTGCAGCCAGTTGCTTCGGCGTCATGCCAGAACCGGTGTCGCGCACACGAAGAGCAACTTCACCATTTGCTTCCAAAGTCGTCGACAGAATCACCTGACCACCGGACTTATTATACTTGATGCCGTTGGACAGGAGATTGAGAACGATTTGGCGCAGCGACCGCTGATCCGCCACGATATTCGGCACGGTATCGGGCACGCTCGCGCGGATGATCACCCGCTCGCGGTTCGCCTGCGGTTGCATCAGCGCTACGCATTCGTTGATGATCTCGTTGGCCGAGACGGATGAGAACTGCAGTTCTTGTTTGCCGGCTTCGATCTTGGACAGATCCAGAAGGTCATTGACCAGGCTCATGATGTGCGAGCCGGAGGTGCGAATGTCCTTCAGATAATCCTTATAGCGCTCATTGCCGATCGAACCGAAACGTTCTTCCATCATGACTTCGGAGAACCCGATGATCGCGTTCAATGGAGTGCGGATCTCGTGGCTGATCTTGGCCAGAAAATCGGATTTTTGCGAACTTGCATTTTCGGCCTGGCGTTTGGCTTGGGTGAGTTCTTCTTCGGCGGTTTTCCATTGGGTGATATCCCGCAGGACCACGCAGAACTTTGTATCGTCCGCACCGCTGATCCGGCCCATGGTCATGAACAACGGGATCAAACCGCCGGATGGAACTTTGCCCAAAACTTCCCGGCCGTCGTTCAGGATACTGGCAACCCCGTTGCGGGAAAGCCCGTCGAGGTAATCTTTAGCCAAACTGTGGCTTTCAGGCGCAAGGAAATCAATGAACGGTTTTCCGATCATTTCACCTCTGCTGGCGCTGAATAAGGCTTCTGCCGATCCGTTGACCTTAAGGATGGTGCCGTTTTCATCCAGAACCAAGACACCATCGGTCGCCGTTTCCAGGATGGTGTCCATTTCCGAGATTTGATCTCGAGCCCGGTCGAGTTCACCGCGGACCTCAGCAAAAAAGTTCGGTGATGCAGGAGCGACCCCCGCGGCAGCGGGTTTGGCCGTACGTTCTGTGATCGAAATCATCAAACCGCGGCTGCCATTCCAGGGGACCGAATGCATGTGTGCATCAACGGACCGGACGCCGCCATCTGCGAGGCGGACCTTCATGGTTTCATCAAGCTCGCCGACCATACCTTCGGCATCCGGAAGGTCTTCGGTTTCATCGATGAAGAGGGCTTCAAGGCCACCTGCTTCGCTCAATGCGGCGATCGACCGATAGCCCAGGAGGCTCAAGAGCGCCTTATTGGCGTAAAGCACATCCCGGTCATAGGCGATGGCGATGCCGATCGGCAACCGGTCCAAAAGAGTCGGATCGATAGGCCCGGCTTCTGGAACTTCCGGCGGAAGTTCGGGAAGATCCGGTTCTTCCGTATCCGGCTCATCCCAGCCGTCCAGGTCACCTTCCAGACGGGCGCCCAATGCTTCTGCAATTTTCCGGAAAGCTTGCCGTTCCGGACGCGACAAACCGGAGGTGTCTACCGGAACAACTCGAGGTTTGACGGTTGCAAGCGGAATGACGTTGTCGCCGTGGGCAGGAGGCAAGGTCTCAACATTGTCGGAGGCCGCGAGATCTTCTTCAAACTCTTTCGCAAGTTCTTCGGCTTCAAAGGCAGCCGTTTCTTCAAAGAACTCCCGTTCTTCGTCTGCAGCGTTGTCGCTGTGCTCAGGCTCTTCGTCGGTAGTGTCAACTGACAGGGCCTCGTGTTGACTGTCATCTTCCTCGGAGTTTGTTTCTGAAACCTCGATTTCGGCCTCATCAGCTGCCGTATCATCTGTCTCGGCTAGTGTCTCTTCGCTCTCACTGGCTGAGACAGCAGCTCGGTCAACTGGTGCTTCTGAGCTTTCCGCATCATTGCCTTCAAACAGATCCGGTTCTGGCTCGGTGCTTTTCTTGTAGGACTTCTGCAAAGACTTGACCGCCGATTCAATTTCAGCGGCATCAAGAGAAGCTGTTCCAGAGATTCCCGCGGGTTCATCTTCGGAGCTTTCGAGATCTGCCAATGATGTTTCGGTCTCCGCAGAGGCTGAGCTGTCTGCTGGCGTTTCGATCTCAGCATCGGCCGGTAGATCCGCAGCAGATGGTTCTACATCGCCGGTTTCATCGTCGGCGTTTTCGGTGATCAATCCGCTGTCATCAGTAGGCGGTGTCTCTTCAAACGCTTCTGACGCGCCCTCGTCAGCCAATTCATTTTCGACATTTTCGGCAGGCTCAACTGGTTCAGACGCGGGTGTTTCTTCTGTAGTTGAAGGCGCAGCCGCCTGCTCCAGAACTTCGTCCATAGCAACGGCAGCCGTCAGCGGTTCCTCAATCGCGGTGTCAGCATCGTTTGCTGCGGTTTCCTCGGAAACGTCATCCGGATCTGGATTGGCTGTGTCCGCATCATCTTGAGAGGGATTGAGTGACGGTGCCGCCGGAGCGGTATGTTCTGTTTTGGGTGGTGGTGTCGTTCCAGTAAAGCGGGCAAGGGATCCCACCAAGGCCGCGGCGCTGGCGCCGATAAATGTTTTGCCGGCCAACGCATCCGGTTGTTTTGGCTTAAGCTCTTCTGCAGCCGGGGCAGGGGGGGAGACAGCCTCAACCGTTTCTGGTGTTGCTGTCTCAATGGCAGAAACTTGGGTTTCTACCTCCACTTCCGCAATTTCTGATGCAGTTTCAGCTACAGGTTTGTCGGGTTCTGCTGGAGTATCAGCGTCATCTACCCCGAGACCCTCATCAAAGGCCGCCATGGCCGGGCTGAGGACTGCGATCCGGCTACCAGGTTTGGCATCAGCTGCCCGGCAAACACCAAAGCCGCGGTAACCTTCAAATTTCCGGTTGCGGTCAAACGCTGGCAGCGCCGCCATATCGACAGGGACGCGGAGCGCGGCATCTGTGACTGGCCAATCGACGGTTTTGCCGCTCCAGGTGTCGCGGCGGTCGAGTGCCCTGGCAATGCTGCCGCGTGGATCGAGGTCGAACCGGTCGGCAACTTCGGCCCAGGTCAAGCCAACGATGTCGGCGCTTGCCGGTCCCACCACCTCAGAAAACTCATCGGACAGGAACGTGAAGCGCTGGTTGATATCCATTTTCCAGGCAAAGCGGACCGGCCGCCGCCCTGGCTGAAAAACAAACTCCTCGGTCTTGATGTCTTCAGCATCGTCCGGAACAAGTTCAGCTGTTGTTTCAGGGACAGCAGTTTCCTCTACCGCATCGGTGTCTTCGGTTGCTTCCGGCGTATCATCTAAGGACGCGGCAGCCTCCATGACCTCACCGTCTCCAGCAGCATCGCCTGCTTCGGAAGGTTCTTCGGTATCCAATTCAGCGACTGGAAGTTCTTCACCTGTCGCGCTGTTTTCTGGAGCCGTGTTCACCAGTACATCGTCGACCGTGTCTGATGCTGAGGTTTCTAGTTTGTCGCCTGTTTCCGGTACCGTGTCGTGCAGCGCGCTGGGCTGCTGTTCCGTGTCTAGAGCATCGGCCCGGGCCCAAGCAGAGGGTTCTTCGCCAGTTCCTTCGGTCGGGTGATCGGGGAGTTCTTCAGCCGTATCGGCAGCGGGCAGAGGCGTATCTTGCAGACCGGCTTCAATCTCTTGGTTGTCCAGCACGACGAGTTTTTGCGCGTCTGGCAATTTAAAAACCGCGCCGTTGTGCAAGGCGCCAGCCAAGTCAAGAGGTCCATAAAGCGCCATTTGGCCCCTGGGCAATTCCAGGTTTTCCGGAGTGCCAGTCAATGCTCCAGTGGTTTCTTTTACAGCACCGTTGTCGGTGACAAACACAGATGTCTCAGCCCCAGCCACCAAATGTGCAAACGTCGTGACCGGATCTTTGGTCGTCGTAAATCCTTTGTCGGCACAGACTATCAGAGCTGCGGTTTCGCCATCTGCGAGGTCTACCTTTTTGCACTGGCAGGTCAGCAACATAACTCTGAGACCGCGGTAGAACCGCAGGCGGTCGATACTGAAGCGGTCGGTAAACCCAGAAGCGGCTATACGTGCAATATGTGGACGGGCAGGCGAGCGCTCCAACGCAGCCAAATTTGCTAAATCATTGATGGATTGTGCAGAAAAGAAAGCAGCGCCAGCCGCGTTTGCCCAAAGCACGCGTCCACCATCCGAGGACCACAACCATGCCGCCCGCCGATCTGGCACAAGCTCGACCAAATCGGTCGTGCCAGTCAGGTCCAGAAAGGTTTGGGTCTGATGGTCCATGCTCTGCTCCAAATGGTCATCCGGCAAGGGAGGTGTAACGCGCCCGCCGGGCTTTCATCAGCAATGTTAACACTCTGTTAATACCGGGAAACAGCCGTATCGTCCACGATAAGCACGGTTGCTAAAGGACTTACATGAAGGCGTGGTTAATCGGAGGGCATGTATTTGCCGCGCTGCCATATGCATGTTACGAATTTTTGGCATGGAAAGTTCTTGCAAGTACGAATTTCAATTCTTCTCCCAAACCGAGGAATGCCAGAATGACAGCTGATAAGACCGGTTTTGAAGTGCCTGATCAAATGCGTGATTTTGCTGAAAAGAGCGTAGATCAAGCACGTAAGGCTTTTGACGATTTAATGGGTGCAACCCACAAGGCCGTCAGCAATGTGGAAGAAAGCGCTCATGCCGTGCAGGCGGGGGCGGCAGACGCCAACAAAAAAGCCCTGAGCTATGCCGAAGAACACGTCAATTCTGCATTTAAGTTCGCTCAGGATCTCGCACGGGCGGGCAGTGTCGAAGATATGATGAAGCTGCAGCAGGACTATCTGCGGTCCCAGATGGAAGCCCTTGGAGAACAGGCACGGGAGTTCTCCAATTCGGCCACAAAGACTGTTTCCGAAGCGACCAAAGCGGCGTCTCAAAAGGACTGACCCCAATCAGAAGAGTATCAAGGAGTTTGGCGCAGATCCCTGCGCCAAACCATTATGAGCAAGGAACTTACCGCCCAGCGGCAAGCGTCAGGCCTTTGCTTCAGTGGCATTCCCATCCACCTGCTGGCGCCTGCGAGAACATCCGGAAAATCAATTCTTGGTCGTGTGCCGGGCATTTGCATCCCGGGAAAACCGCATGAACGCGACGGAAAGTTGATTGTGCAATGCAAAAAAATATTGCAATGCAACAAGAGGTGTCCTATGTAGGGGATGCGGATGACGACAGGGTCCGCCGGGAGACGACCGGCGGAGATGATTTTCACCAATGATCGCATCCGGACTCTAGGAGATGAGATCATGACTGAGACAACTGCTGCAAAACCGGCTACCAAAGCCCGTGCTTCCAAAGCCAAAGCTGCTCCGGCCGCTGCCGCTGCATTCCCGGACTTTGAAGCTTTCGCAATGCCGAAAATGGAAGTTCCGGCTGCTTTCCGTGAAGCAACCGAACAAGGCATCGAAAACGCACGTGAAGCCTACGCCAAGGTGAAAACCGCTGCTGAAGATGCAACCGATCTGATGGAAGATACTTTTGAAACTTCCCGCCAGGGCGTGGTTGAGTTCAATCACAAGGCTGTTGATGCGGCCAAAGCTAACGTTGATGCGACTTTCAGCTTCATGAAAGACATCATGTCTGTAAAGACTGTTGCCGAAGCCATCGAGCTGCAGTCCACGTTTGCACGTCAGCAATTTGACACGCTAAGCGCCCAGACCAAAGAAATGCAGGAACTGGCCACCAAGCTTAGCACCGACGTTTCTGCTCCGGTCAAGGAAGCGGTCGAAAAGTCCTTCAAGGATTTGAAGGTCAACTAAGACTGCAGGCATCTATGCCGTGACGAGTTTTTATGCCCGGAGCCTCTCGCTTCGGGCATTTGCTTTTCAACAAGCTGTATTTTTCTAAAAATTGGCGCTTGCCGGACGGAAAAAACGGCGTTAGAAGTCGCCCTTGAAATCGGCGGACCGGGCAAATATAGCCCGCGCTAGTTCAGGCCTTATGCAGACGTAGCTCAGTTGGTTAGAGCGTCGGATTGTGGCTCCGAAGGTCGGTGGTTCGAATCCACTCGTCTGTACCATTCCCCCACAAATAATAAATTTCGCGCATCAGGTACGTTGGGAACTCCCTTAACGGAACCGTGTTAGCTTGCCGTGTTTCTTGAACAGACTTCAATCTGACAGCGCCGACTGTTTTCCGGCGGCAGGTACGAGGGAGATACGGCAATGGCGAAAGAGCGGCAGGGACTTTGGGGCAGATTGATCCGGCTGCCAGGACAGTTGCTGCTGGCCCTGATCAATGCAACGGCTTTACTGGTGATCGCTGCAAGTGTTTTGGCGTTGTTGGTGCTTCACCAGGTTGAAGAAGCCGGTACCCGTGTCGCCGGCGCGGTGACGGGAGCAACGCTTGCACGCCTGCAAGTCACGCCGGCGGAATTCAAAGACAATTTGGAAAACCTGGATGATCGGGTTCAAGAGATATCAGAGTGGTTGCAAAGCCCAAGCCTGAAAGCAGATCCGGAGCTGAAACGTCAATTGACGGAGCTGAATGCCAATCTGGTTGGTTTGCGCGAGGCAGCCGACGGTATTCGCTCTGCAGGGCCCGACATAACTTCCGCCGCCTTTGAGCAGGCCGGAGACCTCCTGACCGACGCGCTTCACACGCTGCGTGGCTGCGGTGTTCCGACCAGCGTTGTCATTCAGGAGGGCATAACCGTCTCTTCGGCGCAACTGATCCAACAGCGTTAGTTCTGGAAAACGTCCGCCCATTCTGGGTGTTTTTGTCGCTGGGCATTTACATAGGGGCATAGCGGCATGATCTTGAACTGTTTTTCCCGTGCATCAGAGACCAGTCGTTCCACCAGTGCTTTGCCGACACCAAGCCCGCGCATCGTGTCCGGCACGCCAGTGTGATCGGCAATAATCAGGCGGTCGTTGACGATCGAGTAAGTTAATTCGGCTGGATCCGGGATGCCGTCGACGATGGCAACGTAGCGGCCTTTGGCTCCCTCGACTTCCAGGCTGATTGTCGGAAGGACGGTTTCGGTCATGATGTTTCCTCTACATAGGACGCGCAGGGAATGCACTGCGCGCTTCCAGGATTTGGTGCAGTTAGGCGGCCAGGTCGAACAACAGAAATTCTGAGTCTTCCTGGGCGCTCAATGAAAGTGCACCTTGCTCTAGGACCCCGAGGCCATCGCCAGCGGTCAACTGCTGGCCATTGACATTCAATTTGCCCCTGACGATCTGGACCCAAACCTTGCGGCTGGAACGAACGTCAAACGCAAGGCTGCGGTCCGCAGTCAGGAGCGAGCCGTAAAGGTCGACATCCTGATTGATCGTAACCGACCCGTTGCGGCCGTCGCGGGAACCAATCAGCCGCAGAGCGTCCTTACGCTCCTCGGTTGGAAACGCCTTCTGCTCGTAACTCGGAGCAAGTCCGTCTTCTTCCGGCACGATCCAGATCTGCAGGAAGTGCACCGGATCTGTGCTCGAGGCATTGTATTCGCTGTGCCGGACGCCAGTGCCAGCACTCATGCGCTGCAACTCACCAGGACGTATGACAGACCCTGTGCCAAGGCTGTCTTTGTGCTCCAGCCCACCGGAGACCACATAGGAGATGATCTCCATGTTCTCATGCGGATGAGTCGGGAAGCCGGCTGTCGGCGCGACACGGTCTTCGTTGATGACCCTAAGCGCGCCGAAACCAATGTGGTTCGGATCAAAATAAGAGCCGAAAGAAAACGTATGTTTGCTTTTCAGCCAGCCGAAATCAGCATCGCCGCGTGCTTCGGATGCCCGGTAGATCTGAGACATAACAACAATCCTTTCAAGAGCTTGGCGGAACGGTCCGCATTGTTGGTCTTAAGATTGTCGTGTCGGTCGTGATTTACAATTGCGCCATCATTTGACGATTAGTCGTCTATTCTTGAACAATCAGAGTCGTCAGATCCGATCAAGCAGAGGTGCTTAAAGTTCGGTTGAGCGCAGCGAGCGCCTTTATCCGTGCGGTGTCCGGTTTGATCCGCTGACCATTGGGTGCAAAGGCTTGTTTGAAGGAAAAAGCCTGCGCATTTGGACCGGCCGCAATGAGGTTTTCGAACCGGGCGACCGCTTCGGACCAGTCCGGGCGGTGGCCGTCCGAGACCCACCACAGCACATATTCAGGAATGTGATTAGCCTTTATGTGCCACTTGTGGCCTTGCCGGTAAGCATCACCGTGGTCGCCGTGATAGGTCGCGGCCATCAAGGCTTCCATGGAGTCCCAAAGGGACAGGGTGGACGGCGCCCAGCCGTCACCATTCAAGTTTTGCCAGCACTTTGGGAAGACCTGAAGGCCCCAACTCTCCGGTCCTTCTTCACCGTCATAACCAGACCGGGCGAAAAAACCGTTTGCATTTTCGATGGCGGCGAAAGCGCCAGGTTCGGCATCCCGGAACCCCTTGATTGCATCCGATTGGAAGGGGGCAACAAACTGGTTGAATGTATAAACGGCAAGACGATGTGCTGGCATAGGCTCTCCTGTGATGGCGCGCATCACATGGATTGATTGCCTGACATGCAAGTATAAAGTGTGTTGTAGTCCGGTTTTTGAGTGAGGTGTGGCGGAACTGCATCGAGGCTTGCTCTGGAGACCAGCTGCATTTGTGCAAACGGGGAATGAATGTTGTGGGCTGGCGTTTTTGCCTGGCGTCACTATTGTGTACGCCGGTATGCAGTTGGCGCTCCTGTCTTTTCGTTAAGGAACGGGCAGCTTGTGATAAATGCGCCTGATAAAATGATGAGGACGTCTGGTGGAAGATCTCAGTCTCGTTTCGCTTGGTCTATTGGCTGCGGCTCTTTTGGCAACCGGCCTGGTGGCAGGGATCATCGCCGGTCTTTTGGGGGTCGGCGGCGGCATCGTGATCGTGCCGGTTCTCTACTATATGTTCACTGCCTTGAAGATCGATCCTTCTGTTCTGATGCATGTTGCGGTCGGAACGTCTCTTGCAACTATTTTGGCAACTGGTACGTCCTCGGCGAGGGCGCATCATCAGCGCGGCAGCGTGGATATGGATCTTCTAAAACGCTGGTGGTGGGCGATTGCGATCGGTGTTGTCGCTGGTGCGACCTTGGCCGGCAATATCTCCGGCGGCGCGTTGACATTGGTCTTTGGCGTGGTCGCGCTTGCGGTCTCTGCCAACATGATGTTCCGGAAAAACGGCTCGGCGCTGGCTGACACTCTTCCAGGTTCCCCCCTTAAGGAAGTACTCGGATTTCTGATCGGAGGTATCTCAGTGATGATGGGCATCGGCGGTGGAACACTGGGCGTACCCACATTGACTTTGTTCAACTATCCGATCCGCAAGGCGGTTGGTACGGCTGCCGCGATCGGACTGATTATTGCGGTACCCGGAACACTGTTGTCGGTCTTTTTCGGTTGGAACGCGGAAGGCCGGCCGCCCTTCTCACTCGGTTATGTCAATCTGATCGGCTTCTTTTTGATCATTCCTGCGTCTACCTATGCAGCGCCCTTGGGAGCGAAGATCGCCCATGCGATTGACCCGTCAAAACTGAAGCTGATATTTGCGCTGTTCCTCGGGTTTACAGGCCTTCGCATGATCTATGACGTGATGATGTAAGAGCCGTGTTCCACCACGATTATTGATAGACCGGATGAAAAGGTTTCATTGGTCCTATTGGCGCGGATCAGGAACAATGATGGTTGGAATTCCATCGATGACCGGCTAAGCCGGCTACAGGACAAATATGTTGGAACGTAATGTCACCCTCAGCTTCAAAGGCTGTGTTCAGGGGGCTCTTTTGTGTGTTCCCGTGTTTCCGGGAATTATCGCGCTGGGCGCGGTCTTCGGCACGGTCGCAGCGCAAAAAGGCCTGACCTTTCTGGAGACCATATTGATGAATTCCCTGGTGTTTGCCGGGGCGAGCCAGTTTGTGGCCATGGAAGTCTACAGCGATCCCCTGACATGGGGAACGCTTGTGGCAATGGTTGGTGTGACGGCAGCGGTCAATATGCGCATGCTGCTGATCGGAGCCAGCCTGCGGCCTTGGTTAGGTCAGGTGCCGGGCTATAAGACCTATCCGGCTCTTTACTTCCTGACAGATCTCAATTGGCTGATATCCCTGTCCGAATATGACAAAGGCACGCGGGATTGGGGGATTTACCTGGGCAGCGGTTTGATCACTTGGACCGTCTGGTCCTTGTCTGTGATCCCAGGATACTTTGCTGGCAGCCTTATCTCTGATCCGAAGGCTTTTGGTCTCGATGTTATTCTACCGGCCTTCTTTGCGGCCCTGCTGGTTCCATTGTGGAAGGGCAAACGTCAGACTGTGAGCTGGCTGGTTGCCGGCGTCGTAGCAACAGCCACCTGGGCCTTGGTGGGCGGTTACTGGAGCATCTTTACCGGCGCGATAGCCGGTGCATTTGCGGGGGCGTATCTCGATGACTGATGGTGCTTTTTCCGCAGACATGATGTTTGTACTTGCCGTTTTGGGGATGACAGCGGCAACCTATGCCTTACGTGCCGGCGGCTATTGGGTCATGGGGCGTATGCCGTTGACACCCCGCGTGCGACGGGGGCTGGAAGCACTCCCGGGGGCGATCATCGTCTCGACCATCTTGCCGATCATCTTGAAGGGCGGCCTGGCCGTTGGATTATGTCTGATCGTTGCCGCGGCCGCGCAAATCAAATTGCGCAAGGAATATGTGGCCGTTTTCTGCGCTGCCGCAGCTGCCGCAGCGATGCGGGCAGCTGGCCTCTAGAGCTCTGGGCAAAAGATTATAAAGCTGCCTTTGCTTGACGCAGAACAGTGTCGGCGTCGGCACCGGCATCCACCTGCGGCCAGGTCATCCGGCCGAGATCGTAGGTGAGTTGCTGATCAACAATCTCGGCTGTTGCGTCAGAAGCATCGCCGTCACGTGCTTTGATCCGCTGCTTCAGTGTGTCAGCATCGGCGCTAAGCCAAAGACCGTGAAACCCGGCCTCAACCCGTGCGCTCACTGTCTCAATGGCCGTGCGCTCAGCTTCTGCCGCAAAAACAGCATCATAAATCGCCGAATGACCTGCAGCTAACACAGCCTGCATTTCGGCATCTACAGCATGATAAATTTTGTCGGAAGCTTCTTTGGTATAGGCGCTTTTTGGGGCTTTTTCAGTTTCTGATAGGCCAAGCAGTTTTTTGCGTTTGACATCAGTTCGTAACACCCGCGCGCCCGGTGCCCGGCCAATCTCCGGGGCCAGTCCATAGGCCAGTGTCGTCTTGCCGGTGCCGGAAAGCCCGCCGATTGCCAAAAGCTCCGGCTGTGACGGCTCTAAAAAGCCCAAGGCATACTTGAAATAGGTTTTCGCCTGCGCTTGTTGGGCCGCTTTCAAGGCCGGGTCAGATTGGTTGAGCGCTGAAGCAGCTGCGATTTTGGAGCGGATTGCCGCGCGCATCATCAAGTAAAACGGCAAGGCCGCGAGGCCTTCCGGATTTTCCGTTAGTGGGCTGAGGTCCAGATAACGATTGAAGACCCTGTTGGCGGCCTTCGGCTGACCTCGTTCCCAAAGGTCCATCAGCAAAAAGGCGAGATCATATAGAATGTCATTGGTGGCAATGGCGTCAGAAAACTCCACGGCATCGAAAAGTACCAGTTTGCCATCTATCAGGACGATGTTGCGCAGGTGCGCATCGCCATGGCACCGCCGGATCAAGCCCAATTCACCGCGCTTGAGGATCAGATCGTGAATGGACGCAAGGGCTGCTCTTGAAGCGCGTGTTAAATGATGGACCTCATCGGAAGCAAACAACTCTGGATGCTCGTGAAAGGCCGCATCATTTTGATCCACATAGGTAGCGAGTTCGGAATAAAAATCCGGCCCCTTTCTCAGCGGAGCATGCGCGTGCGCGGACACCATCATTTGTGCGAGCTGTTCGGACAATCGATAAGAAAAAACGCTGTTGGCAGCGACAGAGTCCAGTTCATTGCTGCGGTCGAAGCGATTCATCTCAACCGCCCATTCTATTGGAGTGCCACCTCCGTCCAGGGCAAGGGAGCCATCTTCTTGACGGGTAACTGGCAGCGCCCGGAGGTAGATCTCGGGTGCATTTGCCTGGTTGAAGGTGATTTCAGCTTTACAGGCGTCTTCACGCAGCGCCAATGTAGAATAATCGAGAAAGGGGAATTGGACGGCGCGTTTGATCTTGTAAGCTTTTGACCCAACCAGAAACACTACGTTCGCGTGGGTGTCGATGCGGACCACATCCGGTCGGGACGGGTCGTCGGACGGGAGGCCTTCGAAATAGGAGAGTGCCTCGTTCTGTGTGTCTGTGCGATCCATGATCCGTCCTTCGTCTGTTAACGGGCAGTTTGCCCCACAGGTGCGCTAACAGGTTTGATTCTTCTCAATGTAAGGTCACAGCGATGTGGCACATATAAGAGTACTTGTCAGCACTAGGAGGGCTCCATGAACGACTTTCCAGCTTTGAAAAAGATCAGGCTGAACCTGGCCCGGACCAAAGAGTTTCCGCAAGGCTCGGCGCGTCATGGGTATGAATTTACAGCACCACTGGATGAGACCGGCCATATTGACGCCGGTCTTTGGAAAAAAGAACGCGATCATTGCCGCGTGCGCCGATTCTGGGGCGACGAGGTCGAGGAGATTGGTCATTTGATTCACCGTCCAGGCGGTTCATGGGCGTTCCACTATGACATTGACGGTGATGATGACGATGAAGCGGGCTACCGGTTTGGAGCGCACGCGTTCACACCGGGTGAATATGTCTCGATCAAAGATGAAGACGGTGACCTACACACCTTCCAGGTGGTGACCGTTCAGTCTGTTTAAAAAACACTTGGGTCCTGGCCCTAGCCACGGGCTGCTGAGCGCTGTTGCGGATAGGCAGCAGCGCGCATCACGTCCGCGAGCAATTGATAAGCTGTAATCCAGGCTTCTCTCACTTCGGGCGTAAATTCGTTTCCAAGCCCCTTTTTCAGGGTTCGAAGAAGTGCATTACCAACAAACGTGTAGTGCCGGGCAGTCACACCGTAATCGAGATGTTTGACTGCAAGCTTTTCGGCGGCAGGCACGATCACATCAGTGTTTTCCAGATTTCGGACAATCATGGTCAAGGCGGACAGTAGCTTCTTGCCCTGGTCTTTCATATCGTTCTTGAACATAGATTTCAGCGCAGGGTCTATTTCAAATAATTCTTGATAAAAAATCTCTGCAACCTTCTCTCCTAAGGGGGCTGCCTTCGCGAAGCTGTCTTGAACCAACTTGATCTCGTGTTTATTCACAATGATCTCCTTAAGAATACTTAATTTCGACATTGTGATAACTTTCAGTAATCACACATAACAGCCGATATCAAAGTAACGCACTTAAAAATTTCAATAGTGTAAATTGAATTTACTGTGATTGAATCGCGAAATTCCTATCTTTGATCGTGGCGTAATCTTGCTGCGTTTTGTCAAGGTCGGTAGCGTTGTGTTGTTAGGTGCTTGATCGCCTATTCAATCCAAAAAGGAATGATGTTATTGCAAATTAATGTGACGGGCCACTCTGCCAGAGCCTCAAATATTGGACTATGTTTATAACACCTGCCATAGATCAAACCTAATGTCATGAGGGATGGGAATGAATAGCGGAGCGAAATCCGGTGGCCAGTTGTTGGTAGATGCGCTTGAGCGCCATGGAGCGGAGCGCGTTTATTGTGTTCCAGGTGAAAGCTATCTGGCAGTCCTCGATGCTCTGCATGATGCATCCATCCCGGTGACCGTCTGCCGCCAGGAAGGCGGCGCGGCGATGATGGCCGACGCCCATGGCAAGCTGACCGGCAAACCGGGGATCTGCATGGTGACCCGGGGACCCGGAGCAACCAATGCGTCCGCAGGGGTCCATGTGGCTGCCCAGGATTCCACGCCGATGATCCTGTTTATTGGTCAGATAGAGCGGGGTATGCGCGAGCGCGAAGCCTTCCAGGAAGTCGACTATCGCCAGATGTTCGGCGGCATTGCCAAATGGGTGGCGGAGATCGATCACGCAGACCGGGTTCCGGAGTTCATCTCCCGCGCCTATCATGTCGCGACTTCTGGACGCCCAGGGCCTGTGGTTCTGGCTCTGCCGGAAGACACACTTGTGGAACTCGCCGATGTTGCTCAACCGCCAGCCTGGCAGCAAGTTGAGACCTATCCAGGCCTGCCGCAAATGGCAGATTTGCAAAAGCGGCTTTGGGCGGCGGAACGGCCGATCGCCATTCTCGGCGGCAGCCGATGGTCCGAAGAAGCTGTTGCCGCCTTCACCCGCTTTGCGGAACGGTTTGATCTGCCGGTTGCCTGTTCCTTCCGCCGTCAAATGCTGTTCGACAATCTGCATCCGAACTATGCCGGCGATGTTGGCATCGGTATCAATCCGAAACTGCTCGCCCGCGTCAAAGCATCCGACTTGATTCTGCTGGTTGGTGGCCGCCTGTCGGAAATGCCGAGCCAGTCTTATTCCTTGCTGGATATCCCGGCCCCGAGCCAGCAGCTGGTGCATGTTCATGCCGATGCTGAAGAGCTCGGCCGAGTGTACCGGGCGGATTTGTCGATCAACGCCAGCCCGACAGCTTTCTGTAAGGCGGTTGAAGGCCTGCAACCACCAGCAGAACTAAAGGGCGCCGGTGAAGCGGAAAAGGCCCATCAAGATTATCTGGGTTGGTCTGGAGCGCGACCGGAAATCCCAGGCAGTTTACAGATGTCCGGCGTCATGGAGTGGCTGGAGAACAACCTGCCGGAAGATGTGGTCTGCACCAATGGCGCAGGCAACTACGCCACATGGCTGCACCGGTTTCACCGGTTCCGCCGGTTTGCCACACAAGCCGCCCCAACCTCTGGGTCGATGGGCTACGGTCTTCCAGCCGCGGTCGCTGGAAAGCTTACTTTCCCAGACCGCGAGGTCGTGTGTTTTGCCGGGGACGGCTGCCTGCAAATGACCATGCAAGAGTTCGGTACAGCCTGTCAGGAAGCCGCCAACATTATCGTGCTGGTCATCGACAACGGCATGTATGGCACCATCCGTATGCACCAAGAACGTACCTACCCGGGCCGTCCATCGGCGACCAAGTTGGTCAATCCGGATTTTGCCGAATTGGCGAAATGTTATGGCGCCTTTGGTGAAACGGTTGAGACGACCGAAGAGTTCGGTCCGGCTTATGAGCGGGCGCGTGCTTCTGGCAAACCGGCTATCTTGCATTTGAAGCTGGATCCGGAAGCCATCACCCCTGGCGCCAGCCTCAGCCAGATCCGAGCAGCGGCCGAAAAGGGTTGAGCCAACAGATCAGGCGCTGTCCTCAGGCAAATCCGTAACGGGCAAGATCACATCTGAAATTCCCGCATCGTCGGGGGATGTTGTGATCTTAAATCCGAGCGCCTGACACATCGAGATCATTGAGGTGTTTTCTTTCAGAACTTCACCCTTGATGGTCTCGATCCCGTCCGCTTTCGCATAACGGATGATCAGTTTCATCAGCGCCCAGCCAAGGCCATAGCCTTTCAGATCCGAGCGCACCATGACGGCATATTCGCCTGTGTGGTGGTCGGGGTCAGCATGCAGGCGGACAACGCCAAGCAAAGATCCATCTTCCGGGTCGAGCGCGGTAAAAGCCATAGCTCTTGCATAATCGAGCTGTGTCAATCGGGCGAGAAACCGGTGGCTGAATTCCCTGACAGGTGCAAAAAACCGAAGGCGCAAGTCTTCCGGAGAGATCTGTTCAAAGAAGGCCTTGAACATGTCTTCGTCTTCCGGGCGCACCGGCCGGACAAAGACTTGCCGCCCGCCCTTCACTGTTAGGGTTTGCTCCCATTCCTTCGGATAGGGCGCAATTGCCAAACGGCTGCCACCGGTTCGCCCGGGGCGTTTTTGCGGATGGCAGAGTGTCATCCGCGCATCCAGTGCGACCAGGCCGGAGGGCAATGACACCATCGGATTGATGTCCAGCTCCTGGATCTCGGGGACATCGATGGTGATCTGCGAGAGTTTGACCAAGGCTTCCGCAAGTGCTGCCTTATCTAGGGCTGGCCGGGAGTGCCCGCCATCAAGCAGGCGTGCGATCCGGGTTCGGTTAATTTGCGCTTCTGCCAAATTCAGATCAAGTGGCGGCAGTTCAAGGGCGATATCTTCGCTCTCCTCGATCGCCGTTCCGCCCTGGCCGAACACCAGAACAGGTCCGAATTCCGGTGTTTCCGCAAGGCCAAGATAAAGTTCCAGGCCGTGCCGGTCTTCCAGCATGGGGTGAACCGAAATTCCGGATATCCGAGCATCGGGATAGTCCCGGCGGGTGTTATCGATGAGCTCCTTGGCGGCCTGTTCGACCGCAGCCGGATTTTCCAAGCCAAGCCGGACACCGTCGATTTTGGATTTAAATGGCAGATCAGGCGAGATCAGCTTAGCGACACAATGCTTGACCGTCTTAAAAAAGGGTTCAGACAGTTTGCCGGCGGCCTGAGGCGTTGTTGCCATGTCCGTTGCCATGATCGGCAAATCATATGCTCGGAGAATGTCGCAGACCTCTTTTGGTGTCAGCCAGATCCGGTCTTCGGCCAAAGCCGTTTCGACTATGGAGCGTGCGGTTTTGGTGTCGGGTGTGAAACTGGCCGGCAGGCTGGGTGGCGCTGCCATCAGGAATTCACGTGCCTGGGCATCATGTGCCAGATGCATCAGGCTGCGTGCCGCTTCCGCCGGACTGGCGTAATTGGGCACCTTTGCGTCCGTCAGGACTTTACGTGTTGCACTGTCGCCGCCGATCAGTCCGGCAACCAGGGCTTTTCGGCGTCCCGGCCGCTTACGATCCTGGTTGGCAGCATCCGCGATGGCAGAGGCCAAGGCCGGCAAAGGTTGAAAGGCGCTGGCGGCTTGCAATACGACAGCACCATCCACGTTTTTATCTTTAAGAACCGAGGTGATCGTTGAGGTCAATTCCTCGGCAGAGGTATCTTCTGGAAGAATAATCGAGGCTTGCCCCGCAGATGTGTCATCGAGATCGCGCGACTTGCCAATGAAGTGTTGCAGTTCGGATTGGGTCTCTTCGCTCAAGGACGCAAAATTGGCGCCGAGCGCGGCCAGCCGGTCATAGGCCAGGCTTGCGAGGCTGTGACCGTTCGCGATAACGGCAAGGTTGCGGCACTGCGGCACCCGGACATGAGAAAGGGTTTCCAGCGCTTCGAACATTTCGTCGAGATCGTAGACCCGTAAGAGACCAGCGCGACGGAACGCGGTTTCGTAGACAAGGTCGGATTTAGCCAGCCGTCCGGCATGGGTGCGCCCGGTGCCTCCGGTGTCCCGGCTCCGGCCGGATCTGAGGACAATAACAGGTTTACTGCGCGCCGCCGCCCGGGCCGCCGACATGAATTTCCGCGGAACGGCTATGCCTTCCAGATGCAGAACGATGGCGCGCGTGCGGTAATCCTGCGCGAAATAGTCAATCAGGTCGCTGACATCGACATCGATCCGCGCGCCAAGGGACACTACGGATGAAAAACCTGTGTTGTGGGTCTTGGCCCAGGAAAGGGTCGCGTTCAAGACAGCGCCAGAGCGGGAGAAGAAGGCGATGTCACCTTTTGTAGGCTGTTCTGCACTCAGCAGCGCATTGAGCCCTTTGGCCGGGACTGAAACTCCCAGACTGCCGGGGCCGATCAAGCGCAGATTGGTTTTTCGGGCCGCTTCACGGCAAGCCTGCATGACCGGCTCCGGCCAGGATTCATAACCGGGCGAGGGGATCAGCACTGCCCTTGTGCCGCGGGCGCCGAGATCTTCGATGATCTCAGGAAGAGCCTCTGCCTTTGCCAGGTAAATTACCAGATCTGGTGTCTGTTTGAGATCGGACAGTGTTCGTACGCTCTGCCCGCTGAAGGGGACGGAATAATCTATCCCGACCAGTGTCACCTTGTGGCTTTCTTCAATCGCGTGAAGGCATGCAATCAACTTGTCCGTCAAAACGCCTGGATGGCGGCAAGGACCGAGGACGGCAATGGAGCTTGGTGCAAAAAAACCATCGAGATTGCGGATGGTCACAACGGGATCCTTTCCCGGACTATTGCAGGCTGATCGGAGACTAGCGACTTTTTAAGACAAAAAAATACCCGCGCTCAAAAAAGTTGGGCGCGGGCGTGCGGCAATTTATCAGGCCTTAGTGGGCCATCAGAACCGGAACAGTCATGGATTCTAAAATCTCGCGGGTTGCCCCGCCAAACAGGAACTCGCGCATCCGGCTGTGGCCGTAGCCGCCCATGACGACCAGATCGTTGCCGTTGTCTGAAACGTGGTTCAGCACGGTGTCTGCAACGCCTGTCTGCGGATTGTTCACCACCTCAATCGTGACATTCATATTGTGCCGGGCAAGGTAATTGGCAACTTCCGCGCCAGGTTGGCCATTGTCTGAATTGGCACTCTTTTCAATGACGAGGATTGTAACCTTGTCGGCCTTTTCCAGAACCGGCAGCGCCGAATGGATGGCGCGGGTGGCCGTTGTGCTGCCATCCCAGCCGATAAGCACATTGTTGGGTTCAAAAGCCTTGCTGCCGATATAGGGAACCAGAAGAACTGGCACGCCGCTCTCAAACAGAACCGTTTCGATTAGCAATTCACGCATGGGCTCCGGCGTATCTGGATTGCTTTGCCCGATCACGACGAGATCTGTTGCCCGGCAATGCACGAGAACATTGTCCAGCGGGCCTCCGGTCAAAATCTCCGCCAAACGGCTTTCGTTGTTTACGCCGGCCAGTCGGGCGAATTCGTCGAATTGACTTTGGGCGTCCTTGGCCGCAGCAACAGCTTGGTCGTGGGCCGCCTGAAGATAGTCAACCGGCATCGGTGCGGCTGCGAATGCCGGGACAACAGGCTCAAACGAGACAGCCAGTCCGGTGACATGGGCGTCGTGTACACGTCCGAATTCCAAAGCGTATTTTGCGGCTGGCTGCTCGCCCGCCAAATCCAGAATCGTCAGAATATCTTTGATCGGCATCATACCCTCCTATGGCCGGTTTCAGACTAATCCAGCCCTGTCAAAAATCTATAGGGTTCTGGAATTTGACGTCTTTGACCCTTATCAAAAGATGATGCCTTATCGCTCCTGCAGTGGCGGCAGATAAAAAAATCGGCAATAAGAGGCCATGTCGACCCGTTGGCTCATATTGGCTCTGCCGCCGCTTCTCCTGATCATAACGGCCGTAGCGCTGGCGTACGTCTTTCAGGAGCTGGATGAGGACGGTGTCGACCGGAAGGCCGCCGAACGTTTAACACTCTACCGGCAAACGATCGTCGGCGAATACCAGAAATACCGGTATCTGCCTTATATGATTGCCCGCGACCCGAGGGCCACCGCGTCTATTGGATTGGGCCAGCCGGCCGAAAGCGCTAATCGCTTTTTGGAAGAGATGGCGGCAAATTCCGGTGCGGATCTGCTGTATGTCATGAATGCGGAAGGCACGACGGTTGCCGCCAGCAATTGGCAAAAGCCCTTGTCGCTTGTCGGCCGGAATTATGGCTTCAGACCCTATTTCAAAGCAGCCATGCGGGGCGAAGAAGGGCAGTTTTTTGCGATCGGGTTGACCACCGGGCGGCCAGGATTGTTCCTTGCCCGGCCAACACCTGTTGAAGGTGAGCCTGTTGGTGTTGCTGTCGTAAAGGTCGATACAAGGGATCTGGAAACAGCCTGGGCGGAAGGCGGCGAACTTGTTTTTGCCACAGATGCGGATGGTGTGATTTTTCTCTCCAGCCGGCCGGATTGGCGGTATCGGACACTTGCGGACCTGCCGCCAGAAACTCGCGCGGCTATTGCAAGCAGTCAAAAATATGCCAAGGAGACGTTGAAACCGGTGAGCGGCCAGCCCGTGACCGGTCAAAAACAACTTACCATCGACCGCCAAACATTCCGGCACAATTCAACGGATGTCGGTCTGCTCGGATGGAAACTGCATTTTCTGGTGCCGGTTGAAGAAACACATAACAGTGCCTTGCCCATTTGGGCTGTGACGCTGACGTTGTGTTTGTTTTATGCGGTGATCGTTCTCGGTCTGCGTGGCCGGCGTCTTCGCAAGGCATCTGCTTTGCTGCGTCAGGAATCGGCCGACCTTAAAGATCTCAACCAGCGGCTTGTGGGTGAAATCAAAGAACGCCGCCGGGTCGAACATGCCTTGCTGGAAGCGCAGCGCGGACTTGCCCGTTCAAACCGTTTGGCTGCGGTCGGGGAAATGTCGGCAGCTGTCGTCCATGAACTCAGCCAGCCCCTGTCCGCGCTCCGCATGTTCGTTGCCGGAACCCGGAAGTTCTTAGAAAAAGGGGACACTCAGACGGCGGCGGAAAACTTGCAGGAAATAGACTCTTTGCAGACGCGCATGACCAGTCTCACCCAAGAGCTAAAGCGATTTGCGCGCCCGGGCGAAAGCCGGATCGAAAACGTCGATCTTCGTGAAAGCATCCAAGCGGCTGAGAAAATCGCGCGCCCACGGTTTGAAGAAACCGGGGTTCTCTTAAAAATTGACATGCCAGTTACGCCGTTGATCGTGGAAACTGCGCCATTGCGCATAGAGCAGATCCTCGTAAATCTCTTGCGGAATGCGGCAGATGCAGCGGCAGATAAAGATGATGGTGTCGTTCAGCTCCGGGTCGAAGAAACAGGCACCAGCGTTCTGATTAGGGTGCTCGACAATGGTCCGGGGATTCCCATCGGTTTGAGAGAGCGTATCTTTGATCCGTTTTTCTCAACCAAAACCAATTCGGAAGGGATGGGTTTGGGGCTTGCCATTTCCATGCGAATTGCAGAAGACCTGGGCGGGGAACTGTCTGTCTCAGGAAACAGGCCCAAGGGGGCTGTTTTCGAGCTTAAAGTGCCGGCGTTAAAGTCCGGCGATACCGCGGATGACCCGTCCGAATATCTGGAGCCTGCGATCGCCGAATGACTTCGATCCCGCCGCAAAGCCAAGCATCGACGAATACACCTGTTTTGATTGTTGATGATGACCCATCAATGCGGGCCGCCCTGCGGCAATGGATCCGTTTGGCGGACTTCGAAACCATCGAGGTGGAAACAACGGACCAGGCCATGGCCAATCTCGGGCCGGATTTTAAAGGCTGCGTTGTGTCCGATGTTATGCTGGATGGTGAAGATGGCATGACCCTGTTGCGCAGGGTGAGTGAGCTGGATAGTGATCTTCCGGTCATCCTGATTACCGGTCACGGCGATGTACCGATGGCCGTGGAAGCAATGCGCGCCGGCGCTTATGATTTTGTCGAAAAACCCTTCGATCCGGATTTGATAGCCGAAGTTGTCCGGCGTGCCTGTAACAGGCGGGCCTTGGTTCTGGAAAACAGGGCCCTGAAAACCCAGATTGCCGACAGCTCGAGCTTGGAAAGCCGCCTCATCGGCAACAGTCCCGCAATGCAGGCTCTTCGGCACCAGATTCTACATTTTGCGCAAACGGATGCAGCTGTTTTGATCACCGGTGAAACGGGAACCGGCAAAGAAGTGATTGCGCAGGCGCTGCATGATTTCAGCGCGCGGAAAAGCGGGCCATTTATGGCGATCAATGCGGCAGCGCTTCCCGAAACCATGGTGGAAGCAGAATTGTTCGGCCATGAAGCCGGTGCTTTTACCGGTGCAGACCGTCAGCGCATTGGCCGCATCGAAGCGGCAAATGGCGGTGTTTTGTTTCTCGACGAGATTGTCTCGATGCCGATGGCGCTGCAAGCCAAGTTGCTCAGGGTTTTGCAGGAGAGAAAAGTTGATCGGATTGGCGGGCACAAACCGATCAACGTCGATATCCGCTTGGTCAGTGCGGCCAATGTGGACCCCAGAGAAGCTGTAGCGTCAGGCCGATTGCGGGAGGACTTATTGTTCCGCCTGAACGCAATTGAGTTGACCATTCCGCCATTGCGCGAACGCGGACGCGACAGCATGTTGCTGTTCGACACCTTCTTGAACCGGTTCGCCGTCCAATATGGCATGGAAGCTCCGGCGCCGAGCGCCCAGGACGAAGCCTTTCTACAGACATACGAGTGGCCAGGAAATGTCCGCGAACTGCGCAACGCAGCTGAACGGTTTGTCCTGAATGCTCAGGTTAATCCGCAGCCGTTGGAAATTCTGGTCACCGGGCGGCGGGATGCGGTTTCGCCAATTGCTGCCGGCGGCCTCAAAGAGCTGATGGATGCCTACGAACGGTCCTTGATCGAGGGCGCATTGCGCCGGCATGACAGCAAGATCGCAGATGTCATGCGCGAGCTGAATGTGCCGCGCCGGACCCTCAACGAAAAGATGGCGCGTCTTGGCCTAAGCCGGGAGAAGACAGGCGGCTCGGACGTGCCAGAGAACTCTTAAAGCCCCTAATCGGCGGAAAACCGCCGACACAAAAAGAGGTTCGGCAAGATCTTGCCTAGGTGCATTGCAGCAAGTTGAAAAAGCACCCAAAAAAAGCCCCCGAATCCCTCAAATTACTGTTGTCATTCCAAGCTGGCACGGGTCATGCTTTATGAGATCTCGACTTGGTCCGCTCATCCTGTGCTGGCCGAGTGGTCAAGAGATTGAGCCATAAATCTGGGAGGATTGCATGCTCACGTCACTCAAATCCGCGACTGCGGTTTCCGCAGCTGCGCTTGGACTTATTTTCGCAACTGAAACCTTCGCCGCCGACGTCACTTGGAATGTATCCCTTTGGGGCAAACGCCGGGCGTTCACCGAGCACGTTGAAAAACTGGCCGAAGAAGTTGCCGCAAAGACCGACGGCAAGTTTGAAATCAAACTGCACTACGGCGGGGCACTGTCCAAGTCGCGTGAAAACCTCGATGGGATCTCCTTTGGCGCGTTTGAGATGGCTCAGTTCTGTGCCTCTTATCATGCCGACAAAAACCCGACCCTGACCGTTCTGGAGCTGCCGTTCCTGGGCGTTGCCGACCTGGAAACCGAAGTGAAGGTGTCCAAGGCGCTTTACGAGCATCCGGCCGTTCAAAAGGATCTGGGCCGCTGGAACGCCAAGCTGCTGATGCCGTCGCCAATGCCGCAGTATAATTTTGCTGGTAAAGGTGATGTGCCGTCGTCGGTTTCAAACTTTGAAGGCATGCGCGTTCGGGCACTCGGTGGCCTCGGCAAGCTGATGGAAGCAGCCGGTGCCGTTCCGACATCCGTGACCGCTTCTGAAACCTATCAGGCGATCGATTCCGGTACGGTTCAGGCCGCTGGTTTTGCTCCGCACGCCCACTTGGCGTTCAAGGTGATCGAAGTTGCTGACTGGTGGACCAAAAACCTCAATCCGGGAACAGTTCATTGCCCGGTTGTTGTGAACACCGACGCCTATGCAGCGCTCTCCGACGAGTTCAAGGCAGCCCTCGACGCATCTGTCGATCCGGCACTGGACCACTACCTGGCAACCTACGCCAAGGTTTATGACAAGTGGTGGCCGGAACTGGAAAGCCGCGGCATCCAGCAGATCGAGTATTCTGATGCAGAACTGGCTGCCTTTGCGGAAAAAGCCGGCCCAATCCAGGCTGCTTGGATCGAAGAGCAAACCGCTAATGGTCTGCCGGCACAGGAACTGCTCGACATGGTCAAAAAGACCATCGCTGAATAACGTCAGCCTCACTTAACAACGACAATGTCTCTCCGGCGCCCTGTGCCGGAGAGACCTTCCATAGGGCTGATTTTATGAACATACCTCACCCCTCCGGCGGCTCCGGTCAGGAGCGCCCGGCTACCTATATCCGTTTTGACGGCTGGCTCGGCCATGTTGAAAACGGCTTCAACCTGATTGCAGCTTTTTCCATTCTGGCTTTGATGCTTCTAGCGGTTGCCCAAGTCCTAGGCCGGTTGTTCTTTAACGCGCCAATCCCGGGCTTTATTGACATCACTGAACAGGCCATGGCGATCTTCGCTTTCGCTGGCGTTGCCTATTGCCAGCGTGTTGGCGGTCATATCCGCATGGAAATCGTGCTTGGAAAACTCAGTGGCCGGGCGCTGTACGTGTGTGAGATGATCGGGGTCATTATCATCGCCTTTACCGTGGCACTGCTGATCTGGGGCTCCCTGTTTCATTTCGACCGGTCCTGGTCGATTGGCGACAGCACGATGGACATTCGTTTGCCGACATGGCCATCGAAACTCGTCATTCCGGTGGCGCTCAGCCTCCTTTTCCTGCGCCTTATGATGCAGATTTACGGATATGCCCGGTTGGTCCGCGATCCGAACCAGGCCCCGATCGCTGTTCCGGTGATCGAAGATGTCGAAAAGGTCGCCCAGCATGAAATTGAAGAAGCCTTCGGCGACGAAGCTGTTGCAGGAGACGCCAAATGACACCGTTTGAAGTAGGTCTCTTGATGACCGGCGTCTTGCTGGTCCTCGTCATCCTTGGGGTTCGGGTTGCCTTTGCTGCAGCCTTTGTCGGACTTGTCGGACTGATCATCCACTTTTCGATGAAAATGGGTTTTGAGCGCGGGTTTTTCGTTGCGCTGAAAATGGCTGGCACGATCCCGCATTCGAAATCCGTCACATATGCGCTTTCGGTTCTGCCGACATTCATTCTGATCGGCTTTCTGGCTTTTTATGCCGGCTTCACCAAGCAACTGTTTGAAGCGGCCAAGCGCTGGCTGGGCTGGCTGCCCGGCGGCATGGCGGTTGGTACGGTGTTTTCAACGGCTGGCTTTGCGGCTGTGTCCGGAGCATCCGTTGCCACCGCTGCCGTCTTTGCCCGCGTGGCAATTCCGGAAATGCTGGCCGAAGGCTATTCCAAACGGTTGTCCTCAGCAGTTGTGGCTGCCGGTGGTACGTTGGCTTCACTGATCCCGCCATCGGCCATCCTGGTGATCTACGCGATCCTGGTGGAGCAGTCCGTCGGCAAATTGCTGATTGCCGGTTTCCTGCCGGGGGTGTTCTCGGCGCTGATCTATGTCGGTATCATCGTTGGTGTGTCTGCCTGGCGTGGGGATGCCCCAGCCATCAAAGGGTTTACCTGGAAACAGCGCTTTGAAAGCGTTCCGGGTACGCTGCCGATCATTGCTGTTGTCGCGATCATTTTCTGCTCGTTCTTCTTCGGCCTGGCAACGCCGACTGAAGCGGGGTCTCTCGGGGCTTTTGTTGTCTTGATGGTCGCCTTTGCCAAGGGCATGAAAACCCGGCAATTGGGGCAAGCGCTGCATGAAACTGCCAAGCTGACCGTGATGATCTTCACCCTTATCTGGGGGGTTCTGGTTTACGTCCGGTTCTTGGGTTTTGCGGGGCTCCCAGATGCATTTCGGGACTTCATCGTTGGGCTGGAATACTCACCATGGATCGTGATGATCTGCATCCTGCTCGCTTATGCGGTGCTTGGCATGTTCATGGATGCGATCGGGATGTTGATCCTGACGCTCCCGGTTGTCTATCCGGCTGTTATAGCGCTGAACGGCGGTGAAGGGGTGTCGGCTGCTGACAGTGCCTTTGGCATGTCCGGTGAAGCCTGCGCGATTTGGTTCGGCATCCTGGTGGTCAAAATGGCGGAGCTCTGTCTGATCACACCGCCGATAGGACTGAACTGCTTTGTTGTGTCGGGTGTGCGGCCGGACATTCCGGTACAAGAAGTCTTCCGCGGGTGTATCCCGTTCTTCATCGCGGATGTGCTGACGATTGGTGGGCTGCTGGCCTTCCCGTCGATCATCACGCTTCTGCCGTCCTTGATGGGATAGGCTCGCTCAAGCACACTAACTCAAAGAGCCGCCGGTATTTCCGGCGGCTTTTTTATTAGATTCCAAATTTGTTACGGCCCGGCGTGCCCGCAAAAAACATGTTCTTGAATGTTTGCACCAGGCAAATTGGGACACCGGCGAATGGAATAAACCAACTAAATACCCAATATCCTGAAACGTTGCGGTCATGCATCCGGCGAACGGTCACGGACCAACTAAAAACGCTAAGCGCAAGAATTATGGGCGAAGCCCAAAAATACTCCATCAAGAGAGAGTGGATTGTGAGTTCAAGGCTGGCCGTTCTAAGGAACGTCGCGCTCACGAATAGTGCCAGAAGTGCTACATGCAAAATAGTACAGTACCAATACATTGCCCTGCCGAGGCGTCCTTTAAAGGAAAACACGAAGGCAAGACAGTTCCAAAGCACCGTTCCGATGGATATGTCGTTGTCATCTTCTAAGCGGGCGGGGCCGGCAAGAGCGGGCGTACTCTGCGTAATGAAAACTGGGTTTCGTTTGGTTTTGGTTTCATCAAGACCGCGCCTGCCAAATGACTTTCGACTATTCATATTAAATTTGCCTCACAACAATTTTTGCGGGAATAATAGGGTGGAGCTCGCAAAGAGAGTGTTAAAATAATAGGTGGAATTGGAAGAAATCTTTATGGTCTTCATTGGCGCGCATTGAAAAAAGCGCGGGTCGTCAAATGGTTATAAGAATGTGCGGCGGTTAATCAGATATCGTATCGATTGGCTCCTTGCGTGCCAGGGAATATGCTGTTGGCCACCAACAGAAAGACGTTCAACCCCGGAACGAGATATCCGAAGTACCAATAGCCGGACAATCCGCGGTCCTGAAACCGGCGCGCTTCAAGTGAAAAGCGCAGCATCATCATGACAAAACAGAAGGTCAAGAAGCGGAGCACGAAGCCTGGGTCCTGCGTGGCGGCGGTTATGGTACTCCAGTTGAGAGAGCCGACAGCCTGTGCAAAGGCAAAATATCCGACGATGGATGTGAATGTGTAGGCCGTGCCGATTATCCAGTAATCGAGGCGGCTCACGCGGCCCCGGAAACCGAACAGCGTGCCGCAGATAAAGCAGATCATTGACCATGGGCCCGTGCGGTGCACTGATCTGTCCCGGTCCGTTGAGGCGTTGTAGGCCCGCTGGGTAAAGGTAGTCGATGAAACCGGCGGCACAGAGAAGGTTCCGGCGGAGTTATAGTCCATACCGCTGTTTCGGGAGTATTCAGGCGTAGCGCGCATAGACTCTATACCTCAGCTCGGCACCCAACAGAATATCTACAATGAACGTAGTACTGATGCGTTAAGCCTCTGGTAAGAGATTGCGTAAAAACTTTCTTAACAGGGATGTGGGGTGCTTGGCTGGGAGCGCTCCTTGGATCTTCCAGAAATGAATGATCCAAATTGACCGGAAAATTCTCTAGCGATCTCCCGGCTTCGCCCCAACCACCAACGCCGGCACGAGAAGAACCAAACATTTTTGAAAAGCATTAAAACAAGCTGCCTTGGTTCGCTGGGGCTTCTTTGACACCAGATTTCTTTTTCGGTGCAGGCTTGGTTTTTTTGGGACTGGCATCGCCGCTCATAGCAACAGCATCGATTGTGCCGTCCGCCAATTCCACCGATAGCGCTTCGCCGGAGGTCACAGATGCAGCCGAGCGGACTGGTTGGCCGTCGGCATCACGCACCACCGCATACCCACGGGCCAGGACATCTTTATATGACAGGGACTTCAGGAGTTTTTGTAAACTGTCCAGCCGTATGGAACTGTCTTTGATCCGTGCCAGATACGCCCTGTCCAACCGCTCACCAAGGCCTGTAATCCGTTCTTTTGAGAGCTCTGTTTGCTGATTAAGCCGGGCCGGAGTAAGGCGGGCTTCAAGAGCTGCAAAGGCCTGACGTTTCTGGGCGACGCCGACTTGCAATGCCCTTTGTTGGCGGTCTGCAATGACCGACAGATCCTGGCGTGCTTTTGTGCTCAGGCGCGTCAGCACGATAGGTGACAGGCGGGCAGAGGTGTTTTGATAGGCTGAGCGATGATGTCTGGTGTTGACGATCAGACCGCGTTCCAGGCTGTTGGCCGCCGTGTCAAAGCGCTGGCGCGGCAGAGCCAGCAAATCACGCAGCGCGGGCAGGGCGGCACTGGCCGCGCGAAGTTCAGTCCGCCGGGAGCTAACAAACCGCTGCAAGCCCGTCGACAAGCGGCGTGCCCGGTCATCGACCAACGCCATCAGTTCGGCTTTGACCGGTACTGCGATTTCGGCAGCCCCGGTGGGTGTTGGGGCGCGTAGGTCTGCTGCGAGATCAATCAAAGTCCAGTCAGTCTCGTGACCAACAGCCGATATCAGCGGAATGTCACTGTCTGCCGCAGCTCTTACGACGGCTTCTTCGTTGAACCCCCAAAGGTCTTCAATACTGCCACCGCCGCGCGCGACAATGAGTAGATCTGGGCGGGGAATTGGGCCGCCAGGCTCAAGCGCATTAAAACCGCGAATGCCGTTGGCGACCTCCGCACCACTGGTTTCGCCCTGCACCCGGACCGGCCAGACCAGGACATGCAGCGGAAAGCGATCTGATATCCGATGCAGGATATCCCGGATCACAGCCCCGGTTGGTGAGGTCACCACGCCGACGACTTTCGGTAGAGACGGCAAGGAGCGCTTGCGCTCATCGGCAAACAAGCCTTCGGCGGCGAGTTTCTTCTTGCGCTCTTCCAAAAGCGCCATCAAAGCCCCGGCGCCTGCGGGTTCCAGCGCATCGATGACCATCTGGTATTTTGACTGACCGGGAAAAGTAGTGATCTTGCCCGTGGCAATCACTTCCAAACCTTGCTCGGGCTGGATTTTCAGCTTGGAGGCAACACCGCGCCAGATCACTCCGGACAGGACCGCGCGATCATCTTTCAAGTCCAGATAGATATGCCCGGACCCAGGCCTGGAAATTCGGCCGAGTTCCCCGCGGACCCGCACGTACCCAAAGGAATCTTCCATCGTGCGTTTGATGGAAAACGAGAGTTCCGAGACGGAAAACTCTGCAACATTCGATTGGGTATCGGCCAAAGTCATGATTCCTTTTTATGGTCCGAAAGTGGCCGGTCCTGTTGAGGCGGTCAAGAGGCAGAAACTGAATGCTCAGATCACAAAATTCGCGATTGCTTCATTGTCAGTGATGTCCTCCCAGCGGATGTCTGAGCGGTCGAAACTGTCGTGAAGCGTTTGAAAATTCTCCGGTCGTTTTGTTTCAATGCCAAGAAGCACCGAACCGAAATTGCGGGCTGATTTCTTCAAGTATTCAAAACGGGCGATATCGTCTTCCGGGCCGAGCAATGAAAGAAAATCCTTCAGAGCACCGGGCCGCTGCGGCAGCTGGATGACATAGTATTTTTTCAAACCTGAGAATTTTAGAGCCCGCTCTTTGACCTCTGGCAACCGTTCGAAATCGAAGTTGCCTCCTGAGACAACACAGACGATTTTTTTGCCTTTCACCTGGTCCATAGGCAGCCGGTTTAGGGCGTCGATGGCCAGGGCTCCGGCGGGTTCCAGAACAATCCCCTCGATGTTGAGCATGTCGATCATGGTGGAGCAGACGCCATCGGTGGGGGCGAGGATCACATCTTCCGGCGTGAATTTGGAAAGTTGCTTGAAGTTCTCCGCTCCGATCTGGGCAACAGCAGCCCCATCGACAAAGTTGTCGACCCGGTCGAGCCGCAGACGGTTTCTGGCTTCAAGGCTTTTGTAGAGGCTGGGGGCATTTTCCGGCTCAACCAGACTGAACTCTGTCTTGAGGCCTTCCTCGGCAAAATACTTTGTGATGCCTGCCGACAGACCGCCGCCGCCCACCGGGAGGATCAGCCTGTCCCATTCGAGACCAGCTGGTGTCTGTTCGAGGATCTCCTTGCCCACGGTCGCCTGGCCCAAGATGATCGTTGGATGATCGAACGGTGGCACCATCATGCCGTTGTTGGCCGCGCAATACTCCATGGCCGCCTTGTTGGCGTCGTCGAACCCATCGCCGATCAATTTGATGTCTACGAGCGGAGCGCCGAACGATTTGGTTTTTAAGATCTTCTGCTGGGGTGTGGTCAGAGGCATGAAGACGACACCCGGCTTGCCAAAATGCCGGCACGCATAGGCAAAGCCCTGAGCGTGGTTGCCTGCCGACGAACAGACGAACAAAGGGCAATCAGGATCAGCTGCAAGCGCCTCATGAATGAAGGCGTAAGCGCCCCGCACTTTATAGCTGCGGACCGGTGTTAAGTCCTCACGTTTCAGCCAAATTTCGGCCTGATGAAGGTCCGAAAGATATTGGCTGTGTTGAAGCGGTGTCGGCTTCAGCACTTTGGACAAGAGGTCATGGATTCGGGAGACGTCGTCTGCAAACTGGCCCACAGGATTTACTCTTTTGAATTCTGTCGTCTCAGCCACTTCTCGTCCCATTGAAGAGGAAAAACAAGGCTGATGAAGGAGAATTGAGACCCATTCGGATTGAATAAGAGGGGGAGTGGACCGCCTACATGTGGATAGAGGTCATTGCCAGCGAGAGTGGCGAATGCTGTGCAGGAGCCACTGTTTTGTGAATTCCGCCTTGAATCGAGCACATTCCAGCGCCTACCTATTTCGAATGGCGAAATACGAGTTCAACATGCAGCGTCTTTTTCTACGTCACATATTGGCCGATGGGGCCCGGATTGAAACGGATCGGGGCCAGGCGAATTACCTCTTGAACGTTCTGCGATTGAAAGACGGCGACTATGTGCTGGTGTTCAATGGCAGCGATGGCGAATGGCTCGCCAAGATCCACAGTGGTGGGCGGCGGGAATGTGCGCTGCAATTGATGGAACGGACGCGGGAGCAAACGGAGCCGAACAACCTGATCTATATGTTTGCGCCGCTCAAACACGCCCGCCTCGATTACATGGTGCAAAAGGCTGTTGAGATGGGGGCTGGCAGCTTAATGCCCGTGATGACCCAGCACACGCAAGCCAGCCGTGTGAATGTCGAGCGCATGGAAGCCAATGTGATCGAAGCGGCTGAGCAATGCGGTGTGCTGTCGGTGCCCAAGGTCTTGCCGCCGCAGGCTCTCAAAGATGCCCTGACCGTTTGGCCGGAAGCGCATCCAAATCGCAAACTGCTGTTTTGCGATGAAGGAGAAGAAACGGACAATCCGTTGCTGACGCTAGTTCAGCTCAAGGAAAGCGGTCCACCACCGTTGGCGATCCTGATTGGTCCCGAAGGCGGTTTTTCTGAAGATGAGCGCACCCTTCTAAAGGGCCTGGATTTTGTTACTGCGATCCCTCTGGGGCCGCGTATCCTAAGGGCAGACACTGCCGCTGTTGCCGCACTGGCGATTGTGCAGGCAACCGCCGGGGACTGGAAATAGTCATGAACCAGGAGAACTTTCCATCGCCGCGTGTTCAGCAATCTGGCAAAGTTTCTCCGGTTCAAAACAAAGACTCCAAACAACTATCTGAAACAACTGGCCGGAAAAAATTCCGTATTCCAGTCGGGGTGGCGCTTGGGCTGGTTTTTTCCGTATCCCTGGTGGTGATCTGCGGCTTGATCATCGCCTTCATGGCAGCCTCGGACCGGCGGATAGCGGTCCAATTGCTTGATCAGCAAGCGGCTGCCATCTTGAATGCCAATCAAGCGGTTCTGGACAAGTTTTTCCAAAAACAAGACACCTTACTGCGCACAATTGCGGTTCATGCAAAAGCCAGCCAGGAAAAGCTGACCGAAGCAGATATTGCGGCCTACAGGAAACTGCTCCCCGAAGGCGCTGCGTTTGTGCTTGGGCGTACCGTTATGGACGATGCGCCGGAAGGAGACGTGCCGGACGTGGCCTGGTCCGCGTTTGAGTGGCGCGATGATTACAGGTCTGCCGTCAAAACAGCGGAACTCGATCTGGGCAACGGCCAGCGATTGTTCGCCCACTATCCGCGCTCTGTTTTTGCGAAAATCGGGCAAGAGATGACTTGGGACGACAGGCAGCAGGTCTTTTTGCTATCTGGCCGCGACAAGGCGATTGTGGTGAACGGCCTTCCAGCTGCGGCTTTCGCAGGAACTCCTGAAGCTCCGCTTCCGAACCTTTCAGTTTTGACTGAAACGCACTTGCACAACATGTGGGACGATGAACAGTTGGCCCATGTCATGGGCGGTGAAATCAGCGGTCGTCTGTTTCGGGATTCCGGTCGCATGTATACAGCGATCTTCTTTGATGTGGAGACCGGGCCTGCGAACGGATGGATCGTTGGAGCTTTGTATGAAGCCCATCAATTTGGGGCAACACTCGATCAAACCCGTTTTGTTTTATATGCAGCTCTTGCCGCCTTGATCGCCGGGGCGGCCTTGTCTTTTTTTATCGGCCGGAGCCTTGGCCGGCCGCTTAGCCGTTTGGCCACTACCGCGGCTGATCTCCGGAAGTTGGAGTTCAATGCCGCACATAGACTGCCGTCGTCACGCCTGACAGAACTCAATGATGTCAATCAGGCGTTCAACGGATCGATTGGAGCACTCAATGCGTTCGCCAAATATGTGCCCCGCCAGCTGGTGTCACGGCTGATTGATGAGGGCATGACCGAAAGCCGCAACATCGAGCTGCGGGAGATGACAATCGTCTTTACCGACCTGGCCGGTTTTACCAATTTGGCATCTCACTTGAGCGCCGAAGAAACGGCTGCTTATCTCAATGGCTATTTTGAAACGGTAACCAATGTGATCGCCGAGCGGGATGGAACAATCGACAAGTTCTTAGGCGACGGCGTGATGGCATTTTGGGGTGCACCTTCCGATCAACCAGATCATGCCGCACAAGCAATTGCCGCTGTCAAAGCACTTGCAGACCAGGTCGAAAACGATCCGGCTCTAAATATGCGGCTCAGAATCGGCATTCATACCGGAAAGGTTGTCGTTGGAGATATCGGGTCGGAGTCACGGATGAACTACACCGTGATCGGTGATGCAGTGAATGTGGCGGCACGCTTGCAAGAGTATGGTAAAGAGGTTGACCCTGGAGCCAAAGTTATTGCTCTTGCCAGCAGCGAAACCATGGCTCAGCTTCCAGAAGGGATCAGTGCCACCAGCCTTGGTCCGGTCAAACTTCGTGGCCGTGATGAAGCGCTGTCCGTGTTCAGGATTGCGTGAGACGCGCGCTGATGTCGCTTCTGCGCTTGCAATCTAGTTTCAGGACTCCTAAATCACCGACACTCACAAGCGCCCGAAGAGGCATCCGATCATCGCGGCTTTTTTAAGGGGGCTGGGCTCCTTATGATTTGCTCCGCAAACTACTGAGGACGGTTGTATGGCCCGCGATACGGTCGATGCCACCCCGATTGAAACGGTCGCAGATCTGGCGGCAACGCTGGAAGCTGGCTGTAAACCGGCTAGTGAATTCCGGATCGGTACCGAGCACGAGAAATTCGGTTTCAATCTGAAAGATCTTTCACCGATCCCGTATGAGGGAGCAAACGGCGTCGAAGCTGTTCTGGAAGGCATGCAGCGCCTTTTAGGGTGGGAGCGGATTGAAGATGCCGGAAAGATCATTGGGCTTGCCGATGATCACTGCGGTGGAGCGATTTCTATCGAGCCGGGCGGGCAGTTTGAACTTTCTGGCGCACCGCTCGACAATCTCCATCAGACCTGCCGGGAGGCCAATCAGCACCTGGCGCACGTGCGCGACGTGGCAGGCCCTTTGGAAATCGGTTTTCTTGGGATCGGAATGGCACCGACCTGGGAGCGGTCAGACATGCCCCGCATGCCCAAATCGCGTTACGACATCATGACCGCCTACATGCCGAAGGTCGGTTCTCTGGGCCTCGACATGATGTACCGCACCTCAACAATCCAGGTAAATCTGGATTTTGCGAGTGAAACGGACATGATCAAAAAAATGCGGGTCGGGCTGGCTCTGCAACCAATCGCAACGGCGATTTTTGCCAATTCTCCGTTCACCGATGGAAAGCCGAATGGCTTCAAATCATTCAGGGCGCAGATTTGGACGGATACCGATGCCGACCGGACCGGCGACATGCCTTTTGCCTTTGACGATGGTTTCGGCTTTGAAGGTTATGTCGAGTGGGCCCTCGATGTACCGATGTATTTCGTCAAACGCGGCGACACCTATCATGATGTGACCGGGACAACATTCCGCGCGTTCATGAATGGGGCGCTCGAAGGAAAGATCCCGGACGCGCGTCCAAGCATGGGGGACTGGAACAATCACCTGTCGACCTTGTTCCCGGATGTCCGGCTCAAAAAATACATCGAGATGCGGGGCGCTGACGGTGGACCGTGGCGGCGGATTTGTGCGCTTCCGGCATTGTGGGTTGGCCTTCTTTATGACATCGGTGTTCTGGATCAAGCCTATGATCTTGTGAAAGACTGGACGGCGGAAGAGCGCGCAGCTCTACGCCGGGATGTGCCTAAGTCCGCGTTGCAGACACCGTTCCGGGACGGCACAGTTCTGGATGTTGCCAAACAGGTTGTGGCGCTGTCACAGGAAGGCCTGAAACGCCGGGCGCGCATGAGCGACGGCGATCTGGATGAACGGGTACATCTGGCACCTGTTGAAGAAGCCCTGGCCGCTGGGATGTGTCCGGCAGATGTACTTCTTCAGCGTTACAATGGATCCTGGGATGGGGATCTTACCCAGATCTTCCGGGACTACGCCTACTGATCTGCAATAGTGGGTGCACTTCACTGCAAAACTGGAAGGTCATGAATTGACCTTCCGCGCGGTTCAGGTCACTCTTGTGAAGACAGCCTTGTTTCTCAGGGCTTTGCGCAAGACATCCGGGACCGCGTGATGACAGAGAACGACTCGGCGCCGCCGCCATTCAATATATTCTCCCTCTCTGAAGACGTGCAGGAACGCTTTGGCTGGTCCACTGACGATCTTAATCGTGTGATGGAACAACTGATGCCGGCTGCCTTGACCGGTTTCCAGCATTTTGGCGGTCCGATGTCCGGCCTTCCGGATTGGTTCAATCAGGCCACACAAATGGCCAGTAGCGCCGCAAATCCGATGTCTGCCTACGCAAATTTCTTCCAAACGCCGACGCAGCAATCTTTGATTCCATTCTTTGGGCCGGAAGCAGTCCAGCAGGCTCTGGCAGCACAAATCTCCGGTGTCACCGGTTTGCAGAGCGATGCCGTCCAAGAGATGATGCCCGTTGCAGCAACCTTAGCCTTTGGCCAGATCGCGCGGCCGTTCCTTCAAGGCGAAGCTCAGGTGCTTCTCGATGCCTATATGCGGGGATTTGCGCGCGGCCGGCCGAAACGCGCTCCGGCGCCGATCGATTATCTGCACAGCTATACCGATGCCATGAATGCATTTTGGGGCTCCTTCCTGAGACCTTCCGGCGAGGCAACATCCGAGGAGGCTCCGGAACCAGAAGCTGAAGATGAACCGGTTGCAGATGAGGTGTTGGATGAGGCCGGTTCCGAGGAAGAAAGTTCGGAATTTGAGGAAATGGTGTCCGGGTGGATGTCTGCCGGCCGCGACCTGCAGTCCAGCCAGCTGAAGGCATTTGACAATTTCTTTGCCACTGCGACCCGGAACCTCGGCAAATAAGAACAAAAAAAGACCCGCCATAAACGGCGGGTCAGTTTACGTCAGCAAGGCTTGCCGACAGGGGCTGCTATGAAGGTCAATAAATCAGGCAGCGATCTCTGGCCGGGGATGAACCAAAGATACTGATGGCTTCTGGGTGTGCGGCGCTGTGTTGGCTGCAATTGGGAGGATTTGCAGCGCGAGCGGGTTGTGGCCATCGGCCATCTGCCTCAGAAACGGTGCTGGGTCTGAGTAAAACGGAAGTGCAATGGCCCGTCGAACATCGCTCCGGGTCAAACCAATGTCCTTCAATGCCTCATCGCTCAACGTCGAAAGTTGGGTGACCTGACGACGATTTGTGAAAACGCGCAGGGCACGGGCAACCAGCTGCCCGGAAAGAGCGAATATCGGGTGGTGTGCGATGTGTGTCATGGCGTACTTCTCCTGTGAGCGGCCGAAGGAATTTCCGGCAGCTTGTTCCGCGCCTTGAAGGCGGTCCTGTGTTTGGAACAATGCTTAGATGCTATAGTTCGATACATAATTCCAACGAATGTTTTTGATGAGAACAATCAGATATTGTGATATGAACTTCTTAGGGCGTGTTTGCCTGGGAAACCCGCCATTTTGAGCGGTTCTTTCTCAGCAGGGCCCGAGCTACAAACTTTTTGCGAGGCAGAATGCTTGATCTGGATCAGCTGCGAACCTTCGTGGCGATTGCCGAAACCGGCAGTTTCACCAAGGCGGCGGACAGCGTTCACAAGACGCAATCGGCGGTATCGATGCAGATGCGGCGCTTGGAGGAACGTATAGACAAACCGCTGTTTGTCCGCGTCGGGCGCCAGTCCAAGCTGACAGAGCACGGGGAACGGCTGCTGCACTACGCACGCCGCCTTGTACAGCTAAACGATGAAACCCTGGCCGCCTTTGATGATACGGAGCTCGCGGGCTTGGTCCGCCTCGGGACACCCGACGATTACGCAGACCGGTTCCTACCAGAGATTCTAGCGCGCTTTTCAAGGTCAAACCCGAAGGCTGAGGTCAGTGTTGTTTGCGCGCCAACCCCTAATCTTGCGGACATGATCGTGGAAGGTGAGTTGGATGTTGCCATCATCACGCACGTCCAGAAAAAGGGCCGGAAGAATGTCGAAATTCTAAGGCGCGAACCTTTGTTATGGGTCGCATCTGCCCGGCACGCCACCGAAAACGAAACAGTCTTGCCGCTGGCGTTGGGCCGAGCAACATGCGACTGGCGCAAGGCCGCCCTAAGTGCCTTGGAAGATCAATTGCGAGAATACCGGCTGCTTTATTCCAGCTGGAACTCAACGGCGGTCGGCGCTGCTGTCTTGGCTGGGCTGGCGATTTCGGTTCTGCCGGAGTCCGCTTTGCGCTCCGGCATGCGTGTCTTAACCGAAGCCGAAGGCTTCCCGCGGTTGCCGGAATGCGAGATCGGGATCATGAAATCCTGGCACAACAGTTCGCGGGTCACAGATGCTTTGGTAGAGCACATCATGTCCTCACTTGATAACCTGTCCGTTCCTCATGCAGCTGAATGATCAATGTTTGAGTCGTCAGTAATTTTGATGTAATAAGGTATTACTGATCGAATTTAATGATGTTGTTCTGAGTTTTTGCGCCGTGCTTGGAGAGTTCCATGAGTCATGCCCTTGATATTGACCAGCTGCGGACGTTTCTGGCGATCGCCGAACTTGGCAGTTTCACAAAGGCGGGTGAAGCGGTTCACAAAACACAATCGGCCGTTTCCATGCAAATGCGCCGCTTGGAAGAGCGGGTTGGTCAGCCGATTTTTATAAAGGATGGGCGCCAATCCCGATTGACCGAGCAGGGGCTGCGGCTGGTTGAATATGCCCGGCGGATGATCCAGCTGAACGATGAGACCCTTTCGGCTTTTAATGGCAAAAAAGAAATCGGTTTCGTCAAACTCGGTGTACCGGACGATTACGCTGACCGGCTGTTGCCACAAGTTCTTGCCGCCTTCAACCGGCTCAATCCGTCTATCGAGGTGCAGGTTGAATGCACCAGCAGCGCGCGTTTAACGGATGCTATTCGGAACGGTGAATTGGATGTGGCGATTACCACGTCCGGAGATACCAGCGAGTTGCACGGAGAGATCATCCGGCGGGAGCCCCTGTTTTGGGTGACATCGGAACAACACTGCGCGCACACCCAAGACGTCATCCGTCTGGCGCTCGGCCCGACCAGCTGCAGCTGGCGGCGTCTGTCCATGGATGCGCTCGACCGGGTCGGAAAGCGGTATCGTGTGTCTTATACCAGTGCTAGTGCGTCGGCTTTGGTTGGCGCTGTGCATGCCGGATTGGCAGTGACCGTGTTTCCGGAAAGCGCAATACGAGATGGCATGCGCATTCTGGACGAGAAGGACGGTTTTCCAGCTCTGACCCATTGCGACATTGCGCTGTTGCGGTCTGACAACGCCCGTCAACCCATGCACGACCGTCTGTGCAACCATCTGATTGCTGCAATTGGCAACGTCGGCACGATGACCAATCAAGAAGCCGCAGAATAGCGGCTCACTTCAATTGATGCAGTTTATGGAAGACGCGCTGCGTTAGCGGGCACGCAACATCATGATGTTGCCAGCCAGAACACAGCCAAGGCCGGTGATTGCCAGCGGCGTCCACTGATATCCTTCAAATATGGTTGAGACCGCGAGGGCCACGATCGGAAACAACACGGTCGCATAACCGGCGCGCGCTGATCCTATCCGCCCAAGTAGTGTGAGATAGGAGGCAAAGGCTATCACCGAGGCGACCAAAGCCAGATAGAAAAGGCTGCCGAGATAAGGAAAGGTCCATTCAACGGCAAAGCTTCGGCCACGGAAGGCTGCGAAGAGGCCCAGAAATATCATGCCGTAGACCATGCCCCAGGCTGTGGCGGGCATCACGCCGATCCCGCGGCGTTGGGTATCAGCCGATAGCATGTTGCCGAGGCAAAACGACAGAGTTCCGCAGATACAAAAGCCAAGACCAATGGCAACACCGGTGTTGATCTGCGCTCCGGCCATGTTCGGCCAAAACATCAAAGCAATTCCGGAAAATCCGAGAAGGCCGGCAGCAAGCGCAAGGAGGCTTGGGCGTTGGCGGAACAAGACTAGCCCCAGGAAGATGTTGAAGACCGATGCCGTGGAGAAGACAACGGCCAGCAGGCCCGACGGTAGGTAGGCCGCACCATAATAAAACAGGGTGAAGTTCGTCGAAAACAGTAGGGCACCAAGGCCGGCAAAGCGAATGTGATCTTTTGCTGGAAAGTTCAAGGGATAGCCTTTTGCACGGACCCAGACCATCATCATGGCGGCCGCGACGACAAACCGCCAAAACACGGAGACTTCGGGGGAAACGCTAGAGATCTGCCCTTTCATTGCGATCCAGCTGAAACCCCATGCAAACACGGTGGCCGCGTACAGACCGAGATCGGTTGTGTTCAGATCGGATCGGTTTAGGGCTGGCTGGGCAAGGCTCATCACATCAACTCATCTTGGCAGGAAGACCACCAATCTGGTCGTCTTGATAGTTCAACACAAATGATTGTTTTTGATGAAAGGATCAGCGGTGTCGATGAATTGCCGCTTTGGAAGATCCGGCCAGCGCACTTTCGATCGCTGACCGGCCAGAACCACTATTTTGGACAGCCTATAACTCTAGGCTGTTAAAGGACCAGATTGTGCCGTCCGACGTTCTTGATGTCGGTTTCGCCGCAGAGGCCCATGGTGACATCAAGTTCCTTGTGCATGATTTCTAACACTTCACGGACGCCGGTTTTTCCACGGGCGCCGAGACCATAGATGAAGGCCCGGCCGATATAGGTGCTGTGGGCACCCATCGCGACCGCTTTGAAGACATCCTGGCCGGAGCGGATGCCACCGTCGACATGCACTTCGATCTTGTCGCCGACCGCGTCGACGATGTCACCGAGAATGTCATAGGACGCCAGCGCGCCATCCAGTTGGCGGCCGCCGTGGTTGGAGACAACGATCGCATCAGCGCCGAGGTCGGCAGCGATCTTGGCATCGTCAACATCATTGATCCCTTTCAGGATCAGCTTGCGGTCCCAATGTTTTTTGACCCACTCCACAGACGACCAATCGAGGGTCGGATCAAACTGGCTTGCGGTCCATTCTGCAAGGGATGTCATGTCTTCGACACCAGACACATGGCCGACAATATTGCCGAACTCATGGCGCTTGGTTTGTGCCATTTTCCAGCACCAGCGCAGTTTTGTTGCCAGATCGATCAGGACATGCGGTTTGGGCTTCGGCGGAGTGCTGAGGCCGTTTTTAATATCGCGGTGGCGCTGCCCCAGAACCTGCAGGTCGAGAGTGAGGACAAGCGCGGAACAATTCGCCGCCAGGGCGCGCTGCATCAGGCTTTCGGAAAACCCTCGGTCCCGCATGACATAAAGCTGGAACCAGAACGGACTTTTGGTGTTCTCAGCGACGTCCTCGATAGAACAGACACTCATCGTAGAGAGGGTGAAGGGAACGCCGAATTCTTCCGCTGCCTGTGCCGCCAGGATTTCCCCATCCGCGTGCTGCATCCCGGTCAATCCGACCGGAGCAAGGGCAACCGGCATAGAGACCTCTTCGCCGATCATTGTGGTTTTCACAGATCGGTTATCGATGTTGCGGGCAACCCGCTGGCGCAGTTTTTGCCGTTGAAAAGCGGCTTCATTGTCCCAATAGGTGCTCTGGGTCCAGGAGCCGGTGTCGGCGTAGTCATAAAACATTTTGGGCACCCGCCGTTTGGCGAGAGCCTGCATATCAGCGACGTCGGTTACGATGGGCATCGGGTCTCTCCCTCGAACTATTTCTTGGCTGTACGAGCAGTTGTTTCAGATCGTCTGAGGCCAGCAAGTTGTTCGCGCTGGTCCAGCTGTTCGGTTGCGGCGAGTGTGGCGCGGACATAATCGATATGTTCTTCGGCAGCCTGCCGGGCCAGGTTCGGATCACCTGCCGATATCGCCTGGTAGATTGTCTTGTGGTGATTGAGCACTTCCGTGCGTGCAGACGGGTGATGGTAGAGACGTCCGCGATTATAGAAAACGCCGTTTTCCAAGAGGCGGTAACACGAGCGCAAGGTGTGCAGCATGACGACGTTGTGCGCCGCTTCCCCGACCGCATTGTGGAAGGCGACGTCCAGTTGGCTTTCGAGCGTTACGTCCTGGTTTTCATGCGCAGCATCCATCTGTTCGATGATGTCTTTGAGCCTGCTGAGATCGGAGGGTGCAGCGCGGACGGCGGCCATCGCCGAAGCCTGGCCCTCAATGCCGCGCCGGAAATCGAAATAATCGCTGACAGCGGACGGGTGGCGGGAAATCAACTGCACTATCGCTTCGGAAAAGATCGATCCGATGAGATCGCAGACGAAGGTTCCGCCACCTTGCCGGGCTTCAATCAGGTTCCGCTCTTCCAAGGTCTTGAGCGCATCACGCAACACCGGGCGGGACACCTGCATTTGTTCCGACAAAACCCGTTCGGCCGGCAGGCGGTCGCCAGATTTGAGAACCCCTTTGAGGATGAGTTCTTCAATCTGATCTACCGCGGCATCCGCGGTTTTGTGATGATTTATTGGCTGAAACATGCGGCCTCGATCACTAGAATTCTCAGGAAAATAGCGCGGAATTCGAAATTGGTCAAATTATTTATCCAATTTGAAGCGCGCTTGTGCCGCAATCAAGCTGATTGCAAACGCGCGCATATGTCATCTTTCCCGAACGCGAAAAACCCGGTGGTCTTTTGCTAGCGCAGCCGCCATGTTGTTTTGGCTGCGGAAGGCAAGGAGGGGCAACAGTTTGGGAAGTCATCAGGATATAGGCGGTGTGCTGCCATCGTTTCGGACCTCGCCTTTGCGGGAGCGGGTTTTAGGCGAAGTTCATGCGCGTCCTTTCCGGCCGTTGTCGACACCGCGGGTTGTCCTTCACTACGCGTTTTTGACGAACTCCCAAGAAGCAGCCGAGGACAAGGCTTGGCTCGGAGAGTTTTGTAGGTCCCGCGGCGCGCCCGGTCCCGCACAAGGAACCCGATACCACCGGGTAGAATTCGGTGAAGGCACACTGAATTGGGAGCAACATGCCGAATTCACCACCTACACCTGGGATGGAGCGGCGACTTCGGGCCGCATTTTTAACTCCATTCCAACGGGTCATCCATTTGGAGCCGCCTTCCGGGCTCCGGGCGACTTACTGGTTGCCGTGCGCCTTGAATTGCACGACGAACCGAAAGACGACGGTTGGCGCCAGGCCTTTGACATCGGCAGCATGGCCGTGTCTTCTCTGGAAAATGGCCAAGCAACCGTAGCGACAGATTTCCGGCAAGACGGTGATGGTCTGTCGCGTTTTTTGGTTTTTAACCACACCATGAGTGATGTGCAGTCCGGGACGGTCGTCCAAAGACTTCTCGAGTTGGAAACCTATCGAACACTCGCCATGCTGGGGCTGTTTGAAGCGAACGATCTTCAGCCGGATATTCGGCGGTTTGAAATCGAACTCGCCAGTTTGACTGAGCAGATGAAAGTAGCCTCTGGTTTGGATTCCAATCGGGAGCTGCTCGACAAGTTCACCGGCCTTGCTGCGGCTTTGGAAGCTGGAGCCACCGCGAGCGCGTTCCGGTTTGGCGCCAGCAGGGCGTATTATGAGATCGTCAATGTTCGGCTGACGGCCTTGCAAGAAGAAGCCAATCCGGGCGACTTATCGATGTCGTCTTTTCTGGCCAGGCGGTTGTCACCAGCCATGCGCACCTGCCAAGCGATTGAAGACCGGCAGGCCATGCTGTCGCGCAAATTGGCCCGTGCCACGACGCTGCTCAGAACCCGGGTGGATGTGGACCTGGAGCAGCAAAACCGGTCGCTGCTTCAATCCATGAACCGGCGGGCGCGGCTGCAGTTGCGGTTGCAGCAGACCGTTGAAGGCCTCTCGGTTGCGGCGATCAGCTACTATGTCGTGGGATTGTTGTCTTATCTCGCCAAGGGCAGCAAGGATGCGGGCTTGCCGGTTCCAAGTGCCACGGTGACAACCGCTGTGGCAGTTCCAGCTGTTATATTGATCATTTGGTGGATCGTGAACAGGATCCGGGCGCATCATTCCAAAGAGGATATGGATGATGTTTGACTAGCAAAATACTAAGGGCCGGGAAACCCAGGCCCTTATTAGAAATTGGAGCGGCTTATTTGGTAGAGCCGTCTTCGTTGAACTGAGCCATATAGGCAATCACGTTAGCGCGGTCTGCTTCTTTTTTGAGGCCGGCAAACGCCATCTTACCTTTCGGGATCAGGTCCTTCGGTTTGGTAAGATATGCATCAAGGTTTGCTGCGTCCCAAACCTTGCCGTCTGCCATTTCAAGCAGGGCTTTTGAGTATTTATAGCCTTCGACGGAACCCCAAGCCCGGTCGACAACACCGTTCAGCTGCGGGCCAACCTTGTTCTTGGCCTTTTCACCAACGGCATGGCACGCCTTGCACTTCCTAAAGACCTTTTCACCTTTGGCCGGATCGCCTTCGGCGCTGGCCTGGGCAGTAAGAGCCAGAAGCGCGGTTCCGGCAATCATCAGCAGTCGCTTCATGTGTATCTCCCTCAATCTGGGTGTGGTGACCCAGGGTCAAATCAACAGGAAGTTACGGCAGGATGCAAGCGGGGTGAGGTATCTGTAGTTTTGAGATTTAGCGAGTTGCGACAACCAGCTTAAGAAAAGTGGGCCAGCTGTCAGTCGGTGTGGAAACGCCGGCCAATTAAAAAGGGCCGGGAGAACCCGGCCCTTATCTAAAACAAAAGTGGCTTACTTTTTAGAGCCATCTTCGTTGAATTGAGCCATGTAGGCAATCACGTTCGCGCGGTCTGCTTCTTTCTTCAAACCGGCAAACGCCATTTTTGTTTTTGGTATGACATCTTTCGGCTTGGCCAGATACGCATCAAGTGTTGCTGTATCCCACACTTTGCCATCAGCCATTTCAAGCAGACCTTTGGAATACTTATAGCCTTCGATGGAACCCCAAGCCCGGTCGACCACACCGTTCAGCTGCGGGCCAACCTTGTTCTTGGCTTTTTCACCAACGGCATGGCACGCCTTGCACTTCCTAAAGACCTTTTCACCTTTGGCCGGATCGCCTTCGGCGCTGGCCTGGGCTGTAAGTGCCAGGAGCGCAGTTCCGGCAATCATCAGCAGTCGCTTCATGTGTATCTCCCTCGATATGAGCGGTTTAAAACCCGCGCCAAATCAATAGGAAGTCAAGCCAACTTGCAAGCGACGTGCCGTCGCATACGTATTATACCGTTTGTCAGGGAAACTCCTCCAATAAGGCCTAGCTTGCCCGCGCAGGGCGTTGCTGGTTGAGCCATTCATCCAATCCGGTGTCCCAATAGGGCGCGGAGCCATAGAGTGCAGCTAGGAAATCAATAAATACGCGAACTTTGGCCGGGAGAAATTGCCGGCTTGGATAAACGGCATAAAGTCCGACGTCTTTGGATGCCCGGTACTCTGGCAGGAGGACATGCAGTTTGCCCTCTCGAAGCTCCGGTCCAATATCCCAGGTCGATCTGAGGGCAATGCCGATGCCGGACAACAGGCATTCCCGCACCACTTCGCTGGAATTCGTTTTGACCGGTGACTGCGTGCGCACTGTTTCAATGCCATTTGGGCCTGCAAGGCGCCAAGGGTCCTGATTCGCTGCCGCAAGCGTCACATGGTTTGCCAAAAGGTCTTCGATGGTCTGCGGTGTGCCATATTTCTCAATGTAGTCCGGGCTTGCGCACAATATCCGGTGCACCGGTGCAAGTCTCCGGGCAACAAGACTGGAATCGGAGAGTTCAGCAATCCGGATTGCCAAATCATAGCCTTCGCCGACGATGTCGACGAAATCATCCGACAGGTCGAGATTGATTGAAAGATCAGGGTTCTGGGTGAGAAAATCGCCGATGTGAGGTGCAATGTGCAGGCGGCCAAAGGAGGTGGGCACTGCAACCTTCAAATTGCCCCGGGCTTTCGCCGAGCCCCGGGACACAAAAGATTCGGCCTCTTCCACCGATGCCAGGATCGCAATCACGCGCTCATAGAACCCCTGTCCGGCTTCCGTCATGGCAATTTGGCGGGTCGTGCGTTGGAGCAGCCGGCTGCCAAGTTTTTCTTCCAGCCTGCGGATTCGCTTGGAAACCACGGCTGGCGACAGGTTCATTTCCCGGCCGGCGGCCGACATGCTACCCGCGCTCACGACTCGGGCAAAAATCTCCATGTCCGTCAGATTGCTCATTTTCAAACTCTCAGAAAGACATTTAGTTTGTCTTCGGCCATTTTTCTGGCGTCTGATTTCTGCCAGACTTCAGAAAACTTTTTGATGCTCACGTTGAAATACGCAAGAGCTACTTAAGTGGATCATCAATGGTCTGCAAACGGGGAGGATCCAGTCCGTGACCGCGATCGCAATGCCCGCTCCTGACGGCGATGTCCTCAGGCGGCGGCAGGAAATTGTCAAGGCTTTGCAGGCAATTGTTCCCGGAGAAGGGGTAATTCACGACGAAAGTGAAATGCGGGCCTATGAAACAGACGCCCTGACGGCCTACCGCCAATTGCCCTTGATCGTCGTGCTGCCGGAAACTGTGGAACAGGTGTCCCGCGTTCTCAAATATTGTCACGACAACGATGTGAAAGTTGTACCGCGCGGGGCAGGAACCTCCCTTTCGGGTGGCGCATTGCCCTTGGCGGATGGTGTTCTTCTATCAATGATGAAGTTCAACCAGGTCCTCGATATCGATTTTGAAAACCGTGCGGTGGTGGTCCAGCCTGGTGTGACCAATCTCGGAATTACCCGGGCCGTGGAGCATGAGGGTTTTTATTATGCTCCGGACCCATCCTCGCAGATCGCCTGTTCTATCGGCGGCAACATCGCGGAAAACTCCGGCGGTGTGCACTGTCTCAAATACGGGCTGACAACCAACAATGTGTTAGGCCTGCAAATGGTGCTGATCACCGGGGAAGTGATCCGCCTCGGAGGCAAACACCTGGACAGCGAAGGTTATGACCTGCTGGCATTAATGACGGGATCAGAAGGCCTTTTGGGAGTTGTCACCGAAGTAACCGTCCGAATCCTGCAGAAACCGGAAACGGCCCGCGCGCTCCTAATCGGCTTTCCGACCAGTGAAGATGGTGGCCGCTGTGTTGCCGATATCATTGGGGCGGGCATCATTCCCGGTGGTATGGAAATGATGGACAAACCGGCCATTCACGCAGCCGAGGACTTTGTTCACGCTGGTTATCCGCTGGATGTTGAAGCGCTTTTAATCGTGGAACTGGACGGCCCGGAAGCCGAAGTTGATTATCTCATCGGCCAGGTCGAGGAGATTGCCAAGGCCAATGCAGCGAGCCATGTGCGGATTTCGGAAAGTGAAGAAGAGCGCATGACGTTCTGGGCGGGCCGGAAAGCGGCTTTCCCGGCGGTCGGACGGATTTCGCCGGATTACCTTTGCATGGACGGCACCATCCCGCGCCGGGAACTGCCAAAGGTGCTTGCCCGGATGCGGGAACTTTCGGAAAAGCATGGCCTTGGCGTGGCCAACGTCTTCCATGCCGGCGATGGCAACCTTCATCCGCTCATTCTTTATGATGCCAATAAACCCGGTGAACTGGACGCCGCTGAGGAATTTGGTGCGGATATTCTGAGGCTCTGTGTGGAAGTTGGCGGCGTGCTCACAGGTGAGCACGGTGTCGGCATCGAAAAGCGGGATTTGATGACGGATATGTTCTCAGAAGAGGACTTGAAGCAGCAGCAACGGGTCAAATGTGCCTTTGATGACAAGCATCTGCTCAATCCAGGCAAGGTGTTTCCCGTGCTGCACCGCTGCGCGGAACTCGGCAAAATGCATGTTCATAAGGGCCAGCTTCCCTTCCCTGATATTCCGCGGTTCTGAGGTAGGTCATGAGTTCGGCACTAAAACCGCGCAACACGCGGGAGGCGGAAGACGCCATCAAATGGGCTGCGGCGGAAGAGCAGCCGCTGGAAATCATTGGACAGGGATCAAAACGGGCTCTGGGTCGGCCTGTGCAAACGGCGCATATCCTCGATCTCTCTGATCTGAGCGGTATTGTCAGCTACGAACCTGCGGAATTGGTTTTGACTGTTCTCGCAGGAACACCGATTGCTGACGTGGAAAAACTCGTCGACGAAAACGGCCAGGAACTCTCTTTTGAACCGCTGGATTACGGCCCGTTGTTCGGCCAGCCGGCAGGGCAGGGGACAATCGGCGGTGTTCTGGCGGCAAATCTGTCGGGGCCCCGCCGTGTCAAAGCAGGCGCAGCAAGAGATCACCTCCTTGGTATGGAAGCTGTGTCCGGACGCGGTGAGGTTTTCAACTCTGGCGGTAAGGTGGTGAAGAACGTCACCGGTTATGACCTGCCACGTGCGCTTTGCGGGTCTTTTGGGACGCTGGCTGTTGCAACAACCGTTACGCTCAAGGTCAATCCCAAACCGGAGACCTCAGCGACGTTTCAGCTGGAGGGATTGGACGATGCAACAGCCATAAAGGCGCTTTGTGCCGCGCTCGGCTCTTCAGCGGAAGTCTCTGGTGCTGCCCATTTGCCATCCGACTTGACTGGTGCTGCCAGCCGGACTGTTCTTCGTCTGGAAGGGTTCTCAACGTCCGTCGACTACCGGTTCAAGACGCTTGAAAAGCTTTTGGGCGCTTATGGCTCGGTGTCACGGCTGGTTGAAGCTCAATCGGTGGAGCTGTGGCGTTCGATTCGGGATATCTCCCCCTTTACCGATGGCACGGCACCGGTTTGGAAAGTCTCCGTCGCGCCGACAAGCGGGCCCGAGCTTGTGAGGCTCTTAAAAGAGCAGCTGAACATCAGGGCTTTTTATGACTGGAGTGGCGGCTTAGTCTGGATTTCCTGTGACGATGGGGCCGACCATTCTGAAGTCATCAGAACAGCTGTGAGCCAATCGGGTGGAGGCCATGCCACTTTGGTGCGCGGTGAACCGTCGGTGCGCAGTAGCGTTGACGTTTTCCAGCCGCAGCCAAAACCACTGGAAACTCTATCGCGTCGGCTCAAAGAACAATTTGATCCTAAGGGAATATTGAACCCCGGACGGATGCTGGCTGGAGGTTAACCGCACGGACCGACTGCGGACGCGGACAGCAGCGAGCTGTTCGTGACATGAAAACTGTTGTGCCAGTAGGGCGTCTTGTGCACCCGAGCCGCGGTCCTTACGGTTTGGCACTATTGAGGGAGATGGCTTTGGTCTTGATCACACCAGAGCTTATGAGGGAAACAACCGCATCATGCAGACCAACTTTACCGCCGAGCAGTTGAAAGACAGCCACGTAGCGGAAGCAGAAAAGATCCTGCGCAAATGTGTGCATTGCGGCTTCTGTACGGCGACCTGTCCGACCTTCACCTTGCTCGGTGATGAACTGGACAGTCCACGTGGGCGGATTTATCTGATCAAGGACATGCTGGAAAATGACCGTCCGGCGGATGAAAAGATCGTCAAGCACATTGATCGCTGCCTCTCTTGCCTGGCCTGCATGACGACGTGTCCGTCCGGTGTGCATTACATGCACTTGGTCGATCATGCCCGGGCTCACATCGAAAAGACATATAAGCGCCCCTTTAGCGACCGCCTCCTGCGCGCAATCCTGGCGTTTGTCTTGCCGTATCCGAAGCGGTTCCGCTTTGCTTTGATCGGCGCCTTCTTTGGCCGGCCCTTCGCTGGTTTTCTGAAGAAAATGGGTGGCCCGATTGCCAAGATGGGTGCCATGCTGGAGCTGGCACCTCCACGTGCACCAATGCGCGGGGCATTTGAAGGCCCAGGAACATTTGACGCCGAAACACCAGCTAGAAAGGGCCGAGTAGCGCTACTCTCCGGCTGTGCCCAGCCTGTCTTGAACCCGGGCATTAATGACGCCACGATCCGGCTTTTAAAGCGCAAAGGATATGAAGTCGTTCTGCCAGAGGGGGAAATCTGCTGTGGCGCATTGGTCCATCATATGGGCAAGGAAGATGCGTCTTTGGACAATGCCCGCCAGAATGTCGATGCCTGGACAAGGGAATTGGAGACCAAAGGCTTGGACGCAGTGCTGATCACGGCGTCCGGATGCGGCACGACCATCAAGGATTACGGTTTCATGCTGCGCGAGGATCCGGCTTATGCGGATAAGGCCGCGAAGGTTTCTACGCTCGCCAAAGACATCACCGAATTTCTCGCCGAGGCGGATCTGGGCACGCCGTCCCTACAACCCGGTTTGAATGTTGCCTATCATTCCGCCTGCTCGATGCAGCACGGCCAGAAAATAACACAGCAGCCAAAACAGCTTTTGAAAGCCGCTGGGTTCACAGTCAAAGATGTTCCGGAAGGCCATTTATGCTGTGGGTCGGCAGGCACCTACAACATCCTTCAGCCGGAGATCGCCGAAAAACTGCGCGACCGGAAAGTTGCGAATATCGAGAAGACCCAGCCGGACCTGATTGCGACCGGTAACATAGGCTGCATGACCCAAATTGGCCTCGGAACAGATATTCCGATCGTTCATACGGCAGAACTGCTGGATTGGGCCTATGGCGGGCCACAACCGGAGCCGCTTGCGTCGCTTACGAAAAAGCTCGAGGTAGCAGAGTAATGTCAAGACTTGCGTGTGCCGAGTTGCACCGGTGTTTTGTCCGTATCTGCGTCAGGAGCTTGACCAGCTAATCTTAATGTGCGGGCAAGCAACTGCTCATAGATAGGCCGTCCGCCAAGTTGGTGTGCTGTCAACGCCGCAGCGGTGCAGGTGATGAGTACGGGCATGATCAAGGAATAGGCACCGGTCAGCTCCATGACAAGGACCACACCGACGAGCGGCGCGCGGATTGAGGCGGCAAAAAATCCGCCCATCGCTGCGATGGCACACGCAGCCCGGAAGTCGCTGTCCACGTTGACCAGCAGCTCTGAAGATATTGCTCCGAAAGCTAGACCGGCACAGGTCGCAATTGACAGCATAGGGGCGAATATTCCGCCAGGCACGCCAGATGCATAGGAAAACAAAACGCCGGCAAAACGGAACACGGTCAGCAGCAACAAAGCAGATATGCCGAAGTCGGTGTGGATAAGGTCTCGAATGAGATCCTCTCCGCCGCCAGTCGCTTCGGGAAAGGCGGCGAGCAGGAGGCCGGTTGCCGCGCCGACAACCATCGCTGGGATCCATTTGGCTTGTCTGGGGATTGCTTGGAAAAAGTCCATGACAGTCAGCAAAGCCCAATTGAAAAAGACACCCAGCACACCAAGCAACACACCCAAGATGGCCAGCAAAGGAAATGTCCAGACGGGCAAATAAGCGACATCGAACTGCAGCGGCGGTCCGGTGCGCGTCAGTTGCTCGGTGATTGCCGCGCTTAAGATCGAGGCAATGATAACCGCCATATATGTCCGGTAGCCGAAGGGAAATTGCCGCCTGGTTTCCTCAACAATGAACAATATGGCTGCCAAAGGAGCATTGAAGGCTGCAGCCAAACCGGCTGCCGCTCCTGCAGCAAGCAGTCCTTTGTGATCTGAAGGTGTCAGTCCTTGTGACGTTGAGAGCGCCTCGGCGGTCATCGCGCCCATGTGGATCGTCGGTCCTTCCCGGCCCAGCACAAGCCCGGAACCTAACGCGAGAAGACCACCAAAGAACTTTACAACAAGAACCCGCATCCAATTGAGCGGACGTTTGTCTTCCATTGCTCCTTCAATTTCCTGGATGCCGCTGCCGGCGGCTTCCGGCGCGAACCTTGCCACCAGAAAATAGGCACCAGTTACACAGGCCGCCGACAGGCTTGCGGCAACTGCATAGGACAGCAACCCCGTTCCCAGGCTGGCGCGCAGGCTTGCGTAGTGGGAAATCAGAATTTCGACTCCGGAGTGAAATCCGGTCGCAAGACCGGCCACCACCACACCGACGAGGGCGGCTTTCAGGAAATAGTGTGCATCTGATTTTTCAAACAAAGTGAATGCCGTTGAGAAGACACGAATGAAAGGTCTGCGAAGCAATCAGTTTCGCATTCTACAAGCCGAACCGGCAAGTGAGTGTCTGTTGTATCGGTGCAAAAGAAAACGCGCGGCTGGGAGCCGCGCGTTTGACATGGGAGTCTGATGTTTGAAATCAGATAACGTGGACCCTGGTGCCGACGCCGACACGATTATAAAGATCCATAACGTCTTCGTTGCGCATGCGGATACAGCCTGAGGAAACCGCGTGACCGATGGTCCAGGGCTGATTGGAGCCGTGGATGCGGTAGAGGGTCGAGCCGAGATAAAGCGCGCGTGCGCCGAGCGGATTGTCCGGGCCACCGGCCATGAATACTGGCAGGTCCGGACGGCGTTTGCGCATGGCTGCCGGCGGGCGCCAATCCGGCCATTCGGCTTTGCGGGTGATTTTGTGTGTTCCGGCCCATTCGAAACCAGGTTTGCCGACCCCAACACCATACCGGCGGGCCGTACCATCATTTTGAACGAGGTAGAGATAACGGGCGTTGGTATCGATGACGATCGTACCCGGCTTATGTTTGCCATCGTACTGCACAATCGTTGGCAGGAATTGTGGCTGCACTTGCCGCGTTTTGGTTTTCTGCGGCTGAGTTTGCCGGCGAACCGGTTGTTGGCGCGGGGACCACCAATTGGCACGGCGGACGCTAGGCTGTTGCACCTGGCGGCGGACCGGCGCGGTTGCTCGGCCTCTGACGCGCGGCTGAAGCTGCAGCATCCAGGGTTCGGTGAGATTTGGGCTTAAAACCAGCGGCGGCGGCGCGACTTGGCCAGCTGTTGCCGGACCAGCTGATAAGCTTCCGATGATGGCGATACTACCCGCGGCGACGCATGCGGCCGTCGCATATTTTAAGAAAGAGAACATGGTACAACTCGTTACTAATGAAAAACCACGTTCAGCGGCACTTTCGCACCACCGGTTAACGGATTGGCAACGATGATAGGACGTGGAGCTGTGCCAAAAGTGAATTGCGGGCCGTTCTCACAGTCATTTCGAATCTATGGTTAGCCCTTGGTTGAGGAACTGGCTAAATAAAATCTTAAGGAAATCTTTCGCGTGCAAACCCGCGGCAAAGGGGCATTGAACACGTTGTTATTTCGGCGATTTTTTAGTTAACGCACCCGGCGGCGGGCATCCCGGGCGATCAACGGCAAAAAGTCCTTGGTCTGCTTGATCGACATCCCCGGTTTGATTCGCGGATCATAAAGCATGTTCAAAATGATCTGGTCAAAGACTGTAAACCGGCTGTGGCGGGATGAATCGTTAAAAACCGAGTGGGGCAGTTTTTCATTGTCATTCATAGGTCCGAGGCCCTGAAGGACTTCTTCCACCAGACAACGCCGGAATAAAAACTCGCCCTCATCAGATACAATGACCGCTGACGAATGCTTGATGCCATTGTGCCCTGAAACAACACGGACAAGACACCGGCCGGGAACCCTTGCCTTGGGGTTCTTATAAACGTCTGTACGAACGACAGGCTTATATTGTTTGCGGTCGACGACAAAAATCTCGAAATTCGCATCCGCAGGCCTGTTCACGATCGAGGCTGTCAAACCGGTCACCCGCCGGTTGATTTCACCAATGAACCGGCGAACAGTGCGGGTCCGGTCCCGCCGGGAGAGATTATGAATATAGAAGCGGACTGGACTTGTGAACTTCTTAACCAAGTAAGGACGCCACCCCCAATTCCGGTATTCCAGTCCAAACACTGTCTTCTCGAAGCCAAACAGAATTTCGTCCGTTGTGAAGGAATCGCTGGATCCACGCGCTGGAAAACTTGCCGAAATCGCCATTACCATGAAGAAAATCAGGATCCTGCGCATAATATCCGGTCTGAGGTTCGTTATTTTGCCCGTCTTTGAAAGTCAGATCATGCGGGAGCAAGATTGTCCAGCCAATTACTTTTTGCAAACCAATATGAGGCGCTGACGCCCTGGGACAAGGCCATTTTGAGGTTGTTTCTTGGTGCTGATTCGACTGTTGCGGGTAGGAGGCTAGCCGATGTTGTTAGTATCGCAAAAACAATTCCTTAAGCTTCCGCAGCTATAACGTTACGGAGCGTGATTAGAAGAAGCCTTCAGGGGCGGGGGACGGGAGTAGGTATGACCGCGGTGAAACGATCCTTCCGAGCGGAAACCTTAATACGCATGGAATCTGGTGCGAACCTGGATCCTGCTTTTGCTGAAGAGCGCCGCCATGAGGAGGTCTTGGCGGAAATCTCTACTCTGAAAGCGATGATTCAGAGTGGCGCAGGCCAACAGCAGCAGGCTGCAATCGATCCAGAAGCGATGAGTGAAAAATTCATTGCAGAGTTCCGGAAAGAAATGTCTGAAGCAGCCAAGCTGAAGGTGGAGCTCGACGCCATCTATGAGGCTATTGCCCAGACCAAAAAGGAAATCGCCAGCCTGCATCAGAAAACCGATTCTGATGGCGAGGACATGGCCCGTGTAACCAACGAGCTCGACGCGGTTGTTGTCGGAACGGAAGGGGCAACCGAAAGCATTTTGTCGGCTGCCGAGTTCATCGATGAAACGGCGAACACCCTGTCAGCAGCCTTGAAGGGGCAGGAAGCAGAGCTTGCTGGAGACATTCAAGACAAAGTGGTTCAGATTTTTGAAGCCTGTAACTTCCAGGATTTGACCGGCCAGCGTATCACCAAAGTTGTCGGAACCCTACGGTTTGTTGAAGACCGTATCATGCAGATGATGGACATCTGGGGCGGTATTGAAAGCTTCAAAGATATTGAGCTTGAACAGGAAGAGTTGCCCGAGGGCGATGCAGCACTGCTTAATGGTCCTGCGAATGCCACGGATGTTGATGTGGCCACGCAAGACGATATCGACGCGCTGTTTGCCTAACTCAAATAACAATCACAAAAAGACCCGGTCTTCGAGCCGGGTTTTTTATTGACCGCATCACCGGCAAGAATACATGCATTGTGCGCAAGCCTGTTCTGGTGTAGCTAAGTGGGGGGTGAGAACAAAACGTGAATTTTGAGGCTTGTGACCATGGCAGAAACCGGATCATCTAACCGGCCTGAACGCGATCCGGAAACCGGACTCTTGGAAGGCAGCGACGGAAAGCTCCGGTGCTGGTGGCATGGCGGTTTGAGCGATTATCAGCGCTATCATGATACGGAATGGGGCTGGCCGGTCGACGAGGATCGCCGCCTCTTTGAAAAGATCTGTCTTGAAGGGTTTCAGTCGGGCCTGTCCTGGCTCACCATCTTGCGCAAGCGGGAGGCTTTTCGCGCAGCCTTTGCCAATTTTGAATTTGAAAAAGTCGCCAAATTCACCGAAGCCGATGTCGAGCGCTGCCTGAACGATGCGGGGATCGTCCGTCATCGCAAGAAAATCGAATCCACTATCAACAACGCCGAGCGGGCATTGGAGTTACGGGGAGAGTTTGGATCCTTGGCGGCCTATTTTTGGTCCTGGGAGCCGAAACCGGAAGACCGGCCGGAAAAGCTGACGTTTGCGGTGGCCAAAACACTCGGCAAAACGGCGGAAAGTACGGCGCTCTCCAAGGACTTGAAAAAACGCGGCTGGAGTTTTGTCGGACCAACCACCGTTTATGCCTTCATGCAGTCCATGGGCATGGTCAACGATCATCTAGAAGGCTGCTGCTGCCGCGGGCCCGTGGAAGAGGCGCGAACTAATTTCGTTCGACCTGTTCGATCGTAAATGTGGTTAGGACTGCTCCAGCTCCAGAATGTTGCCTTCAGGATCTCGGATGTAAACCAGCAAAACTGGAGACTCTTCAGTCCCGAAGTTCGTGATTTCACCGAGAGCCTTGCCGCCTGACTGAAGAATTGCAGCGGATGTGGCGCGAATGTCGCCGACGCTAAATGACATATGGCCATAGCCCGGTTCGTTGACTTGGGGAACAGGGCGTTCAACGGCGGCCCGATACTCATGGATTTCGAGGAACGGGCCGTCTACGCCCGGCAAGGATAGCCAGATCGATAAGATTTCCGAACCCGGCAATCCGTTGCCTCTGGATACAGCCTCGCCCGTGAGCGTTTTTGGGGACCGGATTTCCGTACAGCCGAAAATGGATTTGTAGAACTCAGCAAGGTGAGCTGCGTTTCTGGCGACCAAACTGATGTGCTTGAACTGCATACCACCCCTCCAGCAACTGAACTGCGATATGTCCCCGGCCTGCCACACCCCGGCAACAGTAAGACAGAATGTCAGGCACTATCTGTATTCCAAGGTGCTTCCCCCTTGAGGGGAAACTAATCCAAGGCTACCCGCCGACCTTGTCCTTCAGCGGGGCAAACAGCGGATTTTCCTTGGAGAAGACATAGTCCAGCGTTTCAACGGTAACGGTGTCCGCACCTTCGGCAATCAGCAGCTTGGCGCACTCCGCAACGGCGTCTTTCGGACACAGCACATTGACCCGCGAGGTCTCGGCCGCTTCCGGAAACCGCTGCACAGCACCTACATTGGCAACTGACCGCAGCGCTTGGGTGCGGTCGTCAACCACGGCTTTGACCAGCTTGATGTCCCGCGCAGCTTCTTCTGCAGCGACCCGGTCCAGGATTTCACGCGCGCCGTTAAGGGCAGTCTCCGACCAGTCGGCGTTGAGGGATGCCACCAGATTGGCCTGGCTTCTCAACATGACGCCGTCGGTGAGGACCTTGAGGTTGTTGGCCTCAAGGGTCGAGCCGGTGCTGGTGATGTCAACGATCAGTTCTGCAGACCCTGCGGCTGGCGCCCCTTCGGTCGCTCCCGCGCTTTCGACAATCCGGTAATCGGCGATGCCGTGTTTGGCAAAATAAGCCCGGGTCAGGTTGACGTATTTGGTCGCAACCCGCATTCGGCGGCCGTGGCGATTGCGGAAGTCGGAAGCGACATCGCTAAGGTCCGCCATGCTTTCCACATCAATCCAGGCTTTTGGTACGGCAATCACCACATCGGCATGACCAAAGCCAAGCGGCGTCACGATGTGCACTGTGCTGGCCGGATCGGCAATGTTTTCATCGACCAGATCAAGGCCGGTGATGCCGAAATGAACCGCGCCATCCGACAGCGCGCGGGCAATTTCTGACGCGGACAGAAAGGCGATTTCAACGGAATCCAAGCCCTTGATGGCGCCGCGATAGTTCCGGGCGCCGCCTGGCCGTGTCACTTTCAAACCGGCCCGGCCAAAGAACGCGTGGGTGTTTTCCTGAAGGCGGCCCTTGGAGGGGATTGCAATAACGAGTTTGCTCATGGGTCAGCCTCCAATCCGCGCTGCAATCCGGTCGAGCCACATGGAAAAGCCAATGGCCGGAACTTGGCTGTCGGCGCCCAAAAGCGTGACCAGCTTGTCGTAGCGCCCGCCGCCGACCAACGGCCCATCTTCGGACTGGGTGTCCGCATGAACTTCAAACACAAAACCAGAATAATAATCGAGACGCCGACCAAACTCTGCGGCAAAGGACAGCCGCGCCGGATCGATACCCTTTGCAGCCAGTGCCGCAAGTCTCTGTTCAAACGCGGCCAAAGGGGCATTTAGGTCGAGACCATATTTGCCTGCAAAATCTTTGAGGGCCGAAACGGCGTTTGCGCCATCTGACTTGATTTGAAGGTAGGCTTTCAAGGCCTCTGCCGCCTTGCCGTGACCACCAGCGCCCCGGGTGAGGGCAGCCTGTTCCAAAAAACGGTCTGCGATTTCCGCCGGAGAGCGGCCGCCAATCGCTGAAATGCCAGCGATTGACAAAAGGTCTTCAACAACAGCGTGAGCAGCTTCCGGGTCGGCGCCCTCAAGGGCTGCCAGGAACCCGAGCCGGACATCCCGGCTGTCGTCATCGGCGGTGTTGCCCCCGGCCATACGCTTGACCGCGGCTGCAAGCTTGTCTGTCTCACCGAAGAGATCTCGCAGCCGCCGCTGCCAGACTGTGGGCAGTCCCAGCCCGGTCAGAACAGCTGCAAAGAGGGTCTCATCACCAATGCGGATCGAGATATCCTGCAGACCGAAGGTTTCGAGCGCTTTTATGGACAGTGCCAAGAGATCAGCATCGGCTTCGGCAATGTCGGTGCGGCCCAGGCTTTCCGCCCCCATTTGAGGGATTTCGCCGAGCCCGTCCGCCCGCTGACGGAACACTGGTCCGTGGTAGCAGTAGCCAGTCGGCAAAGTGCTGTCGCCATGGGCAACATGATGGCGGCACACCGGAATTGTGAAATCCGGTCTGAGGCACAGGTCCGCCCCATCCGTACCGTTGGTCAGAAAGAGGCGGCGGCGGATGTCTTCGCCGATCAGATCCAGCAGCACATTGGCCGGCTGCAGGATTGGCGGAGAAACCGGCGCATGCCCGGCTGCCTGGAACAACGCTAGAACCGCATCGATTTTCGCCGGATCGAGAGCCGGAGTTTCAGCCGCCGTTGCCATATCAGTTTCCGTTTGCCTGTCTGCGGTCTTCGGCCTGGGCATCCAAGATACCGCGTACGGTTTCAATCAGATCGGCTTCCTTGGCCGTGATCTGCGCCGGACGGCTTTCGCGCCAGGTGACGTTGTCGACGTCGGTTGCTTCACTGGCAAGCCGCGCACCTTCAATCAGGTCCTTGATCTGGACTTCACCGGCTTCGCGTTCGTCCGACCCTTGGATGATCGCAATCGGACACCCGCGCCGATCTGCATATTTCAGCTGGTTGCCGAACTTCTTCCAGTTGCCTTGGTACATTTCGGCCCGGATGCCTGTCTGGCGCAGGTCCTGAACCATTTTCTGATAGCGGCCGAGGGCCTCAGTGTCGCCGTCCATGACGGTGACCAGAACCGGTGCCACGACATCAGATGTTTGCAGCTTGCCGAGGTTTTTCAAGGCGGTCATCAGGCGGGAGACGCCAATGGAGAAACCGGTTGCCGGAACATCACGGCCGGTGAAGCGCTTGACCAAACCGTCATAACGACCGCCGCCGCCAACAGAACCGAATTGGACTACTTCGCCCTTTTCATTGGTGACGTCAAACAGCAGTTCAGCTTCGTAGACGGGACCGGTATAATACTCGAGGCCGCGAACAACGGATGGGTCCACCGAAATGCGGTCGGACTGATATCCAGCAGAGGTCACGAGATCTGAAATCAGTTTCAGCTCGCGGAACCCAGCTTCGAAGTTCTCGTTGATCGCAAACCGCGACAGGGCTGCCGTCTTGAAGGTCAGATTGTTGGTGTAGTCGATCAGATCATCAATGGCCGAGGCTTCCAGGATCTCGACGATGGCATCTATGGCTGCCTCTGACAGTTTGGCGCCATCGGTGTAGTCGCCGCTCTCATCTTTGCGGCCGTCTCCGAGAAGCAGGCGCACACCTTCGGTGCCGAACTTGTCGAACTTGTCCATCGCCCGAAGGACAGTAAGGCGGCGCCCGGCATCGTCATCACCACCAAGACCAACAGCTTCCAGAACACCATCCAGAACCTTACGGTTGTTGACGCGGATGACATATTGGCCGCGCGGAATGCCGAGCGCTTCCATCGTATCGGCCATCATCATGCACATTTCAGCATCCGCCTGAACGCCCGGTGCACCGACGGTGTCGGCGTCAAACTGCATGAATTGGCGGAAGCGGCCGGGGCCCGGTTTTTCGTTTCTAAACACCCAGCCGTTCCGGTAGGTGCGGTACGGCAGCTGGATCTCGTTGATGTTTTCCGAGACATGACGGGCCAGCGGCGCGGTCAGGTCATAGCGCAAGCTCATCCACTGTTCATCGTCATCCTGCACGGAAAAGACACCGGCATTGGGCCGGTCCGTGTCTGGCAGGAATTTGCCGAGGCAATCGGTGTATTCGAATGCCGGGGTTTCAACCGGGTCGAAACCGTAGCTTTCATAAACAGACCGGATTTTTTGCAGCATTTCATCGGTTGCGCGGATGTCGCTGGCAGACCGGTCGACAAAGCCGCGCGGAAGGCGGGCCTTCAGTTTGTTTGGTTTTTTGGCCATGAGATCTTTGTGTCCTGGCGGGTGTCGCAGGCGGCGGTCTATTGAAGCCCTGCCGCACAGAAAAACTCTGATGATGTTGCCGGTTGTCCTAGACGAAAGCGGTTCTAAGGGCAAGCTTGGGAGGGGCTTGGTGTGTCTCATGAAACACATTCGTTTTAACTGTGATGAAAAAAGCTCGGCTGATGCCTTGTTTAGGGCGCAGTCCCAGCTAAAAGGACAGCAACTACAGACGTACCGGGCCAGTGCTTCAGCTTTGGCAGAACCGGCAGACGTCTTTTCTTGTAAATTATCTTCGCCGGGCTATGGTCCGGGCGAATTGGCAAGCGGCAAACCCGGCTTTGAATTGGGCGGCCGGGCAGAGAAGTGAAGAACCATGGATGGTGTCGTGGATTTGGGTGGGGACATGGCCGGAGCAGCGGCCGCAGTACAGCCGCTGGAAAGCAGTCTGCTGCCTGCCGAGTTGAGCGTCATCCTGCCCAGTTTTAACGAAGCGGATAACATTCCGATCCTGGTCGGGCTTCTTGATAAGGCGCTGGCCGGGATCGCCTGGGAAGCCATCGTTGTCGACGACAATTCCCCGGACGGCACCACGGAAGTCGCCCGCAAAATCGCACACGGCGATCCGCGCGTCCGGGTGATCCGGCGGATTGGACGCCGCGGTCTGTCCGGGGCCTGTATTGAAGGCATGCTGGCCTCTTCTGCACCCTTTGTTGCCGTGATGGATGCCGATTTGCAGCACGACGAAACGCTGCTTCCAAAAATGCTCGCCGCCATCAAGGCGGATGACACAGACCTGGTCGTCGCCAGCCGGAAGGTTGAAGGCGGCACCGTGGGCGAGGGACTATCGAAAATCCGCGCCTGGGGGTCAAACATTGCCAATGGCCTGGCGCAGAAACTTTTGAACGTCACGCTGACAGATCCGATGAGCGGCTTTTTCATGGTCCGGCGTGAAAAGGCCGAAGAACTGGCGCCAAGGCTGTCGCCGCAGGGTTTCAAGATTCTGCTGGATCTGGTGTCTTCTGCCAATGGCACGCTGAAGATCAAAGAACTGCCGTTCACCTTCCGCGAGCGCCAGCACGGCGAAAGCAAACTCGATACGCTGGTGACCCTGGATTATTTCGGCCTGCTGCTGGCGAAGTATTTCGGCGACATCGTCTCTGTCCGCTTCCTGATGTTCGGCTTGGTTGGCGCCAGCGGCCTTTTGGTGCATCTGGTGGCACTGCGTGTGTTCCTGCTCAGCGACATGAGTTTTAACCTGTCGCAGACGGCTGCCTCTTTTGTGGCGATGACGTCGAACTTCTTCCTCAACAACCAGCTGACTTACCGCGACCGGCGCTTGCGCGGCTTTGGAGCCCTGATCGGCCTTCTGACCTTCTATGCGGTCTGTTCCGTTGGCGTTCTGGCGAATGTCGGTGTGGCCAACCTGATCTATGCGGATCCTTCCTTCTGGCTGTTTGCCGGTGCTGCAGGCGCGGTCATGGGTGCGGTCTGGAACTATGCAGCCAGCTCTGCGCTCACTTGGCGGAAGAACTGAGGCCCTTTGTGACCACGGATCCTCAGACGGACGATTTGCCGTTTTACCTACGACCAACAGGCTTGGTCCTGATCGTTGCTGCGTTCACGGCTCTGAAAATCTTTGCCGCCAGCAATGCGCATTTCGTCGAGGACGAGGCCTATTACCGGATCTGGGGTCTTTTCCCTGCGATGAGCTATTACGATCATCCCCCGATGATCGGCTGGTGGATTGCCGCAGGGCAGGCCCTCTTTGGCGATACGGTTTTTGCCGTTCGTGCGGTGGTGATTTTTTCAGGACTGATTGGATCGTTGGCGCTTTGGCGGACGGCCTTCATCCTGTTCGATGCCCGCACGGCTGGATGGGCTGTTCTGTTTCTAAACACCAGTCTTTTGGTTGGGATCGGCGGCATTCTGGCGACACCGGATGCACCATCGGTCCTCTTTTGGGGTTTGAGTTTCTGGGCGCTTGCGGAATTGGTGACGTCCAAAAACGCCAACTGGTGGCTGGTGATCGGTTTGATGGCCGGCTGTGGCCTGTTGTCCAAATACTCGGTTCTGTTTCTCGGGGCCGGTATTGTCTTGTGGCTGCTCTGGGTGCCGGAGGCGCGCCGTTGGCTTTTGTCCTGGCAATTGTGGGCTGGTGGCCTGATTGCGGTGCTGCTGTTTGCGCCGGTGCTTTACTGGAACCATCTGCACGACTGGGTCAGCTTCTACAAGCAATTCGGCCGGGCGGGCAGTAAGGACTTTACCGCCAAATACATCTTTGAATTTCTCGGCGCTCTTGTCGGCCTGCTCAATCCGCTGATAGCGGTGTTGGCTGCTATGGGAGCGGCAGATCTGTTCAAGCGGTTCCTGGCCAAAGATGCCGTTGGTTCGCTGATCATTCTGACCGTGCTGCCGTTCCTGATTTATCTGATTTATCACTCGCTGCATTCCCGGGTTCAGGCCAATTGGCCAGCCCCCCTCTTCCCAGTCTTTGCGCTTATGGCGGCCGTGTTTGTGGCTGATCTGCAAGGGCGTTCAAAGAACTGGATCAAAATAGCCAAGGTAGGCGCGGTGCTAGGCGCGGTGGTCGCCCTTGTTGTCCAGGTGCACGCCGTCGCACCGGTTACCGGGCAGCTGGCCCGCAAAGACCCGACTTTCCAATTGCGTGGGTGGCCCGCAATCGGTTCGGACTTGCGCAAGATCGCGGCGGAGACAAATGCAGACTTCGTTTTGACCTCCGGCTATGGCCTCAATGGTCAGATCGATTTTCTTTTAAAAGAGGATCTTCCGGTGCATCAGTTCACCCAACGGATCCGTTACATTATGGCACCATCGCCACAAGACGCGGTATTCAATGGCACGGGCCTCTACATCACAGAAGCGCGCCGGGACCAGTCGGACAAGTTAAACGCCGCTTTTTCCTCTGTTCAAAAAGTGGCTGTTCTCCGGCGTCTGGTCAAAGGCGTCTTGCTTGAAGAGTTGCTGGTTTATGAGCTTTCAGGCCGCCAGGGCGCAGTTCTGGAGCTGGTTGCAACAAAATAATATCGCCCGGCTTTCGGGTGTAATCTCTAAATAGGCTTGCAAAACCCTACGAAATCCCGCAGGGAAGAACGAATTGTTTTTCCCGCGCATTTCGCATCGTTGCATGAAAAGAATTACACTTGGAGCACTTGATTACGGCCTGGCTTTCGGGGTCGACCGCGCCCTGCGGGATCTTGCCGAGCAAGGACGGATCAGTGCGCTTGGCGCGATGGTGGCGACCGACCTTTGGCCGCGCGAGTTCCGGCCACTCATGGATACGGTCCAAAACTCCAGTGCTCGCACGCTGTTCGGGATCACGCTTGCCTTTTCCGGTGACCGGGTCGCACCGGTAAGCAGCCGCATGCATCAGACCTATGGCGACCGGATGTTCTCCCGTTCAAAGTTGAACCGGCGGGCGTTGCTGCGGATGCTGCCGGATGAGCTGCTTCTGGAAGAAGCACAAGCGCAATTGGCCCGATATTCGGTTCTAATGAAGCGCCAGCCGGATTTTGTGGCCGTCAGAGAAGGCATGCTGGAACGCAGCGCAATCGCGCGCCTTGTTTTCAAGGCGATCAGTCAAGCCGGGTTCGACCGGCCGCCCTATATCATCTCACCGGTCGGCTCGGGGCTGAAAACCTTGCGCCTGCAACGTATGGCAAAGCGGTATAACCTGAAGCTCTTGCCCAAAGCGGCCCCGCTGCCTCCTGTGAGCGACCGGGAGGAATTGCAGACTTTGCTGCACAATCATTTCGACGGCATGACCGATATGAGTTTTGTCGCCGCCATTCCGGGACGTGCCGATGACCGCCTGCGGCGTGATGAACCAAAGGCAAAGATTGCTGTCCGCGAGTGCCAATATGATGTTCTGGCCAGCGACCGGTTCTTCCATACGCTTGAAAAGAAAGATGTCTTTTTGAACTGACTTTGGCTTTAGAAACGAAAAAACGGCTCTGGGGGGGACAGAGCCGTTTTTCGTGGAGGTCTGAAAGGGGGGAGGGGCGGCCCCGCTTCCATGTTTATGAATATAGGGGTAGTTTGCGTTTGGGCACGTGATGAAGATCACAGGAATGCGTAAATGCGCGGCGAAGATTGTGTCGCCAGTGGGACTGGCAGGGGGTAAATGTGGCGGAAATCAAGGATTTTCTTAAAAATAGCTTTTCCCTTCAAGGGCTTGCTCCTGATCTTGCGCGTGATCTATCGCGCCTTGCCCGGCCGATGAAATTGGCAGCCGGTGCGATATTGTTTGAAAATGGCGCGCCAGGAAACGGCTGTTACGCTGTTCTGGAGGGCTCTCTCAAGGTTTCAATTCTGTCCATTGACGGCGATGAACAATTGCTGGCCGTTCTGGGACCGGGTGATCTTGTAGGTGAACTGGCGCTTCTCGATGGCCGGCCACGGTCCGCAACGGTCAGTGCACTGAAAGACGCGCAGCTGGCGTTTATCGAAAAGGCTGGGTTTGAGCGGTTCGCCGACGAAAATCCCGCTGTTTACCGCCACATGCTGTCCATCGTCGGCAAGCGGCTCCGCCAGGCTAATGATGTACTTGCGGCAAGGTCGTTCCTTCCTTTGCCGGGCCGGGTGGCGCAGACCCTGCTGCAGCTATCTGAAACCTTTGGCAAACCGCTCGACAATGGCCGCGTTCTGATTCACTACAAACTCAGCCAGGCCGACATTGCCAATATGGCGGGTGCCGCGCGGGAGAATGTCAGCCGTGTGTTGAACGACTGGAAAAGAGCGGGCACGATCAGCCGGATTTCCGGCTACTACTGTCTGGAACAGGTCGAATTCCTGGAACAGGCATCCACGCTCTAAATTCTTTTGGTTCCGGCCAGAATTGTATCAAGGGTCTGTGCGTTCAAGCTGTCGAGAAAAGCTTCGGCAGCGTTCGCCATAGCGCCTTTGAGGGCGCAGCGCGGTAAAAACGGGCAAGAGGTTGGCTCGTCTTTCAAACAGGCGACCACCCCCAAATCTGGTTCGATCAACCGGACGACCTCTCCGATCCGGATTTCTTCGGGGCTTTTGGCAATTCGGATCCCGCCGCCACGGCCGCGAGTCGTTTCCAGGTAACCGGCTTTCGCGAGCTGGGCGACGATCTTCATGACATGTGATTTGGCCAGGCCGAGTTGAAGGGTCAATTTATCGACGGTTTGCGGGGCGTCGGATTGGCAGATTGCCATCAGAATTCTCAAGGCAAAATCGCTGGCTTGGCTCAAGCGCATATGGGTCTCTTTAAAACATTCATTTTAGATGTTGATTTTAGCGTGAAGATCTGTCATTTAAAAGATGCATTTGAAATGAATGTTATTAGGGCGCGATGCAGATGGACAATATGAGCGGTGATTGGGATGGCGATGTCTTTCGCGCAGACGATGCGCCAAGCCGTCAATACACTGAAGTGGATCCCGAGACGATCCACATCCTCGTGCATTCATTTTATGGAACAATCCGGTCTCACGCCCGGCTCGGCAAGATTTTCGAAACTCGGCTCGACGGACGTTGGCCGGAACATCTGGCCAAGATGGAGACCTTTTGGCAGTCGGTGCTTTTGAAGAACGGGACTTACAAGGGCAAACCGGTACCGGCGCATTTGAAGCTGAAAGAAGTTGTTAGCTCAGACTATGCGCAATGGTTGAGTGTTTTCAGGCCGGTGACCCGGTCAGTCTTCATTCCGGAGCTTGCAGACGAGATCATCATCATCGCGGAGCGGATCGCGCAGAGCCTTTGGCTTGCCACTTTCGGCATGGCCGGCAGCGAACCGCCTGCGGACCTTTTTTCCAACAAAGCCTGATAGGAGGGGCTCATGTTACCGGCAATCGTTTTGGCTGCTGAAGCCATGGTTGTTGTCTGGTTCACTGTCTTCATCACGATGATGGTGTCCATGTATCTCGATTCCAGATCTTTGCCCTTGCCGAGACTGGACATTGCCGGGCGCACGCTACTGGGCAGCGCCAAACTGGCGTTTGCGGTGGGTATGCTCGCACTTGCCGGTCTTACGATTTTCGAATTGCCGGTTTCCTGAGCGAAAGGAGTAAAACGATGAACCGTTCGAATTGGATCCATCGGGGACTGCCAGTGTTGCTGATCTGGGTTGCCGCGCCTATGCCGCTCTGGATTATGGCGATCCTGATGCTGATTATCTAAACGGAAACATTGTCTTTCGAAGTGGTTGGTCTAGTCTTTCGGACGGAAATGACGAGGAGTGACCGCATTGAGTGAAGAACAGCCGTACGGCGAACTAACCCTGCGCACCATGGCTATGCCAGCAGATACCAACGCCAATGGCGATATTTTTGGCGGCTGGGTTCTGTCGCAAATGGACTTGGCGGGCGGGATTGCGGCCGGACAACGGGCGTCAAGTCGTGTGGTGACCATCGCGGTCGATAAGATGAAATTCATCCGGCCCGTGCATGTCGGAGATGTCTTGTGCATCTACACCAGCGTTGGCCGGGTCGGCACCAGCTCCATGGAAATCAAGCTGGAGGCTTGGGCGCTCCGGCATCGCTTCGGCGGACGCGAGAAGGTAACGGAAGCCATCTTCACCATGGTTGCCGTCGACGAAAACGGCAAACCACGTCCCGTTCCCAAAGAGGGTTGATTAGACCGCTTGATCATCCCGGCGGTATAAGAGGTCCGCAAACAGCTCCTCGTCAACCGCACATATGCAGCCGTTCGCCCAGAGCCGCAGCAGCGCTTGCAAGCGGTTGACGCGTTCGGGCTGGGAGAGCGGTTGTTTGTGACACGGCAGGCCGCCATAAATCCGAATGGTTTTTAAGCGTGCTAGAACACAGTCTTCTGCCGTTTGTTGCCAGATACGCGACGCTGAACATTCGGCGTCGCCAACAGTGTCAGATTCGATCAATTCAGCCACTTGTCCGGCCAAAGCATCTTGAAACAATTAATCCTCCATCGGTTGCCCGAGGAGGACTGGCGCAAGAAAACAACCGCTTCGTTGCTGAGGAGCCCCTTTTTGAGTGTCTCTCCAGCCGCATCCCTGTTGCGGAAACCACCTTGCCCGGTCTGGCAGGTTGGCGAGGGCGCCAGCCCTTCTCTTGATGATGGCGCGCTTATGCCATGAGTTTTGTCCTTTGGCAACCGGGCGGGAGACGTCCGCCTTCCCTTTAGGCATGTAATCCTATGCGAGCGGGTCTATTGGTCGCGGTCATAATCGATCTTGCCGTCGACGAGATGGATCCGGCGTTGCATCCGTCCTGCGATATCCATGTCGTGGGTGACGGCAACGACGGTGGTTTGCTGTTCTTCGACAATTGATTGCAGAGAGGCAAACACCTGTTCGGTGGCAGCGGAATCCAGACTGCCAGTTGGCTCATCCGCAAGGATCAGATCCGGAGCATTGGCGAGCGCCCTGGCAACAGCCACCCTCTGGCGCTGCCCGCCCGATAACTGCGCGGGCCGCCTGTGCAGGAAATCCGCCAGTCCCAGCGCTTCCAAAAGTCCAGCAGCCCGATCCTTCTGGTTGGATGCGGAGAGGGCGCCAAGCTTCTGCATCGGGATCAGGACATTTTCCAGGGCCGTGAATTCCGGCAGGAGAAAATGAAACTGGAAGACAAAACCGATCTTCTCCAGCCGCAATTGGGCGTGGTCGGATTTTGAAAGATCGTGAGTTTTGCGGCCGCCAATCAGCACTTCGCCGGATGTCGGCCGGTCCAGAAGGCCAAGCAGATAGAGCAGCGACGATTTTCCGGAACCCGACGGCCCGGTGATCGCGACAAACTCGGCAGCGCCAACAGACATCGAAATATCTTCGACCAGCGTCACGGGAACAACTGCCGGCAGGATGCGCGTCAGGTTCCTCGTTTCCAGAAGCGGGGGAGGCGCAGTTTCCAGTATCTTGCCGCCGCTCATCTCAGGTCGCACCCCTGATGATGTCGACCGGATTGAGCGCCGCTGCTTTCCGCGCAGGCACAAATCCAGCTACCCCGGCAGACACCAGCGCCAAGGCGCTGGCGATCAGATAATGCAGATAAGAAAAATGGATCGGCAGACGGGTCATCTCAATGTCGGTGGTGACTTCGAATTTCACCGTTGCCAGGTAACTCGACAGACCAAAGCCGAGCGCCGAACCTGCAAGCGCGCCAAGTATGCCGATCACCAGCCCTTCAAGCACGAAAATCTGCTGAATGTCAGTTTCCGGAAATCCGAGGGATTTCAAGATGGCAATGTCTTTGGCCTTCTCATGAACGATGGTGGAGATGATGTTGTAAATCCCGAATCCGGCTACCAGCAGAATGCCGCCGACCGCGGTGTACATGATGATGTTGCGGATGAAGAACGCCTCCATCAGGCCCTCATTGGCTTCCTCCCAAGAGATTGCCTTGAAGCCGAGCTGGCGTTCCGCCCGGGCCGCGACATCGACAGATTGTTTGATGTTGTCCAACCGGATGGTGATGCTGTTGATGATGTCGGGTTTTTCCAAAAGGATCTGAACCGCTTTCAGTGGGGCATAGGCGAGCCCTTCATCGCTGGTCGTGATGCCCGTGTGAAACAGGCCGACGATCTTGAAACGTTTCGCGACCCCATTTGCCGAGGTCAGTGTAACCGTGTCCCCGAGATCTGCGCCCAGACGGTTTGCGGCCTTATCGCCAAGAACTAGGCCATTGGACGTTGTGCCGAGATCCTGAAAGGAGCCTTGCCGGATATCTTCACCGATATTGGAAACCATCAGTTCCTTTTCCGGACGGACACCAATCAGTGACAAGCCAATGTCCTGGCCGCTGTAGCGCAGGACTGCCTGACCTGTGAGCCGCTGTGCGATATTACCATCGACCCAATCGCGTAAGGAGGCGAGCGCTTCCGTTGGATTGCGTATGCCGCGTAAATCTTCCAACGGCCGCAATCCGTGAAATGCAACAGCGTCATAGACTTTGCTGGCCGGCTGTTTTGTTGGCGTCCGCTTTTCGTCTTTGATCTCCACATGCGGAATCGCGTTGATCAAGGTTTCCATGAAATCGCGCTGGGATCCCTGCATCAAGGATGCCATGGCAATGGAAAAGCCGACGCCAAGCGCAACGCCGAGCGTGGAGACAACTGTCTGCCGCAACCGGTTGCGCACATGTGTGGCTGCGATGCGGAGCTGGAGGATCATTGTCCAGCCTCAGGGACCGGGGTGATTTTCTGGCCGACTGTGAGGTCATCCCGGTAGGGCAGGATGACTTTGTCGCCATGAGACAGTCCACTCAGGATTTCGACTGTGCGCGTCCCGGTAATCCCGGTCTCAACTTCCGTCGTTTCAACAGTGTTGTCTTCAGAAAGTATTTGAACCGTGCGATCATCAAGAGTGGCAACCGGCACCAGCAGTGTTTCCTGTTTTTCCCGCGTTACAATGTTGATCTCCGCCGTCATGCCAATGTGCAGCGGTGTGTCGGCGGGAAGGGCGAGGTAGACACGATAGTTTTTCAGGACCGGATCGCCTTTGGGCGTTATTCTGGCAACCGTGGCGGAGAGATCTTTCTTCGGAAAAGCGTCAGCCCGCACCAGAGCCGTCTGACCGACTTGCACTTTCGGAATGTCTTCTTCATTGACTTCCGCCACCAGCTGCAAGGGTTCCGGCTGCCCGATCCAAAACAGGATTTCCCCCGGCTGGGCCACTTCCCCCACAGCGCCGTCCTGCCGCAGAACAACGCCGTCCATGGGCGCAATGATTGTGTAATCGCGCAGCCGTTCCGTCTGCGCGGCCATCATGGCATTGACCCGAATGAGTTCGCTTTGGGCGCGGTCATAAAGGTGCTGGCTGATCACCCGGCGCTCCAAGAGCTGCAGAGCCCGTTCGCTTTCCGATTGCGCCAGGGACTGGCGGGCTTCCAGTTCGGCAAGGGTTGCCCGGGCATCGCCGCTGTCAAGTTTGGCGAGCTCATCGCCCTTCTTGACGACCATGCCTTCACAGCCGCACAGAGAGACGATCCGTTCGCGCAGGATGCTGGTTACCTTCGCCCAGTTAACTGGTTCAACCACGGCTGTTGCGTATACAACGTCAGCCGCGGATCCCAGATATGCTTCCGTGACTGTGATCTTCGGAGGACGTGCGGACCACCAGCTCCACCCGACGAAAAGGGCTGCAAGCAATGCGATGAAAAACAGATAGCGGAAATATCTCATGGCGGACCTTATCTTGTGTCCGATCTAACCTACGTCGTGATTTTGCCAACGCCATGCTTTGGATCAAGTGAAACATTGTCATTTATCGGAAGGGAAGGCTAGCGGAGCCGGGTATTCCGATCGAAGACGCGCTTGTCATCAAACAGGAAGCCTGTTCTGCAAGCGCCTGATTAAGGTCCCGGCTCAATGACCGATCCATCGGTAAAACGGTTAAACCGGAACCTGGTCAAATCATAGCCAGTCTCCCGGTTCTGCATGAGATTTGCCAGGACTTCGCCGACTGCCGGGCCAATTCCAAATCCATGACCGCTGAACCCCGAGGCCACCCAAAGACCCTCCATGCCGGGGACACTATCAATCGTTGGCACAGTGTCAGGCATTGTGTCGATCATCCCGGCCCAAGCTTCAGCGATTTCAACATCCTTCAAAGCCGGAAACCGTTCAGCGATCCTTTTCTGAAGTTGGGGCACGAGCCCTGACCAGGGGGCGGGCGATAGAACACGGTTTTTTTCAAACGGTGAAGTCTGATCGTCCCGCCAGGTTCTGCGTGTCGTCCACGCGTCGGGAAATCCGGAGGGCGCCGCTGGTTTGAGATATAGACTGCCGCGCGAGCCCCAGGCGGATTTGGCAAAAAGACGTGTATTTTTGAAAGCGCTTGGACCCAAAAAGAAATCTGAGTGATCGGTTAGGGCAACCACATAACCGCCGTTTTCCTCGCGGCGGAAGGCAAGGGCTGGATCGCTTGCACAGCCAGCATAGACACTGGGCAACGGACGTGTTCTTGCCACGCTTGCCCGCACACTCAGCTGCGGAAACCGGATCCCATAGCGCTCCAGGAATAATCCCGTCCAAGATCCGCCAGCGAGCAAGACTGCGCCCGCGCGCACCGTTCCGGCTTCGCAAATGACACCGCTAATTTTGCCGGCCGATTTTTCCAGACCCCGGACCGCGCAGTTTTCCCGAATAATGATGCCGGCGGATTTGGCATGCCGCGCTATGGCCGGCATCGCCAAGAGCGGTTCGACGCGCGCGTCCGTTGGGCTCTTGATGCCTTCTCTCCAGTAGCCAGGTAGTCCTTGGATCTGTTGCTCTACATGCGCAGCGGACAGGCGTTCAACCGGAATCTCAAACTGCTGTGCCGTTTCGAAATGCCGGTAGCGCGCAGCTTGTTCTTTGTCGTTACGGCTCAGGTAGATAATGCCTTCTTCCCGGTAACCAATCGAGGCGCCGACACGTGTTTCCATATCCTGCCAGAGCTGACCGGCCCGGATCATGAGTGGAATCTCAGCCGCGTCACGGCCGAGTTTTCTGATCCAACCCCAATTGCGGCTGGATTGTTCTCCGCCAACCCGGCCTTTTTCAAGGACGGCCACACTGAAGCCGCACTCCTTGAGTGAGAGCGCGGCGGACAGACCGATAATGCCACCGCCAATGATTGCAAAATCGACCGCTGCGGGAAGGGCACCCTCATATGTCGCTGGCGTATGGGCGGATATCATGTTCATCCAATTATGTTCCATGGATCTCTGTGTCTGGCTCGCCAGACGTTTGAAACCGGGAACTTAACTGTGTTGCCTGAAACACTCCAAGACAGAGTTCAGGTTGCGTCCAAAAGACACAGAATTTTGCGTCTTCTGGACGAAAATCATGCAAAGGGCGTGCTTTTAAAGCTCAGAAACCTTGATCACAAGTTTGCCAGTGTTGCTGCCGTCAAAGAGCTTGTTGAAGACAACCGGCGCGTTTTCAAGACCCTCTTCTATATCTAGGCGGTACTTCAGTTTGCCTGTCATCAACAGCTTGCCAAGTTCCTGAAACATCATGGGATAGGCTGCATAGTGATCGGGCATCGTGAAGCCCTTTAGGCTCAGGCGGCGCCGAATAATGGTGGTCATATCAACAGGATCAGGATCCTTTTCGCCGTTGTACGCAGATATGAAACCGCAAAAGATCATCCGTCCATGCGCTGCCATGTTGCGGAAGGCCGCTTTGAAGGGCGCGCCGCCGACATTTTCGAAATGAACATCAATGCCATCAGGGGCAAACTCAGCAAGTCCCTTGCTGAGGTCGTCGGTCTTGTAATTGAGTGCGGCATCAAAACCGAGCTCATTGACCAGCCAATCGCATTTCTCCTGGGTTCCGGCGATGCCAATGACCCGCATCCCATGAGCCTTGCCGATCTGTCCGACCAGCGAGCCAACGGAGCCTGCAGCGCCAGTGACGCACAGCGTTTCACCGTCCTTCGGCTGACCTTCGGTGACGAGGCCGTGATAGGCGGTAACACCCGGCAACCCGAGAACACCCATATAATGTTCTATCCGGTCAAGTTGCGGCACGACGCTGATATCGCCAGGGGCGACATCGATGTATTTGGTCCAGCCAGGTGTGCCGGACACCCAATCGCCAACCTTATAGGCGTCTGTCTTGCTTTCTTCCACGATGCCCACACCAAGAGACCGCATGGTATCGCCAATCTGCACCGGCGGGATGTAGCTTTTGGTGTCATCCGACACCCAGCCGCGCATGGCCGGGTCAAGAGAAACATAGACAACCCGCACCCGGGCTTTGCCATCTTCCAAAGGTCCTAAGTCTTCTTCAACCCGGTCGAAATGTTCCGGGCCAAGGCGACCAACAGGACGGGATTTCAATGTTAAGCGCAGGTTTTGCATCATATGTCCTCTGGCAGAAACGCATTGTGTATATGCACATCATTATACGTATGCGAACTAATGCGATTGAAGCCGCGGTTCAAGGTTCTGGGAGAATTTTCTCAAATCTTTTTAGGGGCCAGAAAGCCCTGCCTAGGCGCGATTGCCTGTGCCATTCAATAATGCGGCGGCTTCTCGACATGGTGGCCTGGAAGAACATTGTCGATCAACTCTTCCACCTGATCCGTCATGTTAATGAGTTTTCGCGTCAACCGGTCGATCTGCTTGCCTTGCTCGACAACAACTGTGTTCATCTCGTCGATCGTATGATTTGCGTGAGCCAGGTCGATCTCAAGTTGCTCGATCCTGCTCTCAAGCTCTTTGCTCATTGTGGGCCGCAATCTTCGTTTGGTGGTTGGGATACAGCTTCGCCGTTACCTCGTCTTATGCCGGAAAACAGAATCGGTGCCCAGTTCGTTGTCTCGATTCGGACGTCTATAGAAATATTTTTGCGTTTTTTCTCATACCTTCGTCGTGAAAAGGGAGCTGGCTAGCTAGGATTCCGAAAAACAAACTGTTGAACTGGGGGGCTGCATTCTAAGTTGATGAGGGGGGCTTAGGGAGAGCTACCCGGTGACGTTCTGGTTGTGTGCCAAAATTGGCCAGGTGCCATTCGAAGTTTGAGTTGAAAAAACAAATCAGCGTTTTGGAAACATCTAAAAAGGCAGGGGCGGAGATTTGTCATTTTGTTTCAGGACCGTTCTTAGACTGATGCACTGAACATCTGCCAAATTTCTTATTTTTGTATCGATACAAAAAATGCACGCCAGAATTGTTTCACTTGGAGGGCGTAAAAAATCACTGCAAAACAGTTGTGTAACTTGGGCGTCACGATGCACGTGATGCGATTGATTGTGTGACCGAGTTGTTAAACCGATAAGATGTAAGTCGTTATTTTTCTTAATTTCTTACTGAATGTTCCATTATCTGAATATTAGCAATTCCGACCGAGCTTTAGATCATTGAACAAATTCTCGAAAGGAGAATAGGGAATGATCAAGTCAACTGTCGCAGCGGTTTTGGTGGCTGGAATGTCCGTGGTCGGTGGAAGTGTTGCATTCGCCAGCGATCGCGGAACTGCCGATGAAGCGACCGCTATGCTCGATAAGGCTGTCGCCCATTATGCATCGGCTGGTGCTGACCAGGCACTTAAAGATTTCACCGCCTCAGACAAAGGCTGGCAAGACCGGGACCTTTATGTCTTCTGTTTTGATGAAGCAGGTACAACGGTTGCCCATGGTGCAAACGGAAAGCTGATTGGCAAAAACCTGTCCAAGCTGAAAGACGCTGACGGCAAAGCGTTTGTTATGGACCTTGTGTCAGCCGGCAAGAGTGGTGGCGGTTGGGTCGACTACCGCTGGCCGAACCCGGTTTCCAAAAAGATCGAGCAAAAGTCTTCGGTGGTGAAACCTGCTGGTGACCATATCTGCGGCGTCGGTATCTACAAATAAGACGCAGCTTCCCTCTGTGGGACCCTTCCAAGATACCCCGGTGGCCGTTCTGGCCACCGGCCTAGACAACATACACTGGATGGAAAAATGAACTGGTTTGCCAATCTTGCCCTCGCCACGAAGATGTTCGTGACCCCGGTTATTCTATTGGTCGGGCTGGGGATTGTTTCTATCATCTCGTTTTTTGCGATCGACCAGCAGCGCTCTGCGATCGAAAACCTGAGCCATGTCCAGATCAAGGCATTTGCCGACATGAGCCAGGTAAAAGAAGCTCTCTCAGGAGCTCAGCTGTCACTCTATGACCTGATGACCACGGCACAAAATGAATCGGACATGGACAAGGTCAATGCGAAGCTTGAGGAATCGACCGCAAAGCTGAATGCTATTGTCACTGACTTTGAAACGCTCGACCTTTCCAAGCTGAACAACGCTGATTTGGCGCCACTTCAGGAAGTTGCGGTCAAACATGCCCGCGAGTATCAGGAAGCAGCGCTTGGAACGGCAGATATGGCGACCCTTGATGTCGCAACAGCCAGCATTTTCATGAACGAAGCGACCTCGCTGCATGCCACGTTAGTGTCGGATGTAAATAAGCTGAATGAGGTCGTTGATAGCTTACGTATGCGTGCAACCGAAGCGACACTGAGCGGCGCGCGGGAAGCACTGCAACTGTTCCTGTTTACTGTTGCCGCAGTTGCGTTTGTTGGATTGGTGCTGAACTGGTTTATCTCCCGGATGATTTCGCGGCCGATTACCAAAATCATCGGGTCGATGACCGCGCTCGCAGACGGTAATTCGGAAGTGGAGCTGCAGGTGTCCGGACGCCGCGATGAAATCGGCCAGATGGAAAAAGCGCTTGAGGTGTTCAAAGAGAACGCGCTGGAAGTTGAGCGCATGGAGCAGGAAAAACACGAGCGTGAGCGCCTGGCCGCGGAAGAAAAGCGGGCCAGCATGAATGCGCTCGCCGATCAGTTCGAAACAGCGCTCATGGGTATCGTTGACACGGTCACGGACTCTTCAAACCGGATGCAGTCGACTGCTCAGTCCATGTCGTCGGTTGCGGAACAAACCCAGCAGCAAGCCTCGACTGTGGCAACGTCAGCAGAAAGTGCATCTCAAAACGTTCAGACAGCTGCGTCCGCTGCAGAGGAAATGTCGGCATCCATCAGCGAGATCAACCGTCAGGTCAGCGAGTCGGCCGAAATCTCCAACCAGGCCAATGCAGAAGCGGAACGCTCCAATGACTCCGTCCGTGGACTGGCGGATGCGGCCAGCAAGATCGGTGAAGTGATTGAATTGATCAGCGGTATTGCCGAGCAAACAAACCTGTTGGCGCTGAACGCGACCATTGAAGCAGCCCGTGCTGGTGAAGCCGGCAAAGGCTTTGCCGTCGTGGCATCGGAAGTGAAAAATCTGGCGACCCAGACCGCCCGGGCAACCGAGGAAATTGGCTCACAGATCTCCGGAATGCAGTCGGCCACTGGGGAAGCCGTGGAGGCGATCCAGTCCATCAGTCAGACCATTGGTCAGATCAAGGATATTTCCGACACAATTTCCGGTGCGATGAGCGAACAGGGCATTGCCACCCGAGAAATCGCGGACAGCACCCAACAGGCTGCTTCCGGGACGGCGGAAGTCGGCCATACCATCAACGATGTGGCAACCGCCGCCTCCGATACCGGCAATGCCGCCAAGGAGGTGCTGGAGGTTGCTGTTGATCTGTCCGAACATGCCAAGACCTTGCGGACACAGGTTGAAACCTTCCTTGGAGAAGTGCGGGCTGCATAACCCCGAGGCTTCAATGATCATAACGAACAGGCGCATTCGGCGCCTGTTTTGTTATGAAGCAATTGTTATCTCTGACGTGTTGGAGCTGGGGATTAGCGCTTTATAGTGGGGTGCTCAGCTGCCGGAACTCTGGTGTGCTGTAGTTCTTCCGTCCTCATAAGCTATGGCATTTCATGACCAGCCTTACAGATTTTCCGATCACGAAAAAGTGGCCAGCTCAGTTTCCTGACCGCATTCAGCTTTATTCCCTGCCGACACCGAATGGGATCAAAGTCTCTGCAATGCTCGAAGAAACGGGCCTCTCTTATGAGGCCCATAAGGTTGATTTTGGCGCCAGTGATCAGCTGACACCTGAGTTTTTGTCTCTCAATCCGAACAACAAGATCCCGGCAATCATCGACCCGGATGGACCAGACGGGCAGCCACTTCCATTGTGGGAATCGGGAGCAATCCTAATTTATCTGGCGGAGAAGACTGGAAAGCTCATTCCAGCAGATGCAGCAAGAAAATTCGAAACAATCCAGTGGGTGATGTGGCAGATGGGTGGCCTTGGTCCGATGTCCGGCCAAGTTGGATTCTTCAACAAATTTGCCGGCAAAGACTATGAAGACCGCCGCCCATTTGAGCGCTACCGCGATGAGGTCAAACGGCTTTTGGGAGTTCTGGATCAGCGCCTTGAGGGGCGGGACTTTATCATGGGCGAGTACACCATTGCCGACATCACCTCTTGGCCGTGGATCCGGAACCTGAACGGCTTCTATGAAGCTGGAGAGCACGTCGAGCTGGAAAGCCGCAAGAATGTTATGCGCTGGGCTGAAACCTGCATGGCCCGGCCGGCAAGCCAAGCGGCGATCAACATCCCGCCAAGCGGGTGATGGCTCCAAAAGAGATACATTAGATGCAAAAAGGGCGGCCCGAGAGCCGCCCTTTCCGCAAAGCTTTTTGAGCTTCAGACTTCTTAGAAGCCCATACCGCCTCCCGTGCCGCATAGCGGCACATACAAAAATGATGGGCGGCTTTAGAAACAAAAAGGGCGGCCTGAGAGCCGCCCTTTCCGTAAAGCTTCGTGAGCTGAGGCTTCTTAGAAGCCCATGCCGCCCATGCCGCCCATGTCGCCGCCCGGCATTGCCGGTGCGCCAGCGTCTTTCTTCGGCAGCTCAGCAACCATGGCTTCGGTGGTGATCAAAAGACCAGCAACAGAAGCTGCGTCCTGCAGAGCAGTACGGACAACTTTGGTCGGGTCGATGATACCAGCGTCGATCATGTTGACGAATTCTTCGGTCTGAGCGTTGAAACCGAAGGTGTCGTCGCCGTTTTCCTGGATCTTGCCAACAACGATGGAACCTTCAACACCAGCGTTTTCAGCGATCTGACGGATCGGAGCTTCCAAAGAGCGCAGAACGATCTTGATGCCAGCAGCAATGTCAGCGTTGTCGGAAGACAGAGCTTCTACAGCTTTCTTGGCACGCAGAAGAGCGGTACCGCCACCCGGTACGATGCCTTCTTCAACGGCAGCGCGGGTTGCGTTCAGTGCATCGTCAACGCGGTCTTTTTTCTCTTTCACTTCGATTTCAGTTGCACCGCCAACGCGGATAACTGCAACACCGCCAGCGAGTTTAGCCAGGCGCTCCTGGAGCTTCTCACGGTCGTAATCGGAAGTGGTTTCTTCGATCTGAGCTTTGATCTGACCAACGCGGCCGTTGATGTCGTCCTTGGAACCAGCACCGTCAACGATGGTGGTGGTTTCTTTGGTGATCGCAACTTTCTCAGCAGTGCCGAGCATGTCGAGAGTGACGTTTTCCAGCTTGATGCCCAGATCTTCGGAGATCACGGTACCACCAGTCAGGATAGCGATGTCTTCCAGCATGGCCTTACGGCGGTCGCCGAAGCCAGGTGCCTTAACAGCAGCAATTTTCAGGCCGCCGCGGAGCTTGTTGACAACGAGAGTTGCCAGAGCTTCACCTTCAACGTCTTCTGCAATGATGAGCAGCGGACGGGAAGACTGAACAACGCTTTCCAGGATCGGCAGCATCGCCTGCAGGTTGGAGAGCTTTTTCTCGTGCAGCAGGATGTACGGCTTCTCAAGGTCAGCCAGCATCTTGTCAGCATTGGTGACGAAGTAAGGAGACAGGTAGCCACGGTCGAACTGCATGCCTTCAACGACTTCCAGCTCGGTTTCCAGAGACTTGGCTTCTTCGACGGTGATCACACCTTCGTTGCCAACTTTCTGCATAGCTTCAGCAATGTCGGTGCCGACCTGCTCGTCGCCGTTTGCAGAGATGGTGCCAACCTGAGCAACTTCTTCAGAAGTGGTGATGGTCTTGGAAGCAGCTTCCAGGGACTTCACAGCTTCAGCAGCAGCAAGGTCTACGCCGCGCTTCAGGTCCATCGGGTTCATGCCGGCAGCAACAGCCTTAGCGCCTTCTTTGACGATAGCCTGAGCCAGAACGGTTGCAGTTGTTGTGCCGTCACCAGCGATGTCGTTGGTTTTGGAAGCAACTTCACGCACCATCTGTGCGCCCATGTTTTCGAACTTGTCTTCCAGTTCGATTTCCTTGGCAACGGAAACGCCGTCCTTGGTGATGCGCGGAGCACCAAAAGCCTTGTCGAGAACAACGTTACGGCCTTTCGGGCCAAGGGTCACCTTCACAGCGTTTGCGAGGGTGTCAACGCCTTTGAGCATGCGCTCACGTGCGTCGGAGGAGAACTTTACTTCTTTAGCAGACATAGGGTCGTCTCACCTAAAATTGGAATTGAAGTCGGACAAAAGCGGTTCGCTGATTAAGCGATCACGCCCATGATGTCGGATTCCTTCATGATCAGGAGGTCTTCACCGTCGATCTTGACTTCGGTGCCGGACCACTTGCCGAACAGAACGCGGTCGCCAGCTTTGACGTCCAGGGCAACAATGTTGCCGGAGTCGTCACGGGCGCCGTTGCCAACAGCAACGATTTCGCCTTCTTGCGGCTTTTCCTTAGCGGTATCTGGGATGATGATGCCACCAGCGGTCTTCTCTTCGGAGTCGACGCGGCGAACTACGACACGGTCGTGCAGTGGACGAAATGCCATAAAACTGTTTCCTCTCATGAGCGCGCCCCACGCAATAGGCAGCGCGCGAGACATGATTATTGGGTTACATGAAACGGAAGAACATCTGCCTCCCGCCCGCCACTAGCACTCCCTCAAGGCGAGTGCTAACAGCGCAACAGGATTTATGTATCGGGGGGGCTGTTGTCAATGCCGGGCTGCAGATTTTCTGCAACCACCAAGCGTCGGTTTTGATTGAGGTTAACCAGCCTTGCAGCAAGGAAAACCTTTATGCCGTTAGCCGAGACGGTAGGCGGCATACTTCATCTAGATAATATCTAAACTCAATTTGTACCGATAACAGCAAAAGGCAGTGTGAAACTGGCGGATTTTCCACCAATTGCATCCGAGAAAGTTGCCAGAAGCTGATAGTCCCCGGCGGGCAATCCGTCGAACTGGAAGGTAAGGGCGGCGGACAATTGCCTTTGTTTGGAGCGGCCGGTGCCGGTAAAAGCCGCAAAATCGTCTTGCTCGCTCAAAACCTGACCAGATTGGTTCAGAAGCTTGTAACTGGCACTAAGCTTGTAGCTGTAGCCTTCACTTGATTGGTCAAAGGCATAGCCAACCGGTTCAGCATAGAGCGCGATTGGTTCGCCTGCGGCAAACGAAGCTTCGCTTTTGGCAGTGTATTGGCCATAGCCGGTGCTGGTGCCATTGGTAAAGGTGACCGTAGAAAAGGCAAGGCCATTGGCAGACCAGGCCGCGTCATAACCGTTCAAGGCGTCTATAAAGGCTGCAGCTGGCGTCTGGATTTCGGGCGATTGTGCCGCTGCGGTGCCGGGGATTGCAAAGGTCCCAAGCGCCAAAGCAAGAGAAGGTGCTATCCACCCAAGTTTAATTCGGCCAACTTGCTTCGTCATATAAATCCCCGCCCGCCCTTACATCTTGTCTTTTCTTAGCGATTTGGCCGATATAGACCGACTTTCCCTTTGAGACAAGGAAATGTGTGCGATGCGGTAAACGCTTGAACTTTTGTCGGATAGGAGAGGCGCGATAAGTGACCCGGCTAAACGCAACGGGCTTCCCAGGACTGCTTTTTCCGATAGATGGTCGAGGGACTGATTTCCAATGCAGCTGCTGCCATCGCAATATTGCCGTTAAAGGCATCAAGTGCGTCTTCAATAATCCGCCGTTCTTGAGCCCATAGCGGCTCTATCGCACCAAACGGGCGGTTTTCCGGCTGAGCTCGGGAGCGCTCGCGCGACAAATCGATCACACCATTCGGCCGTGCCGAGGCGTCTCGGATTATCATCGGCAGCATATCGTGTGTAACAGCAGCACCATCGTTCATCACAACAATTTGGCGGATGGTGTTTTCGAGCTGCCGAACATTGCCTGGCCAAGAATAAGATAGGATGCGCGTTTCCGCATCGGCATCAAAGCCCCGGAACTTCCGCCGTTCTTCGGCCGAATACCGGGTCAGGAAGGCTTCTGCGAGCGGCAGAATGTCGTCCCGGCGGTCGCGTAGCGGTGGCAAATGGACTGGCAGCACATGCAAACGGTAATAAAGATCCTCTCGGAAGCGGCCCGCGGTAATTTCTGCAAGCGGATCCCGGTTTGTGGCACAGATGATCCGAGCATCGACTTTGCGTGTTTCGGTGTCGCCAAGCCGCTGGAACATACCTGTTTGTAAGAACCTCAGCAGTTTGCTTTGCAGCAGCAGGTCCATTTCCCCAATTTCGTCGAGAAACAATGTGCCGCCATCTGCCTGCTCCGCAGCGCCAATGCGGTTGTCGGTGGCGCCCGTAAAGGCTCCACGTACATAACCAAAAATCTCGCTTTCGATGAGATCCCGCGGGATTGCTGCGCAGTTCAAGGTTACAAAACGGGCGGACCGGCGGTGGGACAAATCGTGGACTGCAGCTGCGCACAATTCCTTGCCTGTGCCAGATTCACCGGTGATGAATACCGGCGCTTGTGATGGCGCCATACGGCGGATTTGGTCATGGATGTCGCGCATGGATGCAGACATTCCGATGAGGCGGCCGAGACCGGCCGGCTGTTCAGGCTCTGGCGCAACACGTGGCGTGAAAGGAGCCGCTGCATGCAGATTATCGGCAAGCGGCATCTCTGCAGTGGGAGCCGCAGCCTGTTTCACTGACGGCCGGCGCTGCTGAAGCTGAAAGCTGATTTTTGAAGCCAGGGCGTCCAGAGAAAATGGTTTTGTCAGGAAGTCATGAGCACCGGCGCGCATGGCGCTGACCGCCCGCGATACGGAGCCTTTTGCGGATACGGCGAGGATGACGGCCTTTGGACAGCGAACAGCGTAAGCTTCCAGTGCTTCGTCGCCCCCTATCGTTTCCAGGTCAACAATGAGAATGTCGGTTGTTTTGTCTGCCAGGTCTTGGAGGCAAGCCGCGGACTCTGTGTAGAGGATCGGCTCTGAACAGGCGGCGGGCAGTTTCGCGCAGACAGCCGATGTGCGGGCTGCTTCAGATGCAGAGGCATCCAAAACTCGTACAATCACAGGCAAAACTTTGCCCTCATTACTCCCCATCGCAGGGCAACTCCCATCGCTCGATCTGGGTCAATCGGGTGCCGAAAGTCCGGCTAAAGGGATAATTCGCCAAACAGGGTAAACAAAGCGTTGTCAGATGAAGCAAATTGCATTTTTTACCCGAAAAGGGCGCAAATACCGTTGAGTTATCCCCGGCCAGCCAAATATCCGGCCAGAAAACACACCATGCCGGCAATCAGAATCCAAAGCAGCGTGAAACGCGGCTGGGTCAATATCTTGCGAAGTTCGCCTAAATACGAAGTGGTGCTGTCTTCCCGGAGAATGGGGCCTTCCTGCGCTGCGGGCATTTCTTGTTGAAGAAAATCACCAGCGGTTGGCCGATCTTGAAAACCAGACGAGCTTGAAAGCTGCGATTGGGGCACAGAGAGACTGCCGCCGCCTGGCAAAGTGTGCGATGTCATTTGGTGTTGAACTGGTTCATTCCGGTCCGGCTCGGTCCCAGTTATGTCAACCGGGTCATCAGTAGCCGCAGGATCAGCTACTTCAAGAAAGACCGGCGCATAGCCTCCCTTTGGTACAGTGATCTGAACAGGATCATCAGATCCAGAACCCGAGTAATAGTCGCTAAGGCGGGACCGCAGCCGGGCGGCTTCCACTCTGACAATGGGATCTGAATTTGGATCAAAGCCGGGCCCGCGACCGAGTGCCTCAACCGCAATTATATGGCCTTTTAGGTCCTGTTTCCGGCCCTTCAGCGCTGCATCAACGATAAATTGTAAAAATGCCCGAAGTTGCGGTGTTGTTTTAAATTCAGAGCTATTCAGCACCTTATCAAGGCAATCTTCGATAAGCCGTGCTTGATGCGGATTGGTTTGCTTTGCGTTCTCGGTCGGGGTCTCCCGGTCATCCAAAGCGCGGCCTTGATCGCTTTTTGAAGGCGACGAGAATTTGGGAGCAGGTTGTGTTGTGCCGGAGCCGCTTTTCCTGTCTTCCCACCTCGATGATTGCCCGGACGCGGGCATAGCTTTAGCCTCGTTGCTAGAACAGGTGCATTCAAATAATGAAAAAATTACGTAGCGTAATATTGCGCAGGGTTTGTTGAATTTCAATCCCCAATAGGTCAAAATCCTGATCTGGGACTTTGCTTTTCAAACAGCTCATTCACTTAATTATGTCGCAACTGATAGCCAAAACAGGTCGTTTTGAAGTTGGAAAGCGCGCATAGTCGGGGACAAGTCGCCAAAAACTCGCTAGAGGGGGGCTTGCGGATTCGGAGCCAAAGCCTTCTTAAGGCATGATTAACCAGTGTTTTTTGATTCGCATCGGGTAGATTCAGCACCAAATGGGCCGGACCGCGACGATATTTGTAGCAATATGCATGGCGATCATCGCGCTGTCCTCGGCGGCGGTGATGGTGTTCCAATTCGGTCGCCCATTCGGCGAAGCCGTGTCGCTGTCGCTTGCCCTAATGTGCACCATGATCTTGGTTCATCTCCTTATTGGACGATCCAGGGACAGAAGTGCGGTCAGCGACGCGGTTGAACGCCTAGAAGAGCGTATGACCGATCTGGATGAGGATGTCGGCAACCTCGAAGGGCGCCTGACAGGCATGGAGCACAGCATGCCACGCCGGACACGTGCAGAAATCGATCCGCTGTTTGCCGAAGTTGAAGTCCTTGGAACATTGGTCAAGCAGATGGCCGAAGCCATGTCTGACCTTGAAACCAAGGTTGAAGACCAGCAGGCGATCGCGCCGCCGCCACCAGTTCAAAGCTTGCCTCAGTATCCGCAAACGCCACAACCATCGCCGGGTTTTGCTCCGGCACACGGCCAGAACCAGAACTATCAGGATCCTTATTCGCGTGCTCCTGCTCCTGCAGCGCCGCCACAACATCCTTTTGCACCCCCGCCGCAGCCTGGGCCATATAATGAGGGGGCTGTCCCGACACATAGAGATATGTCGGAGTTAGACCGCCGCTATGGTGTTCACGTGCCCCGGGACGGGCAACCGCCAATGCCGGCGGCAGACATTTCAGCTGGTGGTGAGGAGTTTGCAGAGCTGCCGGCTGATCCGCAGGTCTCCCGTTTGGAACAGCCAGGTCCGGACGCCGCGATGAACGAGCTGATTATGTCGGCTCTGAACGCAAACCGTGTGGAACTCTATCTTCAGCCGATCGTCAGCCTGCCGCAACGCCAAGTGAAACACTACGAAGCCTTTACCCGGCTGCGCAACGCCAATGGCGATTCAATCGAAGCGCGGGCATTCCTGCCTGAAGCCGTTCGTTCAGGCCAGATTGCCCGGATCGACAACTTGCTGCTGTTCCGGTCGGTGCAGGTGATCCGCCGGTTAATGTCACGGAACAAGAACGCGATCCTGTTTTGCAACATTTCATCCCAGTCTCTATCAGATGAAACCTTCTTTCCGGGCTTCCTTGAGTTTGTGCGGACCCATAAAGAGTTTTCCGGGGCTCTGGTTTTTGAGTTTTCACAGGCCGACATTGCGGGCATGAGCACTGCCGATTTTGATCGGATGTCGGCTCTATACGATGCTGGTTTCCGCTTTTCTGTCGATCAGATCGATGACATGAAAATGGACTTCAACAGCCTCGCGGGCCATGGCTTTAGGTATGGCAAATTGAATGCTGATTATCTGATTGGCCGCCGGGAAACCAATCACGGACATATCCATCCAGCGGACTTTGGCGATCTGTTGCATCGATATGGGATGGAGCTGATCACAGATCACGTAGAAACGGAATCTCAGGTCCTGGAGCTGCTTGATTTCGACATCAAGCTGGCGCAGGGCAACTTGTTCTCACCACCAAGGCCGGTTCGGGCCGAAGTGCTTCAGGGGACACCAGCTCCTCGTAAAAAAGCGGCGGGCTAGGCCCGCCGCTTTTTTTTGTCCACTTGATGATCGTTCAGTCTGTCGCCTGACCGTTGGGACCAACCTGAATGATGGTGGGTTCAACCCCAGCAAATAGACGTTGGGCCACTCGGTTGACGTCTTCTAGTGTGACGGCCTCGATCTCGCTGTTGCGCCGGTCGAAGTAATCCATGCCGAGGTCTGCATTTTGCAGGGCCACCAACTGGCTGGCAATCTTACCTGAACTGTCGAACCGCAGGGGATAGGACCCAGTTATGTAGCGTTTGGCGCTCTCAAGTTCGGCTTGTGTCGGACCCTGTTCGGCCATCCGTTTGAGCTGTGCGCGGATAACTTCGACTGTTTCGTCAGACCGTTCCGCTTTTGTTGCGGCTGAGCCGATCAGAAGACCTGTATGTTTGTAAGGTGAAAGCGAGGTGCCGGCGCCATAAGACAGACCGCGCTTTTCCCGGACTTCTTGATACATCCAAGAAGTGAAAGATCCGCCACCAAGAATATGGTTCATCACGTAAGCGGCCTGATAATCTGGATCGTCCCGCTTGAGGCCAGGTAAAGAGACCAGCACCGTGGTTTGTGGCACCTCGAGAAACGCGTGAACATCTTCGCCTGTTTCCGGTGTCAGATCCGAGATCGGCTGTAGGTCAGCGTTGTCCGGCAGTCCCCCAAACACCTGATCCAGCAACGGCTTTAAGGTTTCGGCATCAATGGCCCCAACCACGCCAATTTTCAGTCCGCTTTTCGCAATCAGTTTTGACTTCTGAGCTTCTAGATCTTCAGAGCTCAGCGTTTCAAGCGTTTCTTCAGTTCCCAAAGTGGGGCGGGCATAAGGATGGTCTCCAAAAACCGCTTCAGCGAGTGTGCGTCCCGCGATTGCATCTGGACTGGTTTCATTGCGCCGGGCCTGCGTGATGAGGCTGGTTTTCATGCGTTCGACTGGGGCAGCATCAAAACGGGGGGCATTCAAAGCTGTCGCAAGCATTTCTGCCGCTTCGGGCAAGGTTCGGGTCAGGGTTCTTAAGTTGCCATAAAACCGATCTTTTCCGGTGCTGAAACCTACGCTGATCGCAAGTTCTTCGAGACGTGCCTGATAGTCTTCGGAACTTAAGTCACCGGAGCCTTCATCAAGGGTGGCTGCCAGAAGGCGTGTAAGCCCGGCTTTGCCCACAGGGTCCTGCGAGGAACCACCATCAAAGGAGAAATTCAGAGCCACCAGCGGAACGGTGTGATCTTCCACCAGCCAAGCTTCGATGCCTTCAGAACTAATCACTTTCTGGATTTCGACGGCCCAAGCTGTGCGGCTACCGAGCAGCATGATAACGGCAAGGAGCGCAGATGCGACCAGTGTCTTGGAACGAATACGCAGAAGGTTCATGATCAAGACTCCTTGCCGGATTTATCCGGGCCGCTTGCTTCGGTGTCAGGCTGCGGGATTCTCAATTCCCCGGTCACAGGAACACCCGATAAGTAGGTTCGGGCAGCTTCCAAAACATCGTCTTTTGTTACGGCTTGGACTTGACTGGGCCAGGTTTGCACATCGTCAACCGCCAGTCCGGTGGTGAGTGCCGAGCCAAACAAACGGGCAAGGCCGGACTGGCTGTCTTGCGCATAAATTGAGCTTGCGATCATGCTGTATTTGGCGCGCTCCACTTCTTCGTCGGTGACACCCGTGTCCAAGAGCTTTTGCAGTTCTTCTGCTGCCAACGCTTCAACTTCTTCCAAGGTATGGCCAGGCCGCGGTGAGACATAGACATAAAATCGGCCTTGGTTTAGCGCACCACCCTGATAATAGGCGCCCGAGCTAATGGCGGTTTCCGTCTCAAGAACCAGTTTTTTATGCAAGCGGCTCGTCGGTCCTTCTCCGAGGATATAGGCGAGGATATCCAGGGCTTCGGGCGTCCGGCCTTCACCGGTTGTTTGGCTGGGGACGATCCAGGTATGCGAAACAGATTCCTGCCGGACCCGCGGATCAGTAACAGCAATTCGGCGTTCACCTGACAGCGGCGGTTCTGCAGGACGCACACGGTTACCAGGCTCGGCCCGCCGGGCGACTTTCCCATAAGTGGCCTTCGCCAACTCTTTTACATTGTCTGGGTCAACGTCGCCGGCAACGATCAGAACTGCATTGTTGGGGGTGTAGAAGCGATCATAAAAGGCGATCGCAGCCTCCGCATTTAATGCCTCAATCTCGCTTTCCCAGCCGATCACCGGAGAGCCATAGGGGTGATTAACAAAGGTGATCGCGTTCATTGCTTCCCGGAGCCGGGATCTGGGCTGACTGTCGACCCGGTCCCGCCTCTCTTCCAGCACAACATCCCGTTCCGGCGCAACGACCTCATCGCTGAGAACAAGATTTTCCATTCGGTCTGCCTCAAGCTCCATCATGAGCGGCAAGTGTTCTTTGGCAACCCGCTGGAAGTAGGCGGTGTAATCCAGGCTCGTGAAGGCGTTTTCTTGTCCGCCACGGTCTGCGACCATCTTGGAGAAGGCACCATCCGGATTGTTTGTCGTACCCTTGAACATCAGGTGTTCAAGGAAATGCGCGACTCCAGACTGACCGTCCGGTTCATCGGCGGAACCGACTTTGTACCAGAGCATATGGGTGACGACTGGGGCACGGCGATCCGGGATGACCACCACCTCCAGTCCGTTCTCCAAAACGAAACGTTCCAAATTGGGCGCAATGACGATGTCCTCTTGCGCCGTTTCAGCCGCGAATGCATGCTCGGTTATTGGAACAGTAGCCGACACGGCGAGAATGGTTGTTGTCAACAAACCCGCGCAAAGCACCCGGGGTGCAGTCCAGCAGCGGCATGTCGATTGAAATAATCGATGCAATCCAGTCACTAGGGGCTCCTATTTCCTGCCCATACAAAAAAGCCTCCGGCCTTCAGACCCATATAGGGCTAAGAAGTCCGGAGGCTGCATTAAATATTTGTTATTTTCGCCTGAATGCCAGTCAGGCCAATGTCATCAACAGTACTTCGCGTTTCCTTCCAGGCAACGCGGATCCAACCGGTTGGATTCATGGTCACGTTGGAGCGGTGCGAAGGTTTTTTTGACCTCGATATTCGCAGATGGCATCGGGGCATCCGCCGACGGCGTGCTGTAAGCTGCAGGTGGCTCAATGAGATAATTTCTTTTCAGAGCGAATTCTGCGCTTTTTGATCCGTCTTTCTGCTGCTTCAGCTCATCGAAGCGTTTTGAACCTGTTTTCATTTCTTCTATTGAGATGCGGTTGGTCGAACCATCTGGGCGCTGAACATCCACTTTGCCGGGCTTAAATTCTTTCTTCTCTGATCCAACAATCTCGAAGCCTGCCATCTGCTCAGGTGTCAACCGCTTAAGGTCGCCATTATAGTCATACGACTCTTTATAGCGCTCGCGTAACGCATTCAGCTCTTCGTTGTTTCGCTCTTGTGGCCAATTCGCAGCGTTGGTCCCAGCAACTTGTGTTTCTGGCTCCGGTAAGTTGCTACCTTCAGCTGGCATCGCAAGAGGAGCGCGTGGCTTGTAGTCGATCTCTTTCTTATTAGGATCGACTGCCCCAAGCCCAGCCATGAGGTTGTTCACAAGGGCGGTATCTGGGGCAACGGTCGTCCCATCCGCTGCTTGGCAGGCTGCAAGAGCTGTCACCGCAGCCAACACAAAACTCTTGGAGATGAAATCGCCCAGCGTCCACACCACAGTATATCCTCATAATGACCCGGGATTATCGACCGGGGTCATGCTCATCACGATCGTATTTGGTCTTTAAAGCGCTAATTTGCGGCTGAATTAGGACCATTTGTGAAACTGTCATACAGGAGACCTGCTACGCCTGCAACGATCCACACATCGGCGAGGTTAAAGACGTACCAGGAAAAGCTGCCAACGTGGAAATAGACGAAATCGACAACCGCGCCATAGACGACACGGTCGATACCGTTTCCGATGGCGCCGCCGATAATCAGAGCGAGCGCAAGGGCAGGGAGTTTCGACGGAACTCTGGTGGACCAGACCCACAAGGCAATTGTTGCTGCGACCGTAAAAAGAGCAAGCAGCCAACGGCCAAGATCACTGTCCTGTTGAAACAGTCCGTAGGAAATTCCCCGGTTCCAGATCAGGATCAGGTCCAGAATCGGCAGAAGTTTGATTGGTCCATTCGTTGCCACGTCGGCACTGTGGACAATCCAGACTTTTGTTACTTGGTCAAGGATGAGACAAACGGCGGCAATGACAAACACAAACCCGCTGAAACGCCCCCAGATATAGGGGCGTTTTAGTGGTTCACTGGGCTGGTTGCCGTCGGGCGTCACTGGCTGCTCCGGCAATTATGCGGCCGCGTGGGCTGCATCCCACTCGCGCAAAGCGTTTGCGTCCCGAACAGTCACGTCCGGATAGTCGGCGTCAGAACCGACTTCCGGAAGGATCTTCCAGGAGCGGGCGCATTTTTGACCTTCAGCCATGGCCGGCACCACGGCAACACCTTTGGTGTCGTCCAAAGTAAAAGCAGTCTCGGGCGCTGCCTCAGCCGACAGGGTCAACTGGCTGGTGATCGCGATGTCGGCCATATCTTGGCCTTCCAGTGCTGTCATCAGATCCGCATCGGTCACATGAACGACCGGATGTGCTTCCAAAGAAGACCCGATCCGCTTTTCGCGGCGTTCGATCTCCAATGCGCCGGTGATCACACGGCGGACCGTCTTGATCTTCGCCCATTTGGCCGCCAACGCTTCGTCTTTCCACTCGGACGGGACCGCCGGGAACTGCTCCAGATGGACGGACGTATCTTCGCCGTAGCGGGAGACCCAGGTCTCGTCCATCGTGAACGGCAGCATGGGAGCCATCCAGGTCACCAGGCAATTAAACAGCTTGTCGATGACATAAAGAGAAGCTTTGCGGCGCACAGAAGACGCTGCATCGCAGTACAGCGCATCCTTACGGATGTCGAAGTAGAACGCCGACAGCTCCACCGTCATGAAGGTGAACAGCTGATGGAAGATCTTTTTATAGTCGTACTCCCAATACGCTTCGCGCACCATTTCATCGAGTTCTGCAAGCCGGTGCAGCATCAGGCGTTCCAGCTCTGGCATGTCCGCAACAGAGACTTCTTCGCCGGTTGCATGGGCCAGCGAGCCGAGCATCCAGCGCAGTGTGTTGCGCAGTTTCCGGTAGCTGTCGACACTGGTCTTGATGATTTCCGGGCCAATCCGCTGATCTTCGGAATAATCACAAGAGGCCGCCCAAAGGCGTAGGATGTCGGCACCATACTGCTTGATGATGTCCTGTGGGAACACCTGGTTACCCAGAGACTTGGACATCTTGCGGCCGTCTTCGGCCATGGTGAAGCCGTGGGTCAGAACCGCGTCGTATGGCGCATGGCCGCGGGTGCCGCAACTTTCCAGAAGGGACGAATGGAACCAGCCGCGATGCTGATCCGATCCTTCCAGATAAAGGACATAATCCTTGCCGCCCTGCGGTTTACGCTTCGGGTTGAGGTCGGCGCGTTTTTCCATGCAGAAGGCATGAGTGGATCCTGAGTCGAACCAGACATCCAGGATGTCCATAACCATGTCCCACTCGTCCGCAGCGAAATCATTGCCAAGGAACCTTTCCTTGGCGCCCTCTGCGAACCACGCATCGGCACCTTCGGCGACAAACGCGTCGTAGATCCGCTGATTGACCGTCTCGTCTTTAAGAACTTCGGATGTGTCCTTGTTGATGAAAACTGTGATCGGGACACCCCAGGCGCGCTGGCGGGAGAGAACCCAGTCCGGGCGGTTTTCGATCATCGAACGCAAACGGTTCTGACCGGAGCCCGGTACAAAGCGAGTCTCGTCAATCGCGTTGAGAGCCCGGGTGCGCAGTGTGTCGCCCTCACCAGACAATTTCTTGTCCATATAGACGAACCATTGCGGCGTATTGCGGAAGATGATTGGCTTCTTGGACCGCCAGGAATGTGGGTACTGGTGCTTCATCCGGCCAAGGCCAATCAGAGCGCCGGCATCCTTCAGGAACTCGATGTTGGCTTTGTTGGCCTTACCTTTTTCACCCTTGTGGGTGATCACCTGGTTGCCTTCAAGGCCCGGCGCATCCTTGGTGTAAAAGCCGTCGTCTGCGACAGTGAACGGGATCGAAGTATCGATGCCGCGCTCATCCAGGTCACGGGCGTTGGCCATCCAGATCTCAAAGTCATCGGCACCATGGCCTGGGGCTGTGTGCACAAAGCCGGTACCAGCATCGTCAGTGACGTGGTCCCCGTCCAGAAGCGGAACATCAAACTGATAGCCGCCGAGATCCATGTCGCGGTATGGGTGCGCTAGCGTGAGAGATCCGAGTTCTTCCGGCGACACGGCACGAACCAGCGAGAAATCTTCAATGCGAGCGTTTTTGAACACATCCGCAGCCAGAGCATCGGCCAAGATCAGCAAGTCACCCTTTTGCACCCAGTTGTCGTCGGGCAGACCGTCCTGGGTAACCTCATAAAGACCGTAGTTGATCCGCGTGGAGTAACAAACGGCCCGGTTACCCGGAATGGTCCAGGGAGTGGTTGTCCAGATGACAACAGAGGCATCGAGCAGTTGCTCGGCTGCGGCTTCATCGGTGCCACCGGCTTCCACGATCGGGAACTTCACCCAGATCTGGTCGGACTGGTAGTCGTGATATTCGATTTCCGCTTCAGCCAGCGCCGTTTTTTCAACGACTGACCACATCACTGGTTTGGAGCCCCGGTAGAGCTGGCCGGACATGGCGAACTTCATCAGCTCCTGGGCAATGACCGCTTCGCTCTCAAAACGCATGGTTAGATACGGATTATCCCAGTCACCTTCGATGCCGAGGCGCTTGAATTCCTTGCGCTGCACGTCGATCCAGTGATCGGCAAACTCACGGCATTCCTTGCGGAATTCGTTGATCGGCACTTCGTCCTTGTTTTTGCCCTTGGAGCGGTATTGTTCTTCGATCTTCCATTCGATCGGTAGACCGTGACAATCCCAACCCGGAACGTAGTTGCTGTCATAGCCGGTCATCTGCATTGACCGGGCAACGATGTCCTTGAGGGTCTTATTGAGCGCGTGACCAATGTGGATGTTGCCGTTCGCGTAGGGAGGACCGTCATGCAGGATGAACTTGTCGCGGCCTTCGGACTGATTGCGCAGGGTCTTGTAGATATCCAGCTTTTGCCAGCGGGCTAGGATTTCCGGCTCTTTTTTCGGAAGACCTGCCCGCATGGGGAACTCGGTTTTCGGCAGATTGAGAGTTTCTGAATAGTCGCGTTTTGGTGCTTCGGTCATCGCTTGGTGGATCCGGTCAGTCGGGCCAATGCCCATAATCATAGAACATGAGAACACAGCGGCCTTTTGCCTGGCCGCAGAATAAGGAGGCTTCTCCCGGTCCCTGGCGCCGCGTGTGCGTCAGCCGAGGGCCGGGCCGGTAATTCGCTTAATTTCCGCCACCTTTAACCAGGGGCTTAAGACAACCAGTTTTTGCATGGCATGGGACATAGCAGCAGTTCGGCAAGGAATAAAGAGGGACAACAAGAAATGCCTCCGCGCTTTATTATGGTCACTGAACCGACGCAAATTCCAAAACATTCGGAAGCTTAAGCAATTGTGCAGGGTTTCCATTGCATTTTTTCGGTGAGGCGCAGGACCGGAATACCTGCCCTGGTTTCGACCGGAAACTTGAGTGATCTCTGGCGATGGATACGTTGCGACATCTGGAAAAAATCCTGACTGCCGATCGCATTCAGGTCTTTTTGCATCTTGCCCCGCCGATCTATCTGATTGGCGTGCTCTTTTTCTATGTCGACCGTGGTCTCATTCAGGATCCGGATCACGGCTTGGTCCTGCTCGCCGATTACTTCTGCTATTGGTTGGCATCGGCCGTCGCGCTGTCCGGCTCACCGCTTGATGTCTACAACAACGACGTCTTCTTCAGCTTTGCGCCCGCATTTTTTGAGGCGGAGGGGTTTCTGCCGTTTATGTATCCGCCGACATACTTGTTGGCGGTTCTCCCTTTTGGACTGTTTTCAGCCTGGGTGTCTCACATTCTGTTTTTTGTCCTGTCCCTTGCCCTGCTCGCCTATGTGGGGCGCCTGATTTGGGGTTCATGGACGGGCGCGCTGATTGTCTGCGCGTTTCCAGCTGTTATCGGAGTTTTGATCCATGGGCAGAACAGCTTTCTAACCACGGCCTTGTTGGGTGGGGCGTTGGTGGCCTTGAGAGCGGAAAAACCTGTGTTGGCTGGCCTCTTGATCGGCTGCCTGACCTTCAAACCGCAAATCGGCTTTCTCATTCCCTTTGTTTTACTGGCAGGGCGCTACTGGGCAACTTTCGGAACCGCGGTGATCACGACCCTGGTGCTTGCCGCCCTTCCTGCTGCTGCGTTCGGGCCGGAAATCTGGTCCGCGTTCCTGGAGCAGAGCAAATTCGCTGCAACTCTTATGAATGACGAGTTGGTTGAATACTGGAAGTACCTGTCCCCCTTTGCTGCTTTTCGAATGCTGGGTGTGCCGCATGGGATTGCTATGGCCGCACAGGTTTTGGTGGGCTGCGCTTGTCTGGTTTGGACCGTCCGGATTTGGTGGAGTGATGCGCCGTTTGATCTCAAAGCCGCCGCTCTGGTATCTGCAAGTGTGCTGACATCCCCCTATATGCTTACCTACGAGTATGTCTTGCTGGCCGTACCGATGCTGTTTTTGTGGCGCTTTGCAGCCGACAAAGAGCTGCTCGCCTATGACACCCTACTGTATATGCTGGCGATGGCGTTCATCTTGTCAGCGCGGGCCATTGCCGATCATACCGGCATTCCAGTTGGCGCTTTGCCAGCATTGATATTGCTCGCTCAAACCCATCGGTATTGGCGGCAGTGGCGCCAAGATAATGCTGAAGAGCGGTTGGCTGTCACGCCTTCTGCCGCGTCACCCGCTCCCGGTGGGTGATATAGAGCCCGCTGCCGACAATCAGACTAATGCCCGCCCAAGTCAGTCCATCCGGGAAATCCGAAAACACCAGATAACCAAACAACGTGGCGCTGACGATTTCTAGATATTGCAACGGCGCGAGTAGGCTTGCGTTGCCGCGTTGAAACGCTGCGACCACAAGCCCGTGGGTCGCAAAGGAAATCAGGCCAATCACGGCTAGCAAACCGAGTTGCCAGGTGTTTGGCCAGACAAATGTGACATCCCCGATGTCGAAGGATGTGCTGATCACCATTGCTGTGGACAGAAAAAGCGTCCCGGCCAGCCCAGCTGTGAGCTGTATAGTTAGAAGATCGTCTTTGACCGGATAAAGCCGGTTGAGCAGTAGATAAAATGCAAACAGGACGGCCGTTCCGACCGGCAACAGGCTCACCAGGCCGAATTCAGCAACATTGGGCCGCAGGATGATCAGTGCACCGGCTAGTCCAACGGCAACAGCAGCGATCCGGCGCGGTCCGACTTTTTCTTTCAAGATGAGAGCGGCCAGCACCGTCAGGATCATCGGTTCGACAAAAAAGATCGAGATCGCGGTTGCGACCGACATGTATTTGATCGCAATGAAAAAGCACAAGGACGCGCACGCGAGCAGGATACCGCGCAGATAATTGATGGCAGGTTGGCTCCCGCCGACCTTCGGCAGCCGCGCCAAAACCAGCGCCAAAAACAGACAGACCAGAAACTGAAAGAAAAACCGGCCGAGCGTAACTTCCAGCGGATGCAGGCTGGCCGACAGATACTTGGCGATGATGTCCATCACCGGCACGATCAGCATGGCGCAGCTCATCAGCAGCAGGGCCTGCAGCGGGTTCTGTTCGATGTGGCCGCTGCCGGCCTCAGCGGTCATGGAGCAAGGTCCAGGAGCTTCAGGTCAATTTCAGACAGCGGCTGAAGGGAGGCAAGGGCTGCCCGGGCTTCTTCGCTATCCCGATCCATCTGCGCTACCAGAGCCTCCGCGCTGTCGAATTTCTCTTCGCCGCGCAGATAAGAAACTACATGAACGCGCAGGGTCTTACCGTAAAGATCGCCCTCAAAATCAAACAGGAAGACTTCAAACAAGGCCGCGCCATTGTCAAAGGTTGGGCGGCGGCCGTAGCTGGCAACACCGTCATGCCAGGTGTCACCCAGTTTCACTTTGACCGCATAGATACCTTGAAGCAGCGGACAGTCTTCCGGCATGCGTAAATTGGCGGTCGGATATCCAAGATCCCGGCCGCGTTTATCGCCGTGTTGTACCTCGGCGTCGAAAAACCAGCGGTAGCCCAAGAGGGCGTTGGCTTCGGCAATGTCGCCGGTGCCGAGATTTTCACGGATGCGGGAGGACGAAATCACTTCAGCGCTTTCATCTTCCTCGCGGTGCACGATGGTCACGCCGAAACCATGCGTGGCCCCGGCTGTGCGCAAGTAATCAGGCGTGCCTTGGCGCGCCCGGCCGAAATGAAAGTCGTAGCCGGTCACGGCATGGGAGATTTCGAGCGTATCGATAAGAATATCCTGGACGAAGGCATTGGCCTCCATAGCGGCGAACTCTTTGGTGAACGGCAGGATCAACGCACCGTCCAGGCCGCAGACCCGCAGCATGTCCGTTTTTTGAACCGCCGGTGTCAGGCGGAACACCGGTTTGCTCGGATTAAAGACGGTCCGCGGATGCGGTTCGAAGCTCATCGCAAACACCGGGTGATGGGTGCCGTGGCCCAAACCGAGGGCGGCGTCCAGAACCGCCCGGTGGCCCCGGTGCACGCCATCAAAATTGCCGATCGCAACAATCCCGCCTTTTAGAGCGCTCGGAAAAGCCTCGAGCGACTCGGCGATTTTGAACTCAGGAGATGATGTGCGGCTCATACGGCTGACCTTCGCGCAAGGTGGCATTTCTTAAAAGCTGGCGTTCCGGAACGGACAGAATGAAACCCGGAGAAGGTTTCCGGGCCGCGTGGAACGTGCCGCCAACGCTCAAAAAGGTCAAGCAGATCTAATGAGGATTTCTTTTAGAGCCTGGAACGGTCCTCTGACCGGCTTGGCACCTTCACCAGGGCTTCGCCTTCCAGGACGACTGTGTCTTCAACACTGCAGACGCAAGAGAGCCGGGCCCGGTTGCCGCGGTCCATCAGTTCTTCCACCTTGACGGTGACTGTGACATCGTCGCCGATCTTAACGGGGGCTTTGAAATTCAAGGTTTGAGACAGATAAATGGCGCCAGGTCCTGGCAGGCGCGTTCCCAAAACCGCGGAAATCAGGCTTGCGGTATAAAGCCCGTGCGCGATCCGGGTCTTGAATGGGGTGCGCGCGGCAAAGTGTTCCGACAGATGGATCGGGTTCCGGTCACCGGAGACTTCGGCAAAGCCGACAACATCTGAAGAACTGACATGTTTTACGAGTTCTTCCGTCATACCGACCGTCAAGTCTTCGAAACAGAGTTTTTGCAGTTCCAACATGGTTTTTCGCGCCTTATGTTTCCGGTTTTTTGGCAAGCCGGACGCTAAGCGGGGCGGGGTTTTCTGACAATTAGGCTTTCGGTGAAGAAAAAAAGTCTCTGTTATTAACGGTCTTTTCAGTTGCTCCCCTTAAATTGCCTTGAGTGTGGGGAGGTGAGGACACAGAGAAATGTGTTGCTCTCCTTCAAAGTCATAACGCGTCCATCGGCCCACGGCCAGGGGCCGCGCAAACTGACAGTATGGAGTAGACAATGGCCCTTGATCTTCAGATGCCGGTCCTCGTGGTCGATGACTACAAGACGATGATTCGCATCATTCGCAACCTTCTGAAACAGCTCGGTTTCGAAGACATTGACGATGCTGCGGACGGCACCGAAGCCCTGGAAAAAATGAAGCAGCGCCGGTACGGTCTTGTGATTTCGGACTGGAACATGGAACCGATGACCGGTTACGAACTGCTCAAGCAGGTTCGTGCGGATGGTTCTTTGAGCAAAACACCGTTCATCATGGTGACGGCTGAATCCAAAACGGAAAACGTGATCGCTGCGAAAAAAGCTGGCGTGAACAATTACATCGTGAAGCCCTTCAATGCGCAGACGTTGAAAGGCAAGATCGAGGCTGTCTTCTCCGACTAAGAATGGCAAGGCGGAGGCAGACATGTGTCTCTTTCTCCGCCCGTGCCGGTATCCGATTTACGCGGAGCAGTTCTGCTGGGCAGGCAGGCTGCGGCCGGCAATCGTGCCAAGAGTGTTTTACCGCCGGTCTTAAGAGCGGGACAGCACTTGCTGCTTGGAGGCGGCGGTAGGAATGGACACCACTGAAAGGCTCGATCTCATGGCCAAAATAAAACAAGAAAATGTCGCGCGGATCATTGATTTCCTGGAACAAAACAAGACTCGGGAAGGGGAGGTCTCTCTAACAGATGTGATGCATCTGGCAGAGGTGATGTCCGGGTCGATGCATGACTTCCTGTCGACGGTTCAGCCAGCGGTCACGGAAGAGCTGACCATGATCGCCAAAGAAATCACCCGCATGAAGCAGGAGATTTCCGCGCTTCGTGCCAATGATATGACCGGCAATAAAATCCCCGATGCAGGACGCGAACTCGATGCCATCGTGGAGGCAACCGAAAACGCGACCAACACCATTATGGAAGCAGCCGAAGAAATCATGGCGGCCGATCCGAGCGACACAGACGCCTATCAGGATCTTGTCAGCAACAAGATGATCGGCATTTTTGAGGCCTGCACCTTCCAGGACATCACTGGTCAGCGGATTTCGAAAGTCGTCAGCACGCTGCGTTACATCGATGAGCGGGTGTCGTCTTTCATCGAACACTTGCGCATTCCGGCCGATTTTGAAGCCGAGATGAACGAAAGCGAAGAAGACCGCCGCAAGCGCGAATTGATCCTGCACGGCCCGCAGCACAGCGGCGAAGGCGTGTCGCAGAACGATATCGATGCCCTTCTGGGCGATTCCCAGGCCGATATCGACAAGCTGTTCGACTGATTGTTTTAAAACAGAATTTGAAAAGGCCGCTCCATTGGGCGGCCTTTTTTGCGTTTTCGATAGAAGATTGCTGGGGCAAGTGGGGCGCCAGTCGCATGAAGACCAAGAGTGCATGTGACGGTGCCTTGGCTGGGCGGGCATTGTTGCTGATAACTGGCACGACGCGACTATGGGCCTTAGGCGACTTTGAGACATTAGTTCTAGGTGTGGCGCATTCCCGAAATGGGCGGGAGGCGAACATGTGTTGCAGATTGAACCAACTGCAGCAATGGTGCCGTTAAGTTGGCTAGACGGGCTACTGCAGTTCTTACAAAACGGCACAAAGCAACCAACGAGACGTCCTAACGTTTCTGATCTTTTGTTGCGGGCGGGCACAGTCTGCGGCAGTTTTGTAACTCATCATTCGTAGTCCCATGAAGTTCAGACTGAGTTAGGCGACCAAGGCACGGCGGCCCCATGACCGACAGCGCAGAAACAACCCTTGAATTGATCATCCAGCGTATTGAGGGAGATTATTCGGACTTTTCGATCTCATCACGCTGGGGGCGCCGTCAACTCATGCTAAATCGGAAAATGTTTGCAACCTTCTCGAAGTTCGACATGTCGTTTAAACTTGGAGAAGGCGAATTAGGTCAGGCATATTCGATCGCGGGAGTAGAGACTTGGAACCCAAAAGGAAGGAAGAATCCATCTAGGAGTTGGGTGTTAGTTCCCATTTCCCAACAGAAACACTGGATGTCGCTAGCTTTGGACGCGGCAAACTACGTGAATGAGCGTAACACCTAGCGGCAGTTTCTGGGAGCCCTACGCTCATGTTTCCAATTATTCAAAGCCGTATTTTGCTCGCTGAGGTGCTGGATAATTCAGTTCAAGTCCAAGGGCCGGCTTCTAAATCATGCTGCTTGCTTTTGTCGGCGAAGCGGACATTGACTTGGAACCGCGCAACCGGCACGTCTGGGCCGGTAGTCGACCACACGATCCAAGCGAGTATCTGCTATCGCTGTTTTTAGGCGCCTCTGCAAACAGTCTATTGCCTATTGCCTATTGCCTATTGCCGATCCTGAGCCGCCGTTTGGATTCTGTACCTTAAAGGTCTGGTCGAGCCTATTCCAGCTAGTTATCCCACGGCGCAATACCACTTTCTAGGAACCCTAGAAATCACCACCACAGCCGGGGAATGGCTGCCCGGGCGCGAAGGCCTTCTTCGACGAGGCGTTTGCGGATGAGGTGTTCTTCCGGGGCTTCGCTCGGGCCGAAATCGGAGACGTGAATGCCGGCGGTGATGAACAGGACATCGATGTCCTGGGAGACGGCCCCGCGGATATCCGTTGGCAGGCCGTCGCCGATCGCCAGAACGTCCTGCTTGTCGATCGGCTGTCCGGCAAGCTCGGCGAGGCGTTTCAAACCGGCCTCATAAATCGGCGCATGCGGCTTGCCTAGGATGGCAACTTCTCCGCCGAGATCTTCGTAAAGCCGCGCCAGCGCGCCGGCGCACCAGACCAACTTATCGCCCCGTTCCACAACGATATCCGGGTTGGCGCAGATCATCAGAAGCTTGCGCGCAGCGAGTTTTTCCAGCCGCTCACGGTAGTCGTCCGGCGTTTCGGTTTCATCGTCCCGGAACCCGGTGCAGCTGATGGCTTCCGCATCCTCATCCACGCTGGTGAAGGTGGCTTCCAAATTGTGATAAAGCGGCTGGTCCCGGTCCGGACCGATGTGAAGCAGGGTTTTGGAGCCTTGGGCCACCAGAACGTCCCGGGTGACATCACCGGAGGTAACAATACTGTCGTAGGCCTCATTGGGAACGCCCAAACTTTCAAGCATCTCGGCGACCTTGTCGGCCGGCCGCGGCGCGTTGGTGATCAGAACCACATGTCCGCCGGTCTCCTCGCGGTAGCGCTGTAGCGCTTTGTGGGCCTCCTCAAAGGCTGCAATGCCGTTGTGCAGAACCCCCCAGACATCGCACAAAATGCCCTTGTATTGCGGGGCAAGGGCATGAAGCCCGTCAACAAGAAGCGGTGCAGAAACGGTCATGGTGGGTCACTCGGATGGTATATAGTCTGATAGGATTGCGCGGAATCGATGTAAATCCGGCGCGGACCATATCCGAAGAGCGTAGCAAACGGAACCAATCAAAGGGTATTTCATGCAAGTCAGGCAACTTGGCGAACAGGTGATCAACCAGATTGCCGCCGGTGAGGTGATTGAACGGCCTGCCAGTGTGATCAAGGAACTGGTTGAAAACGCTGTGGACGCCGGGGCAACGCAGATCGATATTGTCACGGCCGCTGGCGGCAAGACCCTGATGCGGGTGGCGGATGATGGCGCGGGCATGCGCCAGGCGGATCTGAAACTGGCGATCCGCCGCCACTGCACCTCCAAGATTTCCGATGACGACCTGTTCGATATCCGCACGCTTGGCTTTCGCGGCGAGGCGTTGCCGTCGATCGGCTCGGTCGCCCGGCTGGTGATCCAGACCCGCCACAGTGAAGAAGATCACGCCTGGGCCATCGCGGTTGAAGGCGGCAAGGAGCAGCCAATTGCCCCGGCTGCCCGCTCCAAGGGCACGCAGGTTGAAGTCCGGGATCTCTTTTTCGCAACACCGGCCCGGTTGAAGTTTTTGAAATCAGACCGGGCGGAAGCGGCGGCGATCACAGAAATTGTCAAACGGATTGCGCTGGCGTATCCGGAAATCGGCTTCTCTCTGTCAGGGGCTGATCGGCAACCGCAAAACTGGCCGGCAGCGCGGGGCGACGAGCCGCATCTGGCCCGGATCGCGCAGATTTTGGGGCAGGAGTTCACCGACAATGCCATGGAGATTGATGCGGGCCGCGAAGGCGTGCGCCTCACCGGGTTTGCCGGGCTGCCCACCCACCACAGGGGCAACGCCCAGCATCAGTTTTTCTTCGTCAACGGGCGGCCGGTGAAAGACAAATTGCTCTTGTCCGGCCTGCGCGGCGCCTATGCGGATGTGCTGGCGCGGGACCGTCATCCGGTGGTGGTTCTGTTTATTGATCTCGATCCGGCCTTGGTGGATGTGAATGTGCATCCGGCCAAATCCGATGTCCGGTTCCGCGATTCCCAGCTGGTGCGGGGGCTCTTGGTTGGGGCGATCAAACATGCGCTGGTCCAGGCCGGACATCGATCTTCGACCTCGAATGCCGCTGTCGCGCTCGATGCCATCCGGGCGCAGGCGGCGGGCGGGGAACGTCCTTTCGCAGCAGCCGGGCCGTCTTACGGATCTGGTGGAGCCGCACCTCAGCCCGCAGGCGGATATTCTTCTGTTGCGACAGCGGAGCGTTGGGCGCCCGATGTGTTCCGGCCGCTGGAGCAGGCTCTGCCACCGGCCCATGGGTTTGCCGAGGCTCCGGCTGCAGAGATCCAGACTGGACTTTCCGGTTTGGTGACGCCCTCTGCCGATGCAAGAGCGCATGATGTTCCGGTTGAAGCGGAAAAAACCGACCTTCCGCTTGGCGCCGCCCGGGCTCAGGTGCATGAAACTTACATCATCTCGCAGACCCAAGACGGCGTTGTCATCGTCGATCAGCACGCAGCGCACGAGCGGCTTGTCTATGAGCGCTTGAAAGAAGCCTTGGCAAAAAAAGACGTGGCCCGGCAGATCCTGTTGATCCCGGAGATCGTAGACTTGCCGGAAGAAGATGCGGCCCGGCTGGCGGAGCGTGCTGAAGATTTGGAGAAAGTTGGACTTTCCTTGGAGGCCTTTGGTCCCGGCGCGATCGCGGTGCGCGAAACCCCGGCCATTTTGGGGGATATGGACATTCAAGGCATGGTCCGCACGCTGGCTGATGAATTGGCCGAATGGGAGACGGCCGAGAGCTTGCGGGAAAAACTGGACCATGTTGCGGCCACGATGGCGTGCCATGGGTCGGTCCGGGCCGGACGGCGGATGCGGCCGGAAGAGATGGATGCGCTTTTGCGCGATATGGAAGCAACGCCCCTGTCTGGTCAGTGCAATCACGGCCGGCCGACTTGGGTTGAGCTGAAATTGAGCGATATAGAAAAGTTGTTTGGCCGCAAATAGTCCCGTTCTGGTCTTTCAGAGCGATGCGGCGCTGGAAGATGGCTTATGGAGATCTGAATGAGCGCAGAAGACGGCAATTCTTCTATATCGTCGGCAACGGATAGCGTGAGTGCTTGGCGCAAGGGCGGACGGGTTTTGCGCAAGGTTCTGGTGGCCGGTGTGATCGCCTACGGCATTGCAGCTGGTTACATGTATTTCAATCAGCGCAACTTCGTCTTTGTTCCAACTGGTGAACTTGAAACCCCGGAAGCCAAGGGACTGGAAGGCGTTGCTGTCGAGACGGTGACAATGGCCGATGGCACGAATGTCACGGTGTGGACCGCAGAGCCGCGGCCTGGAGCGCCGACGGTCATGTATTTTCACGGCAACTCCAGCAATTTGTCGGCACGCCACAAACGGTTCAAACATGTTTTGGACAGCGGCTACGGTCTATACGCGCCAACTTATCGCGGGTATTCGGGCAGTGAAGGTTCACCGTCCGAGGCCGCGTTTATCTCAGATGCTTTGGAACACTATGATCGGCTGACCGCGACTGGCACTCCGGTAATCCTGCACGGCGAAAGCCTTGGCACAGGTGTGGCAACGGCGGTTGCCGAACAACGGCCCGATGCCAAACTGCTGGTTCTGGAAGCGCCCTACACAGCGCTGGTCGACATTGCTGCGCAGCGCTACCCCTGGCTACCGGTTGCCGCCTTGATGAAAGACCCCATGCCGACGCGGGAGCGGATCAAGAAGGTTCAAAGCCCAATCCTGATCCTGCACGGCACCAAGGACCGGATCATCCCGGTTGAGCATGGCAAACGCCTCTATGAGCTGGCCCCGGAACCCAAGAACTTGGAAATTGTCGACGGCGTAAGCCACAGCGATTTGTGGAAGAACGGCCTGTGGGAAACGGTGCAACGCACCTACTGCGCTTTGGAGACTGTCAGAAAAGCCTGCTGACACGCCAAGTTGTTGGGCTCAATCAAAAAATAAAGCGCCGTCAGACTGCTGATAAACCTCTCCACAGGCTTTCCCGGACGCAGCGAAGCTGTGATCCGGGATCTCCACTAATGCCAACTCATTGGAAAATAACATTTTGGATGGGTTTGACACCGGCTCAAGGCCGGTGCGGCACAGAATTAGATTGGCAGGCCAGCAAATTTCAACGGCCTCAGCGCTCGGTGTCACCAAGCGCTGTTTTCTTTTTCTAGGTCGATGGTGCGACCTTGTCAGAACGTTCTCTGCACACGGAAAGTGGTGTAGATCTCTCCCTTGTCAGCCAGTCCGGACGCAGCCTTGTAATCCACATTGCGGTATTGCATCTCAGCGCCAATGACCAGGCCGGACACCGGGGTCCAAGCAACGTTGCCCGTGGCGGTCCACTGGCTGAAGTCATAGGCATCCGTTGCCGCATCAGCAACGTGATAGCCCCCTTCCAGATTGGCCTGCCAGGCATCGGAGAAGGCGTGATGCCAACCGCCTGCGATGTTCCAGGTCTTGGTTGTCTTGGTGCTGCCGGCTATATTGATGGCATCGGTGATCTGGCTGTCCCAGCTGTCGAGTGGGAACCGGCTGGCGCCATCGGAATACGCAACTTGGATCGCAATTTTATCTTTGCTTCCAAGAAAGGGAACATTGATTTGCGCGCCGGCGCCAATAGCCCAGCCGAGTTTGCCTTCTGCTGCAACGTCGGCAAACCGGACATGATGCAGGACACCCATCAGCTGAGCAGATCCCCATCCTTGTTCGATGCGGATGTTGGCGATGGCATCCGGGAGTTTGTCGCCGCCGTATCCATTGCCACCAGCAGATATCAGCTGAACCTGCCTGGAAGCGGCATTTTCCAGTGATACACTTGCTGAGATACCGTTCCCGAATGTGCCGGTATAGGCAATCACGTTGGACTTGGTATCCGAATAGGACGTGACTTGAGCGCCCCAGGAATAGCCGGTCCAATAATCCCAGAATGATTGCGTGCGGCCAAAGGTGAAACCACCGAACTGGACGAAGCTGAATTCAAGCTCCGGTGTGACTGCGCCAAATGCGCTGCTGTCACTGGTGTGGAAAATCGAGGTGAATGTGCGCAGCAGCCCATATTCAGTTGCCGTGCGCGAATCCAAATAGATGTATCCACGGGACCGGAAGACCGTGGATGTTTGCGCTTTATCTGACCAGTTGTTCGGTCCATCGCCGTAATTGTTGAACCGGTATTCAACACGAATACGGCCGCCAACACGTAGGCACGTGTCTGTTCCTGGCAGATAGAAGAACCGGGTTCCGTAAGCGTCGCAAATCCTAACGTAATCAACGGGTTCCGGCGCCAGCGGCAAATCGGCGGCCTGGACACCTGTCGTTAGCCCAGACAGTGCAACTGCGGCGCCAAAAAGAGCAAGTTTTTTCATCTGATTTTCTCCAGGAGAACGCAAGCGGCGCTTCTATGGATGTCTGCAGATCAGTTAACCAACAGCCGGTTGCATGAGCAACAAAATCTGAGGGCTAGATGAAGGAATAGAAGGAACCTGTGGCAATTGTGCAACCGCAATTTGATCAGCGCCGTCCTTGAAAAAAAGACTTTAAAAGCGCGGCTGACTGGCGTTCACCTATCCCCGCGTAAGTTTCAGGCCCGTGATGACATGTCGGCTGGCAAAAGAACCGGGGGCCATGGTCAACGGCACCACCCTTTTCATCGGCTGCGCCGTAGTAGAGGCGACGGATTCGGGCAAAGGAAATGGCGGCGGCGCACATGGCACAGGGTTCCAACGTTACATAGAGATCACACTCCGGCAGCCGCTGGGATTGCAGGTGTTCGCAGGCGCTGCGGATGACCAGTACTTCGGCGTGTGCTGTTGGATCGTTCAGTTCCAGGGTCCGATTGCCATCGCGGGCCAGAATTTTGCCGTTTTGGACCAGAACGGCTCCCACAGGCACTTCGCCCCGGACCGCGGCTTTTTCCGCTTCTTCCAAAGCAAGGTCCATATAGGTTTTTTCGAGTGTCTGGGCGGGGTCGGTGGTCATATCAATCTCTCAGCTTGCGCTGATATTTAGAAGGAATTCGCCAATCCGTCAGCCGCAAATGCGGGTTGGCCGGTATCAAAACCAGCGAAAGAACCGCATTGGAAGCAATAATGGTGAAAACAAGCGATTCCCGAATGCGTCCGGCTCTGCTATGACGCCCCCATGACGACAAAAAAATTCTCTCCGAAACGGACTGGCCCTCAAGACGGCCGGAACCGTCCCAAACGTGCAGCGGAAAAACGCGGATCTGGCAAACCTGCGAAACCAGCCGGCCGTAAGCCTGTAGTCAAGGCGGAGGCTGACCGCGCCAGCTTGCCGGACGGTGACCGTGGTGAACGCATCGCCAAGGTTATGGCGCGCGCCGGGCTGTGTTCGCGCCGGGAGGCGGAAACCTGGATTGAAAATGGCCGGGTAGAGCTCAACGGCAAGGTGCTGACCACACCGGCGGTCACGGTGACCGGCAATGACAAGGTCCTTGTCGACGGCGAACCGCTGCCTTTGCGCGAACGCACGAGGTTGTGGCTCTATCACAAGCCGCGCGGCCTGGTGACCACCAATAAGGATCCGGAAGGCCGGCCGACCGTGTTTGACCGCCTGCCGGACGATCTGCCGCGGGTTTTGACTGTTGGCCGTCTCGACATCAACACTGAAGGCCTGTTGCTCCTGACCAACGACGGCGGTTTGGCGCGGGTTCTGGAATTGCCGTCTACCGGATGGCTGCGCCGCTACCGCGTGCGGGCGTTTGGAAAGGTTACTCAAGCGGACCTTGATACCCTGCAAGATGGTGTTGCCATCGACGGTGTGCTTTACGGGGCAATCGAAGCCACACTCGACAAGGAACAGGGCGGCAACGTCTGGATGACGGTCGGGTTGCGCGAAGGTAAAAACCGGGAAGTCAAACGGGTCCTTGAACATCTTGGCATGTCCGTGAACCGCTTGATCCGCCTGTCTTATGGTCCGTTCCAGCTGATGGATCTGGCCGAAGGAGATGTCCGGGAAATCCGCGGCCGTGTGTTGCGCGATCAGCTGGGCGAAACACTGGCAGAAGAAGCAGGTGCGGACTTTGATGCGCCAATTTTCCATATGCCAAAACAGGAGCCGGAGAAAAAACGCACCGGCTCCAAATCCGGTGGCCGTGATGGCGGGGCAGCTCGGGGGCAGAACCAGGGCAAATGGCTGACGGCAAAAGAAGGCAAGACTGCCACGGACCGGAAGAAAGCTTCCAAAAGTGACAAGCCAGACCATAAACAGGGCAAGCGCAAAAACGAAGGCCCCCGGCGGGAAAAGGTTTCGCCGCGCTCCCGGTTCCGCATGACCTCCGAACCCAAACTGCGCCGGGATCAAACGGAAGAACGCCGGGAACCACCAAAACGGCGGATTTGGGGGGACGACGGTCTTGTTGATGACAAGCAGCAGGAACGCCGCTCGAATGAAGATAAGGGTAACCGGCGCGGTCCATCCCGCGACGGCCGTCCGCCGCGGCGCGGGGGGCGTACGTGAGGATTGTTGCCGGACGGTTCAAAGGCGCGGCTCTGGCCACACCCAAGTCTTCCGCAACACGACCAACAAGCGACCGTCTGCGGGAAACCGTGTTCAATATTCTAGCACACGGACTGGATTTTGACTTAGACGGCTGCCGAGTGCTCGACCTCTTCGCCGGAACAGGCGCGCTCGGGTTTGAAGCCATCAGCCGGGGCGCGCGCCATTGCACCTTTATTGAAGAAGCAAGTGACGCGCGAGGCGTGATCCGCCGCAACATGGAAAGTTTTGGTCTCAATGGGGCGGCCAAGATCTTCCGGCGGGATGCCACGCGGTTAGGTGAAACCGGCACGATCGAGCCGTTTGACTTGGTTTTTGCCGATCCGCCTTACGACAAGGCGCTGGGTGAGAAGGCCCTTGCATCAGCGGCGGCCGGAGGCTGGCTAAAATTCGGTGCGCTGTGTGTTTTGGAAGAACGCGCGTCGGCGGACGTAGAGACACCGGAAGGGTTCACCGAGCTCGATCGGCGCCAAGCTGGTGACAGCCAGGTGTTGTTTTTGCAGTTTGGCTTTGCCGAGTAGGCATCAATTCAAGCGCCGCCCGGCATCATGATGTAGACGGTCTTTTGAGCGGGCAGCGTTTTCCGGCTGACCGTGAGGCTCGGTGTCTCTGCCCGGACGATCTGATAGCCTTGTTCCGTTGCTCTGCCAATAAAAGCGGGCAAGGCGCCTGCAAAATGAAAATGCATTGGGATCACCATCGACGGCCCGATGCTGGCCAAAACATCCATCAGGCTATCCAGGCGCAGTGTCGATGTATTGTCGATTGCCGCGAAAATGACGTCAATCTGGCCAAGGCGTTTCAGGTCTTCCTGCGTCAGCCGGTGATGCAGGTGCCCAAGATGGGCAACACAAAGATCGGCAACCTCAAAAATGAAGATCGAATTCCCGAGCCGCCGGGTTTCTCCATCCCAGCCCCGGATGTTTGTTTGAATGTTGCGGATGCGGACGTCATCGACAGTCAGATCATGGTCCATCGGTCCGCCGTTCCGGTTCCAGCCGTAAAGCAGGTGTTCGATATTGGGATCAGGATTGATTGAATAATGCGTGCTATGGGCACCGTTCATCGTTGCGACTGTCGGCGGCAAAAATGGCCGGACACTGTCGTTGTAGTCGGTGGCAATGCGGACACCTCTCGGAGTCTCCAGTTCAAATGTGGAGTGTCCGATGTAGCGGATCTGGATCTCATCCGGTTGCAATGCTGCTTTCCAGATGCGGATTTCGCCAGGGTTGGGTGTTTTATAGGGCGCGTTGGCGACGAGTTGGCAAATCGCAAAGGCCGGTGCTGCGGCACAGATCCACAACAAGACGGTGAGCAAGGCGACCGCCGCGGAACCATGATGGAACCTCGTCGAGAAAAATGAGCGAGCACAATAGACCTGATGCGACATGGCAATTGATCCCGGACCGTCCGTTGTCACAACAATAGAGTAGGCATTTGGTCAGGTCCGGCAAGGCTGAAATTCAAAAGCAAATGTCGTCTGACGGCGGGAAGCTGTTGGGAAAGGCATCCAACCGGACATCTATTGGCACAAAAAGAATGGCAACCGGCCATACGGACGGTTGCCAGGTGGGGGCGGGTGGGAGGAAGAACCTGCCCCGGGAACAAATGTTAAACGCTATGAAGGCTGACCGGTGGTCTGGTGCCGCGTGACCTGGTTTTCATATCCTCTGTTGCAGCGCCCGCGTTGCGGGATTGCATGAAGATCAACTCGCCGGCCGTTCCAGCTTCCCTGACCAAATCGGCCCGTTCGCATTGCGCAGCCAGTTGCAGTCCGATACGGCGGAGATGAGAGCGGCGGTAACAATAGATCGCCATGGCTGCGCGCTGCTCATCCGGCAGTTGGCCGGCGATTTCAGACGTCGCATTCAGTGCCGAGTCCAAGAGTTTCTTTAAAATCTCATCCCGGACCGGGCAGGTCTCCAAATCGGCTGATCCCTTGGCCAGCTGCATGGCTTTTTCTCCTTCGTTCACCAAGAAGGATCTCGGAATTAGATTAATGGATTGTTAAATATCCACATTCGCCAAATTAAGTCAGTGGCAACCTCTAGTGAAGGTGAGTGTCGTTTAAGTAATTTCCATTGAAGTATTTAACAGTTTTGTCAGTTTTGTACGTGTCAAAGCTCTCAATGACTCTGAGCTATCCAAGATAGACTCTGCTTTTAAAAAATCGAGGATCCGGATATTGCCGTTCTGCGGTCGAATCAGGATATCGGGTTGATCCATCTTGATTTTCTGACTGGTGATTGTCTGCATCAGGATTTGCGATGAGCCAAATAGTGAGTCCAGCGTGCTGATATCGGCCGGGTTTGTGCGGGCGACCGGAGCGCCGACGACATCAACCGCGACGACGATGTCGCACTGAGAGCGCAAACCATCAAACGGCAGCGGATTGACGACACCGCCATCAATGAGGAAACGGCCTTGGTGGCGGACCGGGCGGAAGACGGCTGGGATCGAGATCGAGGCTGCAATTGCTGGCAGCAAAGGGCCGGTTTCAAAGTCAACTTCTTCGCAGCCGTAAAAGTCGGTTGCCAGAACGCGCAAGGGGATTTGCAGGTCGTCAAATGTGTCGGGCAGATACTCTGAGACGAAAACGTTTAGGACTTTCAGAGGATCAAATTGAACTGGACCAGCGCGGAAGACATCCTTGAACCGTTTGGGTCTGAGTTGCCACAACCGGTTCAGGACTTTGTTATTGTCGGCAAACAGATCCAGGACAATTCTTCGTAAATCCTCTCCGGACCGGCCGCTTGCATAACCTGCACCAATGATGGAACCGATGGATGTGCCAGCAATTTTGTATGGCTTGATCCCAAGATCGTCGAACGCTTCGAGCACCGGAATGTGGGCAAGCCCGCGGGCGCCGCCGCCGCCAAGTGCCAGGCCGATTTTTGGAAAAGCGGCTTGTCCGGTCATGTTTCACCTGTGTCTATAAACTCTTTTCAGAACAGGTAGGGGGTGGGCAATTCCTGCGCAAGGACGCAGTTTGATCCAGGTCGACTCAAAAGCCCTCCATCAAGATCCGGGTCAATTGGTAGATCAATCCGTTAGAAAACGAAATAGAGGTCTTCTGCCGTGTCTGCCATCCAGTTGGTGGCCTCTTCAAACGGCAACGGCTTGGCGATTAGGAACCCTTGGACGGCAAAGTCGCCCATCATGCGCAGGCGGTCATATTGTTCTTCCGTTTCGACCCCTTCACAAATGACCGCGATGTCCAGCGACCGGGCCAAATGGATCAGCTGGTTGATGACGATTTCCTTGCGATGGTCTTCCAGTAACTGCTGGGTGAAGGAACGATCAATTTTGAGACCATTGATCGGCAGATCAACGACATGCGTCAGAGACGCGTAGCCTGTGCCGAAATCATCGAGTTCGACGTGAACGCCCATCTCGTAAAGGTCTCTCAATGTGGTCATGTGGCAGGAGCTGTCGTCATCCAGGAAGACTGACTCCAAGACCTCGGCAGTGATCCGATCTGGTGCCAGATCATGGCGGGCCATAGCGTCCTTAAATTGATCGAGCAGCACGCCCGAAGACAAATGCGCAGGAGAAATGTTGACCGAAATCCGGCCGTAATCCAGGCCTGCATCCTGCCAGGAGCGGGCTGCGGCAAACGCTTTATCGAGCACAATTTCACCCAGGACGGAGGAAAAGCCGGTTTTTTCAACAACTGGAAGAAATTCCCCTGGCGAGACTATTCCACGTTTTGGATGCCGCCAGCGCACCAAGGCTTCCATGCCGATGACCTTGTGGCTGCGCATGTTCACTTGTGGTTGGAATACCAAGAAGAACTCGTCGCGCTGGGCGGCCATATGCAGCTCGCGCTCCAGCTGGGCTTCGGTATCGCTCAGTGTCTGCATATCCAACGAGAAGAACGTGAACCGGTCTTTTCCGTTGTGTTTGGAGCGGTAAAGCGCCAGATCGGCATTGACCAGAAGCGAGTCGAATTCCATGCCATGATCGGGACAAAGAGCAATGCCCATGCTCACAGTCGGCCAGAATGTCGTGCCGTTAAACTCCATCGGTGAGCGCATCAGACGGCGGGCGCGTTCACACAGCTCGTTCGGATCGGCGGATGCGGAATTGGCGAGAATGACGAACTCATCACCACCCCAGCGGTAGGGTGTCCCCAGTCCGCGGCTGACTTCTCTAAGGCGCCGCCCGGTCTCTGCCAGACAATAATCGCCGGCGAGGTGGCCGAGCGTGTCATTGACTCGTTTGAAGTTGTCCATATCCACATGGATCAGGAAGGCCGGTTTGTCCTCTTCAGCGAACAGTTTGCGGGCATCGCGTTGGCAGCCCGCGCGATTGGAAAGTTTGGTTAGCGGATCAAAATACGCCAGCCGTTCGGCACGTTCCTTGGCATCCCGGGTTTCATTCTCGCGCTGGACACGTTCAGAAATATCGTTTGCCATGGCCACAAACCGGTGCCTGCCCTGATCGTGAACAAGCTGGATCTGGAAATCGACAGGGTACTCGCTGCCATCTTGGCGGCGTTGATAAGTTTCGGCGGTGTAGTTGGCTTGTGTTTGTGTGGTCAACGGTGCCAGTTTTTGCGCAATGGTGTCCTTTTTGAATTCCTGGCTGATGTCCCAGAGTTTGAGTTGCTCAATGTCTTCATTGGCATAGCCGAGGTTCTGTAATGCGACTGCGTTGGCGTATTCGATTTCGAACGTCTCGGCATTCAGCAGGTAGATCTCGTTGAGCGAGGTCTCCATTATCTTTGCCATCAGCTTGTTTTGGCGCTCGGTATTTGACCTCTCGGTAATATCGTGAACGGTTCCAATGCCGCTGATTGCCCGGCCATTCTCATCGGCAATAATATGGCCCTGAGTATGGATGCGGGCTTTGGTTCCATCGGAGCGTACGATGGTGTGCTCAAAGTCGAACGTACCGCACTGTTCGATGGCGGTTTTGACGGCTAATTTGACGTGGTAGAGCTCCGGTTCAGAGATCTGTTCAAAGAAACATTTTTTAATATCAGCAGGCGGGGTATCTGATGGAATGTCCAGAATCCGGAAGAATTCCTGAGAGCCTGAGATTTCCTTTGTGATCAGGTTGCCATCCCAACTGCCGATGGAGGCGATGGATTGGGCCTCTAAAAGCTGTGCCTGGCTGCGCTCCAGCTCCCGAGTGTTAGATAAGACTTCGGCTTCCAGATTTGACCGCGTTCTTATGATCGTTTGCTGGAACTTGTTGAGGAGACGGGTCAAAATCCGCCATGCAACGACGGCGAACAACAAACTGATGAGCACCGAGATACCCATGGATTTCAAAAATGCCATCGCATTGTCGGTAACGTCACGGATTAGGATCAGTTTGGATCCAGCCTCTCCGTTGACGATATCAATAGGCAAATCCTGCGCAATCAATACCCGGTCGCCATCAATAAGAACGGGATGGAACCATGATGGCGCGCTGCGCGTTTGTAGAATTTTCTGAACCGTGGCGGACGAAGTGGTCTGAGTGCCTAACAACCTGTAGGAAAGCGCAGACGGTGATTTTTCTTGTCCGGCAGGCGTTAAAGTACGCAAAGGCCCCAGAGGACTGCCAGCCTTCAGAATTTCCCCATTCACTGCAGCGCTCAGCAACGCCATTGATTTTTCGACGTCAGCGGTGAGTTTCAAATAGGCCAACAGCCGCCCTTCGGCGACCAACGGTTGGAGAGCACTTACACCGATACCGCCCTTTGTATCGAACTCCAAACTGTTCGTCGTGCGGAAAAGAGAACCTTCGAGGTCAGTCTCGAAAAAGGGCGACGAAGGCGTGAAATCCGCCAGAGAACTTCCGCCGTTATATAGGATTGAACGGTTGGCCGAGTAGATCGTTAAGTCAAAAACACCCGTATCTCCGTTGAAATGAGAGAAGATGTGATCGGCTATTCGCGAGACCGCGTCCGTATCGTTGCGGCTTATTGCGGCTTCGAAGGCAGGATCGGAGGCCAGGTCATCTGCAATTTCGGTTAACGCGCCGGACACCTGTGCCCGATGACTTTGGATGAGCTCATGAGACGCGGTTTTTATGCGGTCGTAGGGAGCTTGCAAGATGGTGAGTTCGGTGGTGATGTTCTGGAACGCGAGCGCAGCAATAACGAGTGCCAGAAAGCCGGCGAACACAACCTTGAGCGGCCGTCCGTTGCGGGAGCCGTCTTCACTCCACTGGGAAACAATATGGTCTAGGTGGAACTTCTCTGAAGCAAGAAGATGATACCCGGACCGTGTCGTCTCCTTGTCCAGTGTTATTCGTTCACGCACGTTCTGTACCCAACCCCTACGCGCGGCTTCTGCCGCAACTTTTCAGGAGCATTCCATCTCTTCCGCACGCGCCAAGAGTGGTTCCTGCGGCTAGGAATACTCACTGCCAGAATTATCGATAACGGCTATTCGTTAAATTGCTTTGAATAAAAATGTTAAGAAAATTAAGAAAGGTAAGTGCAAGATCCTGCAAATAATATGCTTTTCTAAGCGGCTGTGTTCCCATGATTTGGCTTTACTTGAGCGAAATCGTCAAATCGGCCAATTCGCAGATTTTACAGGGCAAAGAAGTTCTTTATTTCAATGCAGGTCTCTTCAGGAGCCTCCTCAGGTAGAAAATGTCCGCTGGTGATTGGCTTGCCTTTCACGTGCGGGCACCAGTCCCGCCATACGGCCAGAGGGTCTTCAACACTTCCTGCGATCCCTTGAGTACCCCATAGAGCCAAGAGGGGCGGTTGAATAGTTTTACCGGACTGCCGGTCTTCGGCGTCATGCAGATAATCAATGTGCGCGCCGGCCCTGTAATCTTCGCAGGTCGCCGCGATCCGTTTGGGATCTTGAAACCAAGCCCGGGTGTGCTCAAGAGCGCCGTCTGAATAGGCACTAAGGTCCTTGGCCGCACTCCAGCTTGCCAATTTGTGTTCAAGGAACGTAATCGGATCCGCCGCGATCATGTTATCCGGGAGCGGAGCTGGTTGCGCCAGAAACGCCCAGTGATAGATCTTCAACGCAAACTCCCGGTCCAATTTGTTCCAGTAGTCATAAGTCGGGAGAATATCGAGGACGGCTGCGCCAAGGATCCGCTCCGGCAAGTCCAATGCCATGCGGTAGACAACCCGCCCGCCGCGGTCATGCCCGACTGTCCGGAATTGTGTGTGACCCAGGCTTTCCATCAGGCTAGCCATCGTTCGGGCCATTACGCGTTTTGAATAAGCCGCGTGGTCCGCGCTTAGCGGTGGGACCGCGGATTGGCCATAACCGGGCAAATCCGGCATGACGAGAGTAAAATGTTCAGCCAGTTCCGGCGCGATCTTATGCCAAATGACATGCGACTGGGGATACCCGTGCAGGAGAAGCAGCGCCGGACCGGAGCCTCCGGTGCGGTAGAATATTGATCCTTGTTCGGTTTCTGCCAAACGGCTTTCAAAACCGGGAAATAGATCTGGTAACGCGCGGTCCATGGCGTCCTCCCCAAATAGGTGGAATTGGGGAGGAGGGTAAGCGCCAAGGGCGCTTATGGCCATGATTCGATTGAAGGATGAGGATCAGTTGCCGTTTTCGCGCGTCACGGCACGCCAGCCGATGTCCGTCCGGCAAAATCCGTCTGGCCAGTCAATTTTCTGAACCGCCTCATAAGCGGCCTGTTGAGCAGCTTTCACCGATGTCCCCAAGGCGGTGACATTGAGAACCCGGCCACCGTTGGCCAGCACTTTATCACCGTCTGCTTTTGTGCCGGCGTGGAAGACTTCCACTCCGGCCGAGGCCGCATTGTTGATGCCTTTGATCTCGGTGCCCTTGTCATAAGAGCCCGGATAGCCTTTTGCGGCCATGACGACCGTCAGAGCAACATCGTCGCTCCAGTCTGCCGAACATTGATCGAGCGTGCCTTCGGCGCTGGCCAGCATCAGCTCCAGAAGATCACTCTGAAGACGCATCATCAGTACCTGGCACTCCGGATCACCGAAGCGGGTGTTGTATTCGATCAGCTTGGGACCGTCGGCGGTGATCATCAGGCCGGCATACAAAACACCCTTGAAAGGCGTGCCGCGTTTGGCCAGCGTTACAATCGTCGGTTCGATGATCCGTTTCATCACATCAGCAATCAGATCATCGGTCAGAACTGGTGCAGGGGAATAGGCTCCCATGCCGCCAGTATTGGGGCCTTCATCGCCATCATAGGCGCGTTTGTGATCCTGGGCCGTTGCCAGAGGTAAGGCGTTGGTGCCATCCGACAAAACGAAGAAGCTGGCTTCCTCACCTTCCAGGAACTCTTCGATGACGACCTCGGAGCCCGCCGCCCCGAAAGAACCTTCGAAACAAGCCGTGACGGCAGCCTCGGCTTCGGCCAGTGTCATTGCAACAACAACACCTTTGCCCGCCGCCAGACCATCGGCCTTGATGACGATTGGGGCGCCTTTTTCGCGGACGTAAGCGAGTGCACCGGCCTCATTGTCGAAGCGGCCATACCCAGCAGTCGGAATATCTGCTTCGTCACACACGGCTTTTGTGAAAGCCTTGGATCCTTCCAGCTGAGCAGGGACCTTCGCGGGACCGAAAGCCTTGATCCCGGCAGCGTTCAAGTCATCAACAAGACCTGCGACCAGCGGCGCTTCCGGGCCAACAACCACAAACTCGATCTGCTTGTCCTGGCAAAAGGCAATCACACCAGCATGGTTGGAAACGTCTAGATCAGAAAGCTCTGCATGAGCTGTAATACCGGCATTCCCAGGAGCCGCATAAAGCTTGGTCAACTTCGGCGATTTGGCCAGGGCCCAGGCAAGAGAATGTTCGCGGCCACCGGATCCGATCAGGAGAACTTTCATGAAATGCCAATCTCTCGTGCATCAACAGGAAGGAAAGCTGTCGCACGGTCAAACTGACCGGCCACCGCCGTTGGAGCGCGGTCTATCACGGCAACGGCAGGGCTGCAATTGGCCGATGTTCTGCATGTGCAGTCCGAGTTTCAGGCGCGGCCGGGGTCTAGGCCGTGTGGACGAATTGGAGACGCCTTTCGTGAGACAAAGGGCGAAAGATGGCGTGGAAAGACCTGCAGAACGTATCGGTGATACGGTCAAGGGGCTGTCCGCGTCAGATTGCTGCCCTTTGCCTCACCCGAAGGGTAGGGCCTGCAGCGTTCAACTTTCTGCGCAAATCCGCCTTGCTGATGCACCTGCATCACCTGCGCCAGATTTTCTTGATCTTGAACGCAGCAAATCCCAGCGAAAGACATCTCCAATTCGTCCACACGGCCTAGTGCTGTGAGCCGGTCCTGGCAGATCGTGCTCGGATCACCTGCCAACCGGCGCGACATTCTCAAAATCTTCCGAAAATGCCGCGAAGACTGCGGCGAACCGTTCGAGAAGGCACATGAAGCGGCCATTAGCCGAATGCTGGTTGATGCTTCCGCCGGGCGGATTTATCTGGTCGAAGTGCGCGGCGTACCGGCTGGTTTTGCCTGTGTGGCTTTCCAGCAATCAGTCATTTGGGCGGGACGATTGGCAATCCTGGAGAAAATCTATCCTCTGAACGGGTACAAAGGCCAGGGTCTCGCTCAGCGGATCTTGCGGGCCATCATTGGAGACCTGGAAAATTTTGGTCCTGCTATTGTCACAGCCTACTTGAGGGAGGGCGATCCTCTGTCTCAAATATTTGAACTTGAGGGTTTTTCCGCAGTTCCGCTTGTGCGGTTCACCGACCAGGAGTTTTCCGAAAACGACGGCCCGGTGTTTTGAAGACATTTTGAGTAAAGCCGGCCTGCCTCGCCCACTGCGAGCCGAAGGCATTTTCCATTTCTTTTTTGCCGAACTCGGCTCGGGGATGATTTTCGACGAGAGAGCCGGTAAAGCTGCACATGAGATTCGAAAACCACGTATCAGTCAGAGCTCGTTGGATTTCAAACAGGAACCACACGAATGTTTTTCTCCACCAAGGATACCGGACCGGTTGCCGATGCGGTTAAGAAGCATTGGGTCGATACACGGCTGCCAGCCGGGCTTCGCCCCTATGCGCGGTTGGCCCGTTGGGAGCGTCCCATCGGCTGGTGGCTCCTCTTGTGGCCATGTTGGTGGTCCGCCGCATTGGCCGCGATCGCAGCAGGAAATGGCTGGCCAAATCCGTGGCATATGCTGTTGTTTTTTGTTGGCGCCGTTGCCATGCGCGGGGCGGGCTGCACCTACAACGATATTGTCGATGTCGACATCGACGAACAGGTGGAACGGACCCGGTCCCGGCCGATCCCGGCAGGTCAGGTCACAAAGACCCAAGCCAAGATCTTCCTTGTCCTCCAGGCTCTCGTTGGCCTGATCGTTCTACTGCAGTTCAACACTTTCTCGATCGCACTAGGCGTTGTCTCGCTAGTGCCGGTTGCCGTTTATCCGTTTATGAAGCGGATCACCAATTGGCCACAGTTGTTTTTGGGCTTTGCCTTTTCATGGGGTGCCTTGATGGGTTGGGCGGCCGTATTCGGGGAGCTCTCTTTGGCGCCCGTTCTGCTCTACATTGGCGGTATTTTCTGGACGATCGGTTATGACACGATCTATGCCCACCAGGATAAGGAAGACGACGCGCTGGTCGGTGTGAAGTCGACGGCGCGGCTCTTTGGTGACAAGACACGCCCGGCGCTCATCGCGCTCTATGCCCTAGCATCTATCCTGTTTGCATTGGCAGCGGCACTCGCCGATGCCGGGCCTGCTGCCTTCGCTGGCATTCTTCTCGGTGCTCTTCATCTTGGTTGGCAGATCGTTGTGATTGATATCGATGATGGCGAACAGTGCCTAGAACTGTTCCGTTCGAACAAGATCTATGGCTGGATCTTGTTTGCCGGTTTCACCGTTGATGCCCTGATTTCCTGGATGTTTGCCTGATTGGAAGCGCTTTAGCTGGCACAAAGAGTTAGAGCCCGCACTTGCGAGCTCTTCAAACATCTCAACTATGCTTAGGATCAATCCCGGGCGATGATTTCCCGCTCTTGCGAAAAATTGGCCGGGGATGATTTGTAGCCACCGACTTGGCGCCGGTTCAAAAACCGCGGACGGCGGCCGGTAAGAAGGCGCAGTTTGCGGCGTGGGGCTGGAGCGGATGCGGGCATTGCCTGAAAAGCTTCGATCGGCTTGACAGCACCGCCAAGATCACAGACCAGCATTGGCAGCTTGAGAACTTGGGCCCAGCGGCTCCAGAGGGTCGCCAGATCATCCGAAGACTGGGTTTCCGCCAGTGTAATTGAGAGGGCGCTGTCCGGATGTTTCAGGATCAGGCTTGCAGTGATTTCACCTGGCACATCTCCGGGAACGATCCGCACCATGACACCATCAAAGGCATTTGCAGCCACAACAATAGTGACTGGAACACCACCGACACGGCGTTTGATGATTGCCTTATCACGATCAAGAAAGATATCGGCCGGCAGGGATTGGGTTCCCGGGCGCGTTTCCAATCTTTGCTGGAATTGAACCGGGAGGCACCCGGGATGAAGCGCTGGTTCAGCGCCTGTCCCGGGTGCAATTGTCATCTGGTTTTCTGTTTGACGTCTCACTATGACTCTCCACCGGGCCTTTTGGCCTCTTGATAGGATCAACCTACCATTCAGTGAGTCGTCATCTGCTTAAGAGATAAGGTTAAAAAACTCCGATTTTAAAGAGGGTTACCGGAGTGTAAGCAGACCGCTAACGTTCTGTTGACGATACGGGGTTGGCAAACCGAACCGGCCGACCCAATTTGCACTTAACCGGTTTTCGACCTATGGCAGGTGGACAAGACGATTCCCACAGTTGCAGCCCATTCGCCCCGGGGCGTAAACAACAGCCGAACACCTAGGCGGTATCCATGTCTGAATTGATTGATCAAACAGAACTTCAATCCCGTGCGGAGCGTTTGGTCGCTGCAGCCCGTAAGGCCGGAGCCGATGCCTGCGATGCCATTGCGGTGACCGGCGTGTCCCTCGGTGTTGAGGTGCGCGACGGCAAGGTTGAGGAAACCGAACGCGCGGAAGGCGACGACGTTACCTTAAGGGTGTTTGTTGGAAAACGAACTGCGGCGGTCTCTGCCAACCAGCTGGATGATCCAGATAACCTTGCAGAGCGCGCAGTGGCCATGGCCAAGGTGGCGCCGGAAGACCCCTTCGCGGGGCTTGCCGATCCGGAATTGCTCGTCAAGGACATACCAGAACTGGAACTCCTTGATCCGACGCAGATGTCGGCAGGTGAGCTGACAGACATTGCACTCGAGGCAGAAGCCGCTGGCCTCGATGTGGAGGGCGTCAGCAAATCTGGTGGCGCATCTGCTTCCTGGCGCCTGTCTGGCGTGGTCCTGGCGACCAGTCACGGCTTTCAAGGGGCCTATCTTTCGTCCCGTTTCGGCATGTCCATGACAGCCGTGGCCGGAGATGGCACCGCCATGGAACGGGACTATGATTTCGACAGCCGCACATTTTTCGAAGACCTCGACGCTCCTGCCGACGTTGGCCGCCGGGCTGGAGAGCGGGCTGTCCGCCGGTTGAATCCGGACAAGATTTCGACGCGCACAGCCAATGTTATTTATGAAGCCCGAGCCGCAAAAAGCATCCTTGGCCATTTGGTCAGCGCCATTAACGGAGCCTCGATTGCCCGGAAGACAAGCTTCTTGATGGATCAAATGGGCGAAGCTGTCCTGGCGCCGGGGCTGATGGTTGTTGACGATCCTTTCAAACGCCGGGGCGCAGCCACCCGTCCATTTGATGGTGAGGGGACAGCTGCCAGCGTGCTCAACATGGTCGAAGACGGTGTCCTTAATCATTGGTACCTGGATGGCGCGTCAGCCCGTGAACTTGGTCTGACGCCAAACGGCCGGGCCCGGCGTGCCGGCAGTGGAACCTCCCCTGGATCGACGAATGTCACATTGATGCCGGGTGAGAGGTCATTGGAAGAATTGATGGCAGACGCCGGAGAAGGGCTGCTGGTCACCGATCTAATAGGTCATGGTGTGAATGGCCTTACTGGCGATTATTCGCGTGGTGCAGCCGGGTTCTGGTTCGAAAACGGTAAGATCGTCAAACCGGTCAGCGAAATCACCATCGCCGGAAACCTCAAAGATATGTTCAAACGGCTGGTACCAGGCAGTGATCTGGACAACCGTTATGCTGCCGCTGCACCGTCGATCATGATTGAAGGATTGGCTCTTGCCGGAAATTGATGGAACGGCGCTGGATGCGGATCTGAAGATCCTGGAAGAGGCCGCTCTGGAAGCTGGTGACCTTGCGCTGACCTATTTTGGCCGCGACCCAGAGACGTGGTTCAAGGGCAACAAGTCTCCTGTTTCGGAAGCGGATATTGCTGTCGACCACTTCCTGGCTGACAAACTGCGCTCTGCCCGGCCAGACTATGGCTGGCTCTCGGAAGAAACTGCCGATGATCCGGTGCGGCTGAAACACGAACGGGTGTTTATCGTCGATCCGATCGACGGGACGCGTGCGTTTCTCGCGGGCGGCGACGAATGGACCGTGTCTATTGCCGTTGTTGAAAACGGACGGCCGACCGCAGGTGCGGTTTATTGTCCCCGGCGAAAGGAAATGTTCCTGGCGCGGAAAGGTGGCGGGACGCGGCTGAACCAGACAGAGATTTCGGTTTCGTCCAAAGGCGAGACTGCAGGTGCGCGTCTTACCGGCCCCTACTCAATCGTGGCGAACAAAGGTGTTCAGGCTGCTGGTTTCGAGGCCCAGGATGTGTTGCGCTCCCTGGCCTACCGCTTGGCCATGGTGGCTTGCGGCCGGGCTGATGTTGGGGCTGCGCGCGGCGGTCCGAGTGACTGGGACCTTGCAGCAGCCGATCTTTTGGTGCAGGAAGCAGGCGGGAAATTGACCGACTTGTCCGGCCGCAGTCTGAAATACAATCAGCCGAAGACGCGCCACCCTGCGCTTGTCGCAGCGCCTGAGCAGCTTGTCGGACCGGTCTGTACGGTACTAGGAAGGCTGGTTGGCTAAAGGCCGGCAGCGTTCCGACTTGCGAGGAAAGCTCATGAGCGAAGCAGAAGCATCAAAACAACTCTTGCATTTGGTATTTGGCGGCGAATTGGAAAATCCGGACGGTCTGACGTTCCGGGATCTGGATGAACTGGATATCGTCGGCATCTATCCGAACTACGCCGAAGCTTACACGGCCTGGAAAGCCAAGGCTCAGGCGACCGTCGACAATGCACACATGCGCTATTTTATCGTGCACATGCACCGTCTGCTTGACCCGGATACTGCCGGCTAACGTTGGCACTTTACTCTTAGGCGAAAAGAAAAATGCTAAAAAGCCTTGGCCGCCATCCGTTGGTCCTGTCGGCGATCGGATCGTTTCTCGCTGGTTATCTGAAGCTTGTCTATCACACCAACCGGTTCGTGCTGGAACCGGCGGATATGCACGACGACACGGAGAAAGACCTCCCCGTGATTGTGGCCATGTGGCATGGCCAGCATTTCATGGTGCCGTTTGCCAAGCCAAAACATTGGCCGGCGAAAGTGATGATTTCCAAGTCTGCCGATGGCGAAATCAATGCCATTGCTGCCCGCAAACTTGGTTTGGGGCTGATCCGCGCCTCGGGTGGCCGGACGGCACATCAGATCAAGAAGCGTGGCGGTATGCGCGGGTTCATCGAGGCTGTGAGAGCTTTGAAGGACGGCGACAGCATTGCCATGACCGCCGACGTCCCCAAAGGGCCTGCCCGGCAATCCGGAACAGGGATTGTGCAGCTGGCCAAACACTCCGGGCGTCCGATCTTGCCGGTGGCGGTCGCGACCAGCCGCAGCATCGAGTTGAACAGCTGGGACAAAGCCAGCGTCAATCTCCCCTTCGGCAAGGGCAGCATCGCCAGCAGTGACTTGATTTGGGTGCCGTCGGATCTGGAAGACGATGATCTGGAGACGTACCGGCAGCAAGTCGAAGACGGCCTCAATGCTGCGACCCGCCGGGCTTATGAACTGGTTGGCAGGCCGAATGGCTGAGCGGCGCCCTGTCCTGCTTTCCATCTACCGGGCCTTTGGATGGGCGCTGACACCACTCCTGCATCTATTGTTCAGCCGCCGCAGCAAAGGCGGCAAGGAAATTGCCCACCGGAAGGGGGAACGCTTCGGAGTTTCCCAGAAGCCGCGCCCACAAGGCTTGCTGGTTTGGATCCACGCCGCCAGTGTCGGCGAAACAATGTCGATCCTGCCGCTTATTCAAAAGCTGGCGGGAGACGGTCATTCCGTTCTTTTAACAAGTGTGACCGTCACGGCGGCGGAACTTGCAGACAAACGGTTGCCGGACGGCTGCTTTCATCAATTTACACCATATGACACGCCGACTTGCGTGTCCGGGTTCCTGGATCACTGGCGTCCGGATCTGGCCATGGTCGTGGAATCTGAAATCTGGCCCTGCCTGTTCGATGAGATCCATCAGAGAGGTATCCCTTTTGCACTTCTGAATGCCCGGATGTCGGAAGGGTCTTGCCGGAACTGGATGCGGGCGCCGCGGATTTCCAAGTACATTTTCGGCTGCCTGGACTTGGTGCTGGCCCAAAGTTCCGCAGACCAAGACCGGTTTAACAAACTCGGCTGCCGCCAGGTCGAAACACCGGGGAACTTGAAGTTTGATGCCGCAGAACCTGCTGCAGATGGCGCTGCTCTCAAAACACTGAAAACACAGATTGCGGACCGTCCTATCTGGTTGGCTGCTTTAACCCATCCGGGCGAAGACGAGATTGCATTGGCAGCTCATGCAAGGCTTCGGCAGACGTTCCCGGATTTGTTGTTGGTGCTGGTCCCCCGCCACCCGGCTCGGGCTGACGAGGTCGCCGAATTGATCGGAGCGCGAGGCCACACGCTTGCCCGGCGAAGTAAGGCCGAGGTGTTGACACTGCATACGGACGTCTATCTGGGTGATACCCTCGGTGAGATGGGGCTTTTCTACCGGCTGGCACCGGTGACGTTTCTTGGCGGGTCCTTCAATGACGCCGGCGGCCACAACCCGGTGGAAGCTGTTTTGCTGGGGTCTGCGCTGATTACAGGTCCCAAGGTTGCCAATGCGCGTGCTGTGTACAAAGATCTGTGGGACGAAAAAGCCGGTGTTCAGGTCATGCAACCCGAGAAACTCACCGAAGCGGTGATTGATCTCTTGCAGAATTCCGAGGTCCGGGCGGAGCAGGCGGACCGGGCAATGCAGTTGATCATCAAAGGAAGAGGGGCATTGCAGCGCAGTGCCGATTTGCTGAAACCGCTGCTGGCCGGACAGAAATTGTCATCCGCCCCGGAGAACAACAATGGGCAAGGCGCCTGACTTCTGGTGGAAACCGCATGTGAGTGTTCAAGCGCTGGCCTTGGCGCCGGTCTCCTGGGTGTATGGTCTGATTGCCGGCCGCCGGATGCTACAACGTCCCAAAGCCAAAAGTACCTTGCCAGTGATTTGCATCGGTAACTTCGTGGTCGGCGGTACCGGCAAAACCCCCTTTGCATTGCAGCTCGCCGACCGTCTTAAAACAGAGGACCGCAAGCCTGCATTCTTACTGCGGGGGTACGGCGGGCGCCTGAAAGGGCCTGTCGCGGTCGATCCGTCGAAACACACCGCAGCGGATGTTGGCGATGAAGCGCTCTTGCTTGCCAAGTCCGCACCGACCGTGATTGCCGCTGACCGTCCGGCGGGCGCGGCTTTCCTGGAAAAACTGCCGGTCGATCTCATCCTGATGGACGATGGTTTTCAAAACCCATCCCTTCATAAAGACCTGAGCCTGGTGCTGATCGATTGTGCCGTCGGCTTTGGCAACGGACTGTGCCTTCCGGCCGGTCCCTTACGCGCACCAGCTCAAAAACAAATCCTGAAAACGGATTGCCTGGTGCTGATCGGGGAGGGGGACCGAGCGGAAGCGGCGGCCCATTTGGCCGGCAGACGGGCGCTGCCAATCCTGCATGCGCAGATCGCAGTCGAAGAAAACCCGGCGCTCGAGGGGATCAAACTGCTGGCTTATGCCGGAATCGGCCGGCCGCAGAAGTTTTACAAGTCGCTCAAGGACCAGGGCCATAAGGTGACCGCGACCCGAAGTTTTGCAGATCACCATGAGTTCAGTGAGGCTGATGCCCGCGCCTTGATTACACAGGCAGAACGCGACGGGCTTCAACTGGTGACCACGGCAAAAGATATGGCGCGGCTTGAAACACAGAAGGGCGAGATATTTCACTGGCTCGCCGCCAGAAGTGAAGTCCTGAATGTGCGCATGGATATTCCGGACGAAGACCGGCTGATCGGTCTCATCAAGGATTGCCTACGCAATCGGACGTTCAAAACCTAGTTTGAAGCAGACGGCTTACTTTTTCTGGGTTTCCAGATAGCGTTTCATCGACGCATGGGCATCCACATAAGGCTCTTGCAGATCGACGGACCAGTATTTCAGTTCATCCAGCGGGATTGCCGTTCCGGTTACGGCACAGCGCACAAAAGTACCCGGAGACTCCACCTGATAATCTCCATCGAGATAGCGGATGCGGGCTTCGCTTGGAATGCGCGGATTTTCGTAACGGTTCATGATGACCTGATGGGTTCGCGTTCGGACGTCTTGCGTCCACCTGCGGTCTTTTATGGCACAATCGGGCTGTTCGGCAAGCCCGAGCAGAATTCCTGAGGCACGGGATGCTCAGAAAATCTGAAGCGAGCGCTGATCCCGGCCAATCATGTAGCGGCAACGGGACATCACGACGGCTTCTTCGGGAAGAGTGTCTTTTGCAAGTTGCATCTCTGTTTCGCGCGCAGCCTCGCAGTCTCTCATGTCCTGCCATTGCTCCTTTGAGGCAGCGAGATCCTGACAGATCAAGAGGTCCGGCTGGCAAGCGACCAGATGGAGAGCAACCAGAACTGCAGTCATGCGCTTCTGAGCCCCCTTTTATAGGCCGCCTTTTTGGTGTCGGAAAAAGTGACCTTGATGACATTGTTTGGCAGCGCGGACGGCCGTGCTGGTGGACCGGAGACAGTCCCGGTTTTTGCCAAGGCCGCTGCGAGTTTTGGGTGCAGGCCATCACCGCGGGCAGCGGCCGCTTCATGAAAGGAAATCAAAGTGGAGGGGAGAGAGGGCTGTGATGGTTTGGACATTGGACACACGTCTCCTGTTCTGCGGAGTGGAACCCGCAGCTCGGTGAAATTTGGGGGGAATGGAGGTCTGGCGTGGGCCCGAACTAGGCGGCCCTGCTGGATCAACCGGAGTATGTCCTCCGGCAATTAAAGTTGAGTGATATATTCAACTTAAAAATCTGGCAAGTGGATTTCTTACCTTTTGGGGTGATTTGTCGCAGCAAACCCCTATGTTGGATTTAAAGAATTTTTTTTCGTCCACCGGCATCCGGCGATTGGCGCCAGAGGGTCGGCAGGTGCGGATCAACAAGGAACCTCTGATGTCCCTCTCCAGTTCTGATCTGATCGAAACATCCGGCCTTGGATTGGAAACCGCCAAGCGCATCACTCAAAACGCTTTGTCCGGAGCGGATGATGGCGAGCTCTATGTAGAATACCGCCAGACCGAGGGCCTGGTTTTCGACAATGGCCGCTTGAAAGGTGCCAACTACGATACGGCTCAAGGCTTCGGCCTGCGTGCCGTTGCAGGCGAAGCGGCTGGCTATGCTCATGCCGGAGATATTTCCGAAGCGGCTCTGAAACGGGCGGCCGATGCGGTCAGCGCGGTCTCAAGAGGCTATTCGGGCACTTATGCCGCTGCACCGGCGCGCACAAACCTGTCGCTTTATACCGATGCCAATCCGCTCGGCGGCCCAAGTTTTGAAGACAAGGTGAAGCTGCTTCAGGAAATCGATGCCTATGCGCGCGACAAGGATCCCCGGGTCCGTCAAGTCTCTGCCTCTCTCGCCGGGTCGTGGCAAGTCGTGGAAATACTGCGGGCCGACGGTCATCTGGTACGTGATGTCCGCCCGATGGTCCGCTTGAGCATCTCGGTTGTCGCCGGAAATGATGAGCGCCAGGAAAGTGGCTCTTTCGGCTGTGGTGGCCGGGAAGGGTTTGAGCAGTTCATCACGGAAGAAAACTGGCAAGGCGGTGTTGACGAGGCGCTTCGCCAGGCGCTGGTCAATCTAGACGCTATTCCAGCACCTGCAGGAACCATGGATGTGGTGCTTGGCTCCGGTTGGCCGGGCATCCTGCTGCACGAAGCCGTTGGTCATGGCCTGGAAGGCGATTTCAACCGCAAGAAAACCTCTGCCTTTGCCGGTTTGATGGGCGAGCGCGTGGCCTCTCCCGGTGTCACAATCGTGGATGACGGCACCATTCCCGACCGGCGGGGGTCCCTGTCGGTTGATGATGAAGGCACACCGGCGGCCAAAACGGTCCTGATCGAAGACGGTATTTTGGCGGGCTACATGCAGGACCGCCAGAACGCCCGGCTGATGGGCATGGAGCCGACCGGCAACGGCCGCCGTCAGTCCTATGCGCATATCCCGATGCCACGTATGACCAATACAGTCATGATGAACGGCGACAAGGACCCAGAAGAAATCCTGGAATCCGTCAAGGACGGCATTTACGCTGTTTCCTTCGGTGGCGGCCAAGTGGACATCACCTCTGGGAAATTCGTCTTCTCCTGCACCGAAGCCTATAAGGTTGAAAACGGCAAGGTCGGCGCGCCGGTCAAGGGTGCGATGCTGATCGGGAACGGTCCGGATGCACTGACGCGGGTTGAAATGATCGGCAACGACATGAAACTCGACCCGGGCATGGGCACCTGCGGCAAACAGGGTCAGGGTGTTCCGGTCGGCGTCGGCCAGCCCTCCATGCGCATCAACGAAATGACCGTCGGCGGTACGGCGGTCTAGGTTCATTTGGATTTCGCGTTGGTTCTATAGTCGCCTCTCTCCAATGTGAGAGGCGGGACAATTGTTTCTGTTCATACGGGATCAATTCGCGTCAATAAGTTGACGATTTTGAAGAGCAGCACCAGCCGGTCTCGGATAGTGATTGAAACGTTGGTCAGAGATTAATCGATGAAAGCCTGAACAAACAGTTTTTGATCCGGCAGGACATAGTATTGATTGTACCCTGAAATGCCCGCAGCGTATCCATTTCCCTCTTTTATTCCGTTCAGGATGGATTCTACAGGAATATTGGAACGCCCACCGCAGTCCAAAACCGCCATTATAAGCGCCTCAGCAAGCGATTTCATGGGGCGCATTTCTCGCCAGTTCCTGTAAAAGACTGTCCGATGACGTGGATCAGGATTTGATCTGCTTCTAGTGACATTGTGAAAAAATGCCAAACCCTCAACTTTAATTCTCGCAGCCGTTGCATCCGTGATCCGGATAGCGTTGACCCCGCAACTGTCCAGGATAAGGCTATGTATAAACCCGGTTTTGACATTCCGCATCAAAAGCCCGTCGGTTTCAATTGCGGATGGTAGTCCTGCAATAAACCGATCGGACATCTCGATATTCGCCCGAGCTGCTTTTTCTTTCTGCTCCTGCCACAAAATGATTAGGCATATGAGAGTGCCGAATAGCAGGAAACAAACCATCATAAAAATTTTTGGTTTTCTGAAAGGTATAAACTGCATCTGAGCCGCTAAGGTTTTGAATCTATAAGACTGATTGAAATTGAGTTATATCCACTCCAATGGAACTGGCAGCTTGGCATTGGGGGCAGACATGAGTGGCCAAATTAAGATCTGGGGACGGATCAACTCGTCCAATGTGCGCAAGGTTTTGTGGTGCGCGGAAGAGCTCAAACTGAGCTACCAGCAAATTGACGCGGGCGGTGCCTTTGGTGTGGTCGATACGCCGGAGTTTCTGGCGCTCAACCCGAATGGCCGCATTCCCTGTCTGCAGGACGGGGAGTTCACAATCTATGAATCAAACGCGATCTGCCGGTATCTGGCCAAAAAATATGGCACAGTGCCGTTTGTAGCCGAAAGTCTTGAAGAGTGGTCACTCGCCGATCAATGGATGGACTGGACAACGTTTTCCTTTGGCATGCCGTTTCGCAATCTGTTTTGGAACATGGTCCGCACTGCGCCGGAAGACCGGGATCAAGCTGCGATCACACTCGGGATTGAGCATTGTTCGCAGCAATTTGCTGTCGCCGATGCCGTGCTGAAAGATCAGCCGTTCCTCTCAGGCGAGGCCTGCGGTGTGGGGGATATCCCGCTCGGTTGTCTGGCCTATGCCTGGTTCAACATGGAGATCCCGCGCCCGGATCTGCCACATCTCGCCGCCTGGTATCAGCGACTGACGGAACGCCCAGCTTATCAGGAAGGCGTCATGAGTCTGCTGACATAAAGGCCAAACGCCCCACAAATGCCCGCCGCCTATTGTGCCGCTAAGCTGAACAAGCAAAGCGGAAAAGGCGCGGGAAAGACACCCCGTAAACGCTAGGACTCTGTATCCGTTTGGACCGTAAAGCGTCCGAGGCGCACGGCAACATCTTCGCGGTCCGCCAAATCCGGATTGGTGGCATCAAGAACCTTCAAGGGGGTGCCGAGCTCCTTGAACCAGGTTTGGTCGCCCATTTTGGTGATTGCAAAAATATCGATCGTGACCTTCATGGAGGGACCCCACTGCTGGCCGGTTGGCAATTTCACAGTAGCCAGTAACGATCCATCGAAATGAGCCGGCAATGTTGATGTCTGACTGAGAGAGGTGTTGCCTCTACGGACGACAGTCCCGGTATTGATCGGCGGTTCTGGACCGACCGCACCACTGATCATGGTCAGGGATGTCTCAACCGGAAGAGACGTTGTTTGCATGAGAAAGAGGTATTCACGCCGGTCCGGATCCAGGTTTTGAAAATTGTATTCCTCCTGAAATTCGGGCTTGTCGGTGGAATCGACAATGCTCAGATTCCGCCAGGCAACGGCCGGATTGTCGAGGATCCATTTCACATAAGCCTGCTGATCCTTGAAACTTTGAGGCAACGGATTGGGGTGGTCTTCCGTCGTGATCTGGGCAATGAAACAGTAATGACCTTTGACAGGCGGGGTCCAGACAAAGGCGCTGTTGCCAGCGGTAATGTCACCTGACTGACCTTCCCGGCGGGCAGACAAATCAACATAGTTCTGATCTGGAATTGCCGTCCCAATTACGTTTTGCCGCCATTTCGCAACGTCAGAGAGCAAACCGCCGTTGGCGTAGTAGAGATACAATTTGCCAGTCTGCGATGCGGAGGACAGGTTCTTGGCGCGGCAATAAATGTAATTTGCTTGCTCAAAAAGAACGTTTTTGTACCAGGTCTTTCCATAGTTTTCTGACAGGAAAACATCTGGATCTTCCAGCGGTTCGGTGCCCCAGACGATGATGTCCGGCGAATAGTAGGCTGTGGCAGCCGTGCTTGGGTATTGTCCGGTATCAGACAGTTCGGTGCGCAAGAATAGATCGTCATACTGGGGCACAAATTCCTCCAACCGGTAAAGAGGTGGATCAAAAAAGAGCGGATTGAGCGAACGCTCAATCCGCTTTCTGTCAAAACGCTGCGAGGTCGCGCCGTTGTGTAATTGCCGGCTTCAAGGTCCAGTCCAAAGCCGACAGGGTGCTAACCGCCGCGCTTAAGAGGTCCTAACGGTTAGCTGAGCCTGAACGTTGTCCGGAAGATCCTCAAACGGGATAGTTTCCCGGTTCGAGAGTTTGGCCACAAAGTCCGCTTCTTCTGACTGCAGCGTTACGGAGAAATCTGAGAGCAATCCGGTTGATGTGGCGTCTGCATCCAAGTCGATCTGATAGTCGAATGTTTCTGCATCTGCGGCGTCCGGATCCTTCAAGTCTACCTTGAAGCTGGTTTTGGAGCCGCTTTGACCACGGTAATCGAAAGCAATCGAACGCAGACGGGTATCACTTAGTATTTTCCAGAAATCGCCGGTTTCTGTCCTGCCTCGTGAAAACGTAATTGAGCCGCCGAAAGCAGCAAATGTCGTTGCGGCGAGAAGCGGCAAATACTTGAAAATTTGGCGGCTGAAGGGTCCCGCGGCATCGGCGGTCGGCGAAGATGCTTCCTCATAGGTGGCACCAAAGCTGCCGTTCTCAATGTTACGTTCTATATCCTTTGTGGCATCGACTGCGTTGCGTGGTGGGATCAGGAAGCCCTCGCTCTCAACACCATAAGATCCGTCGAGCTCGACTTCCCGCTGAAAGCTGCAGGCAAGCGCATTGTTCGTCGCGTTAACGCAGTAGACTTTTCCGGTGTTTTTGTCTGGCACCCAATCGACCAGACCGGTTTGTACCGCCCCTGCATTTGCATCCGCATCCGAGGCAACGCTCTCCAGAACCGCCGGCAAAACCTTTGCTGCGACCTTTGCTACCGGCAAGGCGACACTCAAAATACTTCCAAGAATTCCCATATTCCCCTCCCCAAAGACCCTAATTGCACTATAAAAGTGTATAGCGATGGATAATCTATAATAAGGTGAATATCAATGTAAAAATAACCTAACGGAAGAAATAAAATTAGAAATTTTGTATAACTTCACAAAAATGAAGTTGAAGTTATTTATATCTTCTTGATATTATAAGTAAAAAATTCAAATTATTTGATGAATTGTGGTGAAGTGGGGGCGTAAATCCTGTGGATGCAGAGAGAATTGTATTAATTTGGTGGGATTTAGCGGCGAATAACTCGAGTGGTCGAGTGCAAGAAAACGCCGGCTCGAGACACTCAGGTCAAGCAGTTCCGTCCACAATCCATTGATTGGCGCTGAAAGCTAGAGTGGACAGCCGTTTCTCTGCAATACTTCCCCTGTCATTTGAAACAATTTGCCCCTATCGGCAAACTTATCGTCCGCACTTGTGACGTTATTCATAAATCCTTTGAGATTTCCGTTGTTTGATCGGATAGGGTATGATCGGGGCTGGGATCTGGAGACGGTATGGCAGCGGAAAGCGCGCCTCCACTATTTGCTGAAGCAATTATCTTTCTGTCGGCGACTGTTGTCGCGGTGCCGATAGCCAAACGGCTTGGCTTAGGGTCCGTCGTTGGCTATCTCGCCGCAGGCGCCGCAATTGGCCCGCACGGACTGCAGCTTCTTGGGTCCGGTGAGGATGTTCTGCACGTCGCTGAGCTCGGCGTGGTGCTGCTTCTGTTTGTGATCGGGCTGGAGCTCGATCCGCAAAAATTGTGGCGAATGAAACGGGACATCTTTGGTCTTGGAACGGCCCAGGTCGTGTTGACCGGGTTCTGTTTGTTTGCCGTTGCGACACTCTCCGGCATGGGCCAATCAGCGGCTTTGGTCGCAGGCTTCGGATTGGCGCTTTCGTCGACCGCCTTTGCCCTGCAGATCCTGCAAGAGCGCGGTCAGCTGTCGTCTGATTACGGTCAACGAGCCTTCGGTATTCTGCTTTTGCAAGATATCGCCATCGTTCCTCTGCTGGCGATGGTCGCGATCCTGGCGCCGGGGGAAGGGCCATCGACCACGGCCGAGATCTTCCGTGAAGTCATGATGGTTCTGTCTGCGGTTGCAGCGGTGATCCTGGCTGGGCGTTATCTGATATCGCCGGTGTTTTTGATGCTCGCTGCCACACGGGCGCGCGAAGTCATGCTGTCGGCTGCTCTTCTGGTCGCGTTAGGTAGCGCCGGGATCATGCACACGGCTGGCCTGTCCATGGCCCTGGGCGCGTTCCTGGCTGGTGTGCTCCTGGCGGAGTCGAGTTTCCGTCACACATTGGAAGCCGATATTGAGCCGTTCCGCTCACTTTTGATGGGGCTGTTTTTTGTCGCCGTCGGCATGTCGCTTGACTTTAACCTGGTTATGTCCAACTGGCTTTATATCGCCGCAGGTGTCCTGCTGGTCATGTTGATCAAAGGCCTGTTCCTGTGGGGACTGTCGCGGGTAACGGGATCCGGCAATTCAGACGCCATGAGGATTGCCGTCACATTGCCGCAAGGCGGTGAATTCGCATTTGTCCTGTTCACAGCGGCTGTTGGCACCAACATCTTCACATATGAAACGACCAATCTCCTTAACGCCATCGTCATTCTCACGATGTTGCTGACGCCGGTTGCCTGTCTTGGTCTGGACATGCTGGCGACCCGCGCCAAAGCGCGGGGTGTGGAAAATCCGTCCATCGAAACCTTTGAGGAAGCGACGCCTACGGTTCTGGTTGTTGGCTTCGGGCGTTTTGGGATGGTCGTCGCTCAGATTTTGACATCGGAAGGCCTGGAGATCACGGCAATCGACAACCGGCCAGACCGGATCGCCTATGCCCGCAAGCAAGGTTATAAGGTCTATTATGGAGATGCGACCCGTGCCGATGTCATGGAGGCGGCCGGAGCCAAGAAGGCTGCGCTGATTGCCATGTGCATTGAAAATGACAAGGTTATGGCCAAAGCAATCAACATGATCCGGGGAGATTTTCCGAGTAGCCTGATTTTCTGCCGGGCAACGGATCGGGCGCACGCCATGGATCTGACCAAGTTAGGCGTCGATTTCCAGATCCGCGAGACTTTCGAATCCAGCGTGGTGTTTGGCCGGGCGGCCCTGGAAGCGCTGGGGACACCGCTCGACCGGATCGATCAGATCGAAGAAGACGTTCGCTCCCGCGATGAGGAGCGCCTGGCCGAACAGCTCTCTGGCGGAATGTATGCCGGTGCCGACAAGCTGCACAAGGTTACACCGCGCAGCGCCGCCAAACCGGACAATCAAGACGCGCCAGCTCAATAAAAAAGGCGCCGGAGTGGCGCCTTTTTGAAGCAGTTGGTGAGAACTACGGCAGAGCATCAAAACCAGAGGAAAACCCGTTCAGGGAAATCGGGATACCGATGCCTTCTTCTGGAGTTTGGAAAATGATGAAGGTTGCCTGCGATCCGGCTCTCAGCTTTTTGAGCTGCTCGTCTTCCAAAATCACTTCTGCAAAACAGCCGATTGGCAGGCAGCGCACGAAAGCGGCTCGGCCGAAATCCTCATCCCCCACCCTAAGGCCCAGGCCGAACGGCAGCAGGACACCCAATGGCGCTTGAACGCGCAAGATCCGGTCCTGCTTTTCGGCGGTCCACATCACATAGATCGATAGGCCGACATTTTCTCTGTCGGCAGCTGTGACATGTTGAACAAGAGCGCATTGTTCGCTCGGTGCTCCCGGAGGGGTGTCGCAGCGCATCTGCCAGTCCCCGTGGTTTGCGCGGACTTCGCCTTGCGCAGCGGCCGGTTGCAGGGTTTGGGCAAAAGCAGACAAGCCGATCGCGGCTACGGCCACGAGTTTCGGCAAGGTCGACAGGAACGAGCGGCTACGGCGCGGTTGCGGCAACTGGGTCGACAAGTATTCCTCCAGTCAAATTTGGTCTGATCCGCTGGCATGCCGGTTTTTGGTATGCCGTATTTTGAGCGAATCATGCTTGTATTCCGGCCAGACATTGCCGCATGACTGCGGCCGATTCCAGTCAGAGTGAATGTAAAGCTGTTGGATAGGCCGCTTTTTTGTCAAAAATCAGTTGTCCTTGATCTTTCTCAAGCTGGGTTTTTCCGCCCCAGGCTGTGAAAATGCGGAAATTCCGTTGCAGCCTGAGGCGTCTTGTGGTTTTTGTGCGGCACAAAGGTGCAGGTGGAGATGTGCGGCAGATCGCCGCGCTAGCCTTTTGGAACCATCGCCCTTTAAACGTGAGTATGGTTATATTCCGGCAATCCTGATCAGGGAGCCCGGGACCGGAACGGGCAGTTTTTGGCTTGCGGAGTTCCGGCAAGCCCATTACTGCGGCAAAAGATTTCGACCGGGCAGGGTCCGGAAAGTAAGCATGTGCCGTCATCTGGACGGTTGAGGGAAGGGAGCGCGGACGTGAAGGCAGTCTTCAAGCGTCTCATGAATATGGTCACAACTGTGGCCGCTTTTGCCAGTGTGTCCACAGCGGCGCTGGCAGCTGAACCAGGATTTAGCGACTGGCAGCTCGGGTTTCAGGCGTCGACATCAGATGTGATGGACGACATCACTTGGTTCAACAATTTCACTTTGCTGATCATCACAGTCATCACGCTGTTCGTTCTGGGATTGCTGATTGTCTGCATGGTCAAGTTCAGTGCCAAGAACAACCCGGTGCCGTCCCGCACCTCGCACAACACTATGATCGAGATCGTCTGGACCGTTGTTCCGATCCTGATCCTCGTAGTGATCGCAATCCCATCGTTCCGCCTGCTCTTTAAACAGCTGGAAATTCCGGAATACGAAATGACCATCAAGGCCACCGGTTATCAGTGGTACTGGGGTTATGAGTACACCGACGAGAACATGGGCGAGCTTTATTTCGATTCCATCATGGTTCAGGACGACGAGCGCCAGGAAGTAGCCGACGCGCGCGGTGTCTCGCTGGCCGAAGTTCCGCGCCTGCTGGCCGTTGACTACGATCTGGTTATCCCGGTCGACACCACGGTTCGCCTCCAGGTCACCTCGGAAGATGTGATCCACGCTTTCGCTATGCCGACATGGGGTGTGAAGATCGATGCGATCCCGGGCCGTTTGAATGAGACCTGGTTCAATGCCCGCGAGGAAGGTGTCTATTACGGCCAGTGTTCGGAGCTGTGCGGTAAGGATCACGCCTTCATGCCGATCGCGGTCCGTGTGGTTTCCAAAGACCAATTCCAGACCTGGGCAACTGCTGCACAGGACGATCTGGACACGGCCAATGAACAGCTGATGGCTTCCATCGCCGACGCCAAAAAGCTCGCCGCCAAGGGTGAGCTGAATGAGATCTCTGTCGCCGCGAAATAACGCGGCGATAAGCCTATTTGGCGATTGCGCGCGATTTGACACGCAGCGCCGCTGAAAACGACGAAAGAGGGAGCCCAAAATGGCTGCGACCGAAGCACATGCGGCACACGACCATCCTTATGGATGGCGCCGCTGGGTCTATTCGACCAACCACAAAGACATCGGCCTGTTGTACCTGTTCTTTGCGATCTTTGCCGGCATCGTCGGCGGACTTCTGTCCGTTGGCATGCGCATGGAATTGCAGGAGCCGGGCATGCAGATCTTTGCAAACGCCCATCTGTTCAACGTGTTCACCACCGCACACGGTCTGATCATGATCTTCTTCATGGTCATGCCGGCCATGATCGGTGGTTACGCCAACTACTTCGTGCCGATCATGATCGGTGCGCCGGATATGGCGTTCCCGCGGATGAACAACATCTCTTTCTGGCTGCTTCCGCCAGCCTTCCTGCTGTTGCTTCTGTCGCTCTTCGTTGAAGGCCCTCCAGGTGCAAACGGTGTTGGCGGTGGCTGGACCATCTACCCGCCGCTGTCCACCTCGGGTCAGCCTGGCCCGGCGATGGATCTTGCGATCCTGGCCCTGCACGTTGCAGGTGCGTCCTCGATCCTGGGTGCGATCAACTTCATCACGACCATCTTCAACATGCGTGCGCCGGGTATGACCCTGCATAAGATGCCGCTGTTTGCCTGGTCCGTGCTGATCACCGCATTCCTGCTGCTGCTGTCGCTGCCGGTTCTGGCTGGCGCCATCACCATGCTACTGACGGACCGCAACTTCGGCACCACTTTCTTCACGCCATCTGGCGGCGGTGACCCGCTTCTCTTCCAGCACTTGTTCTGGTTCTTCGGTCACCCGGAAGTATACATTCTGATTTTGCCGGGCTTTGGCATCATCAGCCACATCATCTCTACCTTCGCCCGTAAGCCGATCTTCGGTTACCTTGGCATGGCCTACGCCATGGTTGCTATCGGCGTTGTCGGCTTCATCGTGTGGGCACACCACATGTACACCGTCGGCATGTCCACCGAGACCCAGGCATACTTCGTGGCGGCCACCATGGTCATCGCGGTGCCGACCGGGGTTAAGATCTTCTCGTGGATCGCGACCATGTGGGGCGGTTCCATCGAGTTCAAAACACCTATGGTCTGGGCAATCGGCTTCATCTTCCTGTTCACCGTTGGCGGTGTGACAGGTGTGCAGCTGGCGAACGCTGGTCTCGACCGCGCCTTCCACGACACCTACTACGTTGTGGCTCACTTCCACTACGTTCTGTCACTCGGCGCTGTGTTCGCGATCTTCGCGGCCTGGTACTACTGGTTCCCGAAAATGTTCGGCTACATGTACAGTGAGTTCATTGGAAAGCTGCATTTCTGGATTACCTTCGTTGGTGTGAACCTGGTCTTCTTCCCGCAGCACTTCCTCGGTCTGAACGGCATGCCGCGCCGCTATGTCGACTACCCGGATGCGCTGGCTGGCTGGAACGCCATTTCTTCCTACGGCTCTTACATCTCTGCCTTTGCGGTCGTGGTGTTCATCTACGGCATCGTGGAAGCCTTTGCGAAGAAGCGCGCGGTTGGCAACAACCCGTGGGGTGAAGGGGCAACGACCCTGGAGTGGACCTTGACGTCTCCTCCGCCGTTCCACCAGTTCGAAACTCTGCCGCGCATCAAATAATTCGCGGCTGGAAGGGGCCGTCCTTCTAATATCAAACACTGCACCGCGCCGGGATCTGGCGCGGTGCCGCCTTGGAAACACTCTGCCAGGCCGAATTCCGCCAAGTGCGTCTCGCCGGGTAAGGCAGAAACGAGATTTAAGGATGCGCCCATGTCGCTCGTAGAGCGCCAGGATATGTTGGATCAGGACAGCGCCGTATGGAGCGGCGGCGAAGGGGCAGTGAGCGACTATGTGGCGCTCCTGAAACCACGCGTTATGTCACTTGTGATCTTCACGGCATTTGTCGGCATGATGATGGCTCCGGGGTCCATCCATCCGGTGCTTGGCGCGGTCGCCATCCTCTGCATTGCTATTGGTGCTGGTGCGTCCGGTGCTTTGAATATGTGGTACGACGCCGACATTGACGAAGTCATGTCGCGCACCAAAAAACGGCCTATTCCTGCCGGCAAAATCACGCCGAACGAAGCCTTTGCCTTCGGCATGATGTTATCAGTCGGCTCTGTGCTGACCCTTGGCCTCCTGGTTAATTGGTTCGCCGGTGCGTTTCTGGCCTTCACCATTTTCTTCTACGTCGTCGTCTATACGATGTGGCTGAAACGCTCGACGCCGCAAAACATCGTCATTGGTGGGGCAGCTGGTGCCTTCCCGCCAATGGTGGGCTGGGCTGCGGTGACAGGTGGTGTCAGCTTGGAAAGCTTTGCGCTCTTCCTGATTATCTTCATGTGGACGCCGCCACACTTCTGGGCACTCGCCTTGGTCAAGAACGCGGACTACACGGCGGCCAAGGTTCCGATGATGCCGGTGGTTGCCGGGGAAACGTCGACGCGGCATCAGATCCTGTTGTATTCGATCCTGCTCGCACCGGTTGGAATGGCACCGTACTTCCTTGGCTTTGCAAGCCCAATTTATGGGGGCGTTGCGGCAGTGTTTGGCGCTGCCTTCATCGGCTTTGCTGCTGATCTGTGGCGCAAGCGTGAGGGCGATGCCGCCCGCAAAGCCTGCATGAACCTGTTTAAGTTCTCTATTCTTTACCTGTTCTCGCTGTTCGCCCTTTTGCTGGGTGAAAGCCTGGTCGCGGGGATCTGATGCAAGATCCGGAACAGGATAAGGGCGTCATGCTCTCCGAAGAACAGAAAAAGAAGCGCCGGTCACGCTCGATCGCTATCGCGATTGTACTGGCCGCACTCGTGGTCCTTTTCTACATCGTTACCATCGTCAAGATGGGCCCCGGTGTGATGAACCGGCCGCTATAGAGGAGGTTTCGTGAGCGAACCGACACACATGGATGGTCTATCCCGGCGCAATCGCAAAGTCGCGATTGCTTGTGCGGGAACGTTCGCCTTCATGGTTGGCGCGGCCTATGCGGCTGTTCCGCTCTATGACCTGTTTTGCCGTGTCACTGGCTTTGGCGGGACAACCCAGGTTGCCGAGCAAGAAAGCGAAGTTGTGATCAACCGTATGATCACAGTTCGTTTTGACGGCAATGTCAGCGGCAAGCTGTCCTGGGATTTCAAGCCGGCCGAGCGGTCTGTAACCCTGAAGATGGGTGAAACTGCTCAATTGCCGTACATCGCGGTTAACAACGGCGCCAACCGCACGGTCGGGACGTCGACATTCAATGTGACGCCTGTTTCCGCTGGCGCGTACTTCAACAAATTGGACTGTTTTTGCTTTACCGAGCAGCCGCTCGAACCGGGTGAAACAGTCGAAATGCCGGTCGTCTTTTTTGTCGATCCGGAAATGGACAAAGATCCTGAGCTGAAACATGTGAAGGAAATCACTTTGTCCTACACCTTCTTCCCGGTAGAACAACCGGAACAACCTGTTGCAGCGCGGACGGTGACGTCTGTGACTGAAACGAACTTATAAGCGATCGGCGCGCTGCGCCGGAACTGAATGTGTTTGGGGAGCTTGCCGATGGCTGAGGCACATACCAAGAACCACGATTACCACCTGGTTGATCCCAGCCCGTGGCCGTTTATTGCGTCTATCGGCGCTTTCATCATGATGCTGGGAGCTGTCGGCTTCATGCGTTACGGCCAGGGTGATGAATTCATCCTGTTCGGCATCAACCTGACCGGTTGGGGTGTCTTTGCAGTCGGCCTTCTCATAATTCTTTATGTGATGTTCGCCTGGTGGCGCGACACCATCAAGGAAGCGCATGAAGGCCATCATACCCGCGTTGTGTCCTTGCATTTGCGGTATGGCATGCTGCTGTTCATCGCCTCCGAAGTGATGTTCTTCGTGGCTTGGTTCTGGGCATACTTTGATGCAGCCCTGTTTGCTGGTGAAGCGATCCAATTTGCCCGTGTCGAGGCAACCGGTGGTCACTGGCCGCCGGATGGCATTGCGACGTTCGATCCGTGGCACCTGCCGCTGTTGAACACGCTGATCCTTCTGTGTTCCGGAACCACCGTCACCTGGGCGCACCATGCTCTGCTGCATGACGATCGCGAAGGCCTGAAGTGGGGTCTGACCCTGACCGTTTTCCTCGGCGTGATCTTCACCATCTGCCAAGCTTACGAGTATGGCCATGCAGCCTTCACGTTCGACGGCAACATCTACGGCGCGACGTTCTTCATGGCGACCGGCTTCCACGGGTTCCACGTGATCGTCGGAACCATCTTCCTCGCTGTCTGTCTGTTCCGTGCCCTTGCCGGCCACTTCACCAAAGAACAGCATTTCGGCTTTGAGGCAGCAGCCTGGTACTGGCACTTCGTTGACGTTGTTTGGCTGTTCCTGTTTGTCGCCATCTACATCTGGGGCGAATAAGCCGGTAGACGTTCTCTAGGAACGTAATAAATAAGCGCCCGGCGGTTATCCGACCGGGCGTTTTCTTTGTCCGCCGGGCAGGAGTTGAAGGAATGGAAGACAAAGCGCATTTTCCGCCGGTCAATCCGGTCTCCGCAGGCCTTGCGGGCAATTGCCCACGGTGCGGGCAGGGTAAATTGTTCTCCGGTTTCTTGGGTTTGAAGAAAAACTGCGCGGCTTGCGGTCTCAATTATTCCTTTGCAGATAGTGGGGATGGCCCGGCAGTCTTCGTCATCATGATCGTCGGTTTCATCATCGTTGCCTTGGTGTTGATCGTCGAACTTTCATATCAGCCACCGATTTGGCTGCACTTGGTGCTGTGGCTGCCTTTGACTGCGGCTCTTGCCCTTGGCACGCTGCGACCTTTAAAGGGTGTGATGATTGCGCTGCAGTTCCGCCACAGCGCCGAAGAAGGCCGGTTGGCAGATACAGATAATGGCGAAAACCAAGATTAAGTGAGACACGCCCAATGGGCCGCTTCGGAAAGCTCGTAATCCCGTCCTTAGCCGCGATAGTCGGCCTGACGATCCTTCTTAATCTCGGTTTCTGGCAAGTCCGCCGTCTGGCGGAAAAAGAAGTCCTGATCGAGCAAGTCGAAGCTGGGCTGCAAGCGACCCCTGTGGCTGCTCCGGCACCGGCCGATTGGGGCAGATTGTCGGATTTGGATGACTATCGGCGGGTAACCGTCACCGGGCAGTTTAAGGACGACCACGTCCTTTATTACATCTCACTGTCCGACCCCGTGGGCACTTTCGGTGGTCCCGGCGAGATGGTTTATAGCCCCTTTGAAACCGATGCCGGTTGGACCGTGCTCGTCAATCGCGGGTTCTTGCCATATGGGTTGCCGGAAGATCAGAAGAAAATCGCGCTGACACCGCCTGCAGGTGATCATACTCTGACCGGGCTGTTACGGTTGAGCGAAGTGCCGGTGTGGACGACCCCGGAACCGGATCTAAACGCCCGTATGTGGTTTGCGCGTGATACTGACGCGATGGCCAAAAGCATGGGTGTGGATTTGAAAGGCCTAGCGCCTTTCAGCATCGATGCGGAACGCCAGTTCACGCCGCCGGGCGGTTTGCCGCAAGCCGGGGAAACGCTGGTGCGATTTAAAAACGATCATCTGGGCTATGCCCTGACTTGGTTTGGCCTGGCCGCGACCTTGATCGGAGTTTTCCTCGCTTACGCGGCAACACTTCTGTGGCCGCGTAAGAAAGAGCATTCAGCGAAAGTGGATTAAAGCGCTTCCAGAATGGCTGCCGCACCAGTTTTGGTGGCATCGCCCGGGCTGTCTTCGATCGCCAGGAAGGTGATTTCGCCGTCTTTGGCAACAAGCGCGAACCGCTGCGAGCGCAGATGGCCAAAGATCGGCGCAGGACCAAGTCCGAGGCCCGCAGCTTCCACAAACTCGGCAGCTGTATCTGCAAGGAACGTAATGGCACCGGCATTGGAGGACTTCTGCCAAGCATCCATGACAAAAACATCATTCACTGAAACCACAGCAATTGTATCGACACCTTTGCTTTTCAGCGTGTCAGCATGTTCCACAAAACCGGGCAGATGGTTCATGTGACAGGTTGGGGTAAACGCACCTGGAACCCCAAACAGGACGACTGTCTTGCCACCGAAAAGGTCTTTGGACGTCATTTCGCCAGGACCATCTGGGGTCATGACTTTGAATGTTGCATCGGGTAGGTGATCGCCAGCCTTGAGTGTCATGAAATTCTTCCCTCCTGAAAACTGCTACCGGACTGTTGTCAGCCCGCTGCTGAGATAGGGCGAATATCGGCACAGGTCGAGGGGAATGGCAAAACTATTTTCAATTGAAAATGCTCTAGCGCTATTGAATCCAATCCGGCTGGATCGGGGCAAGGTACTCAAGAGCATTGCCATTTGCGGTGAGAACAAGACGCAAGTTGTTGTCACTGTCAGTTGTTGTCAGTCCCTTGGTTGAAAGATGCCACTGAGCGGTGCCGTTGCCGGCTGCTTTCAAGACAGGAAGCCCGATATAGGAGCCCAAAGGTCCTGCGGCAAAAAGCTCAGGGGCGTCACTGCTGCCCACAGCAGCTTCTATTTTCAAAAAACCTTTGTCCGGGTCCGCGAAGGTGACATTCCGGATTTCCAGCTGGCCGGCCGGTGCGATCCCTGGAACCGCAGCAAGGTCCCGATTGATCAGTTTGGAAGCGAGCGTGTCCGGCTCCGTACCGGGAGAAAGGTCCAGGGTGAGTTCAGCATCCCCCGGGACGCAAATTTCTTTGCAGATCCCGAAGAACAACTCGATGGAAACACGAACAGGTTTCGCCGGATCTTCGGGGAAAATGCGGATCGGGAGCACGATCCCATCGTGATAGACAATGGAATTGGAAAACCCGTCATTGTAGCGTTCCGGAACTGGATAAAGCACCTGATAGGAGCTCAAATTGTCTTTTTCCGTCAGCGTGATCTGCGGGGGGATACCGGCTTCGCCTGGATAACGCCAATAGGTATGCCATCCCGGTTCAAGGCTGAATTCCAGCCCGGCCAGATAGTGGCCGTCTTCAATAGGCCCAGCTGAAATCAGACGAACCGCTCCCCCTTGAACGGACGTCCAATTGGTCGTGGCGGCTTGCGCGGGCACGACGCCGAGCGCCATCACCAGCAGCAGATAAAAGATTTTCATCATGAAACAACAGCTACACCAAGTCTGTCCGCCCGTCATGAGATCTAGCGATGCTTAGCGGTCATTTCCTCGTGACGCCATTGTGACCCTCAATTGTGGTGTTCTCCCAAACAGTCGTTAACATCAGGACTTAATGAGGCTATGCTGACAATGCACAAGGCGGTGGGCGTCAATCATGCAAAGAGGTGCGTATGTCCGAAACCGAAGCGACAGACACCCTGGAAGGCCAATTTTTGATTGCCATGCCAAGCATGGGCGATAGCCGCTTCGAGCATTCGGTCATTTATGTCTGCTCCCACTCCGAGCAGGGCGCTATGGGCCTGATCGTCAATCAGGTTGCCAAACATCTGTCCTTGGAAGAGCTGCTCATTCAACTCGACATTGTCGACGACGACAACGCCATCCGTTTGCCGGCTCAAGTGCGTGGCATGAATGTTTATAAGGGTGGCCCAGTCGAAGTGGAGCGCGGGTTTGTCCTTCACAGCGATGATTTCCAGCTGAATCAGTCAACGCTTGCGATCGATAATGGTATTTGTCTGACTGCGACCCTTGAGATCTTGCGCGCGCTTGCGGAAGGAACTGGTCCCCGTCAAGCTATGCTGGCACTTGGATATGCGGGATGGGCACCGGGGCAGCTGGAAGATGAAATCCAGGCCAATGGCTGGCTGACGGCCCCGGCAGATCCGGACATCTTGTTTGACCCGGATTCGGAGCACAAATGGCACAAAGCACTTGGCAGTCTCGGCATCGATCCCGCGCTTCTAATGTCGGAAGCCGGCCACGCTTAACCCAAAGTGATTGGGACACCCGAAGCCTGATATCCAGCGGCACGCAGCGTCTGGTAACCGACAGCCTTGCCGGAATCCGGACATTTTTTACCTGTCTGCGGCTTGCGTCCAATCCGGATGACGCGTAAGTCGCTTGGTTGGCTTGGTTTGTTTAAAACCGGACGAAATTCGGGTAGGGTGAGGCTTTGCAATCCGCAAGAGGACCTGAAAAGTCTGGCGCCTGGCAGGAAATACAAAGGGAAGTGACGCGGTGAAATACAGCAGTACGCGCGGTGATGCACCGGTATTGGAATTCTCGGACGTTTTGCTTCAGGGACTGGCTCGTGATGGCGGTCTCTATCTTCCGGAAATCTGGCCGCAGTTCGATGCAGACACCATCGCGTCGTTTGCTGGAAAACCTTACGAAGACGTCGCGTTTCAGGTGATCAGCCCGTTTGTGGCCGGTGCTATTCCCGATGCCGACCTGAAAGCGATGATCGCAGACTCCTATGCCAGCTTCCGGCATCCTGCCGTTACACCGCTGGTGCAGACTGGGTCCAACACCTACGTACTTGAGCTGTTCCATGGCCCGACCTTGGCGTTCAAGGATGTCGCCATGCAGTTGCTCGGACGCATGATGGACTATGTCCTGACAGAGCGCGGTCTGAGAGCGACAATCGTTGGAGCGACCTCCGGTGACACGGGCGGGGCGGCGATTGAAGCCTTCCGCGGGCGCGAGCGCACGGACATCTTTATTCTCTTCCCAGATGGCCGGGTGTCCAACGTTCAGCGCCGTCAGATGACGACGCCGACGGAAGACAATGTTCATGCACTTGCCCTGACCGGCAATTTTGACGACTGCCAGGCCATCGTCAAAGGTATGTTCAACAATTTCCCGTTCCGGGATCGGGTCGCGCTGTCCGGCGTCAATTCGATCAATTGGGCTCGGATCCTGGCCCAAATCGTCTATTATTTCGTAGCGGGGGCTGCCCTTGGCGCACCGCACCGGAAAATCTCCTTCACTGTTCCAACCGGAAACTTCGGTGACATCTTCGCCGGCTATGCCGCCATGAAGATGGGCCTGCCGGTTGAGAAGCTGGTGGTAGCCACCAATGTGAACGATATTCTGGCGCGTACCCTGGAAACAGGCCGGTATGAGAAGCGCGGTGTCCAGCCGACGATCTCGCCGTCCATGGACATCCAGGTGTCCTCGAATTTCGAGCGGCTTCTGTCGGAAGTCTGCGGGCGCGACGGCGAGACCGTCCGCCGGATGATGAACCAGCTCAATCAGTCCGGCAGCTTCACCATTGAAGATGGACCGCTTGCCGAAATGCGTCAGGTGTTTGCGGCTGGGCGGTGCGATGAGGCTGAAACCTCAGCAACGATTGCTGAGCTCTGGAAAGAAGCAGGGTATCTGCTCGATCCGCATACGGCCATTGGTGTGCATGTGGCCAAGTCTCATGAAGATGGTCAAACGCCAATGGTGGTCCTGGGTACGGCCCATCCGGCCAAATTCCCGGATGCGGTTGAAAAAGCCAGCGGTGTCCGGCCAGACTTGCCGGAGAATTTGAAAGACATGATGTTCGCCGAAGAGCGCCAGCAGGTTCTGGCCGCGGAGCAGGGCGCGGTGGAACAGCATATTGAAAAACATGCCCGTGCCGTCGGGGCGGGGGTGTAACTGAATGAAGGTAGAAACAACAGTTCTCGACAATGGATTGACGATCGTCACCGATCAGATGCCGCATTTGAAAACCGCGGCATTGGGTGTTTGGATTCGAACGGGTTCACGTGCGGAGGCGGCCGATCAGAACGGCATAACGCACCTTCTAGAGCACATGGCGTTCAAGGGCACTAATACTCGGTCCGCCCGCGGGATCGCTGAAGAAATCGAAGCCGTGGGCGGGGAGTTGAATGCCTCTACCAGCATCGAACACACCAATTATTATGCGCGCATTCTGGCCGAAGACATGCCGCTTGCTGTTGATATTCTGGCCGACATTCTGCAGAACTCCACCTTTGAAGCCGAAGAACTGGTGCGGGAACAGCACGTCATCTTGCAGGAAATCGGCGCAGCCAATGATGCCCCGGAAGATCAGGCCTTTGATCTCTTCCAGGCAACGGCCTGGCCCGATCAGGCGATTGGCCGTCCGATCCTGGGGACGCCCCAGATTGTAAGCGGTTTCGGTCGTGACAACCTGAACAATTACCTTGCTGATCGCTACCGGGCACCGGACATGGTTCTAGCTGCCGCCGGTGCCGTAGACCACGCTGAGTTGGTCGCGCTTGCAAATGAGAAATTTGCCGGCATCAACAGCGAACCAGCGGCTCCAGATCCGGCAGCCCGCTACTCTGGCGGTGAGAAGCTGCTCAACAAAGACCTGATGGAAGCGCAGGTTCTGATTGGTTTTGAAGGCCGCCCCTACAAGGCCAAGGACTACTATGCCATCCAGATCCTGGCCTCTGTATTAGGCGGCGGTATGTCTTCCCGCCTGTTCCAGGAAATCCGAGAAAAACACGGCCTGTGTTACGCGATCTACAGCTTCCATTGGGCGTTTTCCGACACCGGTCTGTTTGGCATCCACGCGGCGACCAGCCATGAGGACCTTGGGGCATTGATGCCGATGATCGCCGACGAGCTTGTGTCCGCGGCTCACACGATCACCGATGACGAGATCGCCCGCTCACGGGCACAGATCCGTGCCGGTTTGATGATGGCCTTGGAAAGCCCAGCTGCTCGTGCCGGCCAGATCGCCCGGCAGATCCTGGTTCATGGCCGGGTGCTGGCTCCGGATGAGATTTCGGCGAAGATTGAAGCTGTGTCGGCTGCTGATGTCCGGCGCGTTGCCTATGACACCTTTGTCGGCACCACGCCAACGCTCACAGCGATTGGTCCCGTGGACGGCATTATGACCGCTGATGAACTGGCAGCGCGCCTGCAGCAAGCGCCGGTTCAGCAGGCAGCATCTATGTAAGGCGGGGAGGGGGACTGGCTTGTCATTGCTCCGCCCAGGTCCACCCCCCGACGCCGAGCTTCTAATCGAAGCAGGTGGCCTTTACCTTCGTCCACCCATCATGGGGGACTACAAAGCCTGGTCGGTACTTCGCAGCGACAGCCGAGCCTTCTTGACGCCTTGGGAACCCCTCTGGCCGTCCGATGATCTGACCAAATCCGGATTCCGGCGCCGGCTGCGGCGTTATGCCCGAGACCGCAAAGAAGGGCGCAGCCTGTCGTTCCTGTTGTTCAATGCCCGAAATGACGAATTGCTCGGCGGTCTGACGCTGAGCAACATCCGGCGCGGGGTCAGTCAGTCGGCCACTCTTGGCTACTGGATGGGCGAGCGCCATGCGGGCAAAGGGCATATGTCGGCCGCTGTTGCCATGATCTTGCCGTTTTGTTTCGACGTTTTAAACCTTCACCGGATCGAGGCGGCGTGCATTCCAACCAACACACCGTCCATCCGGCTGCTCGAAAACGTCGGGTTCAACCGCGAAGGGTATGCCCGCAACTATCTGTTAATCAACGGTTCTTGGCAGGATCACTTGCTTTTGGCCTGTTTGTCTGAAGATTTTGCAGCGCGCCCCAGAACGCTGACGCCGGTAGTTGAGGGAATTTTGAAAGATTTCTTGTGACATGTGCTTCAAACCGGTAGTTCTTCGCACCATGTCGATATCATTACCGGTCCATCTTCTTAATCTCCTTCGAAGCGCCGCCCTCTTTGCCGCTGTTCTGGCAGCGGTCCTCGTGCCTGGCGCAGCGGTTGCGCTCGAGCCGATCCCGGTACCGCTCGATGTTGAGGCGCTTGATATCACCAAGGCCATCGACATTCATCGGGACGCTGGGACGCGCCTCCAGGTGTCGACCGCGCCAGGTGCCGATGGCATTGTCCGGCGGATCGAGGTGCCTTCGCGCAGTGGTGAGAACACCAATTGGGCGGTCTTTGCACTCGCCAACACCAGCGACGAACAGATCGACCGGCTGATCGTTGCACCCAACTACAAGCTGGTGAAGTCGGAATTGTTCTGGCCGGACCTTGGTTCTTCGCGGATCGCTAGTATCACGCCAAGCCAGGGCATTGCGCCGACTCGTCAGAAGAGCCTTGAGGCCGATGTCTTCCTGGTCACGCTCGATCCGGGCTCTGTGGTGACGTTTGTCGCCGAACTGACCACGCCAAATTTGCCGGAAGTCCGCCTTTGGGAACCGGATGTCTACAAAGAAACAGTCAACGCCTATTCGCTCTACCGGGGTATCATTCTTGGCATCTCGGGGCTTCTGGCTCTGTTCCTGACCATTCTGTTTGTGGTCAAGGGAACCGTCATGTTTCCGGCAACGGCAGCACTGGCCTGGTCTGTGCTGGCCTACTTGTGCATCGACTTCGGTTTCTGGGGCATGGTGTTCAACCTCGAAGGCGGCGGCAGCCAGCTGGCCCGTGCCTCGGCGGAGGTGATGCTCGCGGCCAGCTTGATCATCTTCCTTTATGCCTATTTGAACCTCAATCGCTGGAACATCCATTATTCCCACTTGGCTCTGACAACCCTGATTCTGCTTTTGGGGCTGTTGGGGGTTGCTGTCTGGGATCCATCGATTGCAGCTGGCATTGCCCGGCTGTCGCTGGCAATCATTGGTCTTCTCGGCTTTGTTACCATCGCAGTGCTCGCCTTTCAGGCCTACGACCGGGCAATCTTGCTGATTCCGACCTGGTGCCTCTTGATCGCTTGGTTGGTCGGGGCGGCAATGACCGTAACTGGCCGTCTGTCCAATGACATTGTCCAGCCGGCTCTCGGTGGTGGTCTGGTGCTAATCGTGCTCTTGATCGGCTTTACGGTGATGCAGCATGCCTTTGCTGGCGGTGCCATTGCGCAGGGCCTTATCTCCGATGTTGAGCGCAAAGCGCTCGCTTTGACTGGATCCGGAGATATCATCTGGGACTGGGACATCGACCGTGACCGGATCTTCACCGGCAATGAGGTCGAGAATCTATTAAATCTGAAACGTGGAATGCTCGAAGGTCCGGCGCGGGATTGGCTGGAAATTCTTCATCCACAGGATCGCGATCGGTTCCGGGCAACGCTCGATGCGGTCATCGACCAACGGCGCGGCAAGATCCAGCAAACGTTCCGCCTGCGCTCCGAAGATGGCCATTTCCGCTGGTTCCGCCTGCGTGCGCGGCCGATCGTCGGCGCCGACGGTGAAGTGATCCGTTGTGTCGGCACACTGCTCGATGTGACCGAAGAGCGGACGGCTGAAGAGCGGCTTCTTCATGATGCCGTCCATGACAATCTCACCGGTTTGCCGAACCGGGAGCTGTTTGTCGACCGTTTGAAAACCAGCGTCGTCCGCTCGCAAGCTGAAGAAACGGCCAAGCCAACTGTGCTTGTCATCAACCTGGACCGCTTTAAACAGGTCAACGACAGCATTGGCTTGTCCGCTGGCGATAGCATTCTCTTGACTGTTGCGCGCCGTCTTGGCCGCTTGATCGGCCAACAGGACACTCTGGGCCGTTTGTCGAGCGACCAATATGGCCTGATGCTTTTGTCCGAGCAGGAACCGGACCGGATCGTTGCGCTGGCCGATGCTCTGCGTAAGGCGGTGCGTGCTCCCATTACCTTCAGCGATCGGGAGATTTTCCTGACCTGTTCGGTCGGTATCTCTTTCTTTGAGGGCGGCAAGCAGGCTGTCGAAGACATGTTGACCAATGCTGAAATTGCCCTCAATCATGCCAAGCGCCTCGGCGGCGATCGTCAGGAGGTCTATCGGCCTATCCTTAGGCCGCTCGGAAAGAATGTCGTCGATCTGGAAACGGATCTGCGGGACGCCATCAAGAAGGAAACACTCGGTGTGTTCTTCCAGCCGATTATCCGTTTGGAGGATCAGTCGGTTGCTGGTTTTGAAGTACTGGCCCGCTGGAACCACCCCAAGCGCGGCAAGATTTCTCCGGCCGAATTTATTCCGATTGCAGAACAGTCTGGCCTGATCAACGATCTTGGCATGTATATGCTCGACAAGGGAGCCAATCAGCTGGCTCATTGGCAGCGGGAGTTCCCATTGCCGCATCCGTTGTTTGCATCGGTCAATCTGTCGTCCCGCCAGCTTCTGAAGCAGGATTTGATCAACGATGTGAAAGCGATTTTGTCGCGGAACTCGCTGGAAGTCGGCACCTTGAAACTGGAATTGACTGAATCTCTGGTCATGTCCAATCCGGAGTATTCGGCCAAAGTCCTGGAGCGTTTGCGCAGCCTGGGAGCTGGCCTGTCGCTGGACGACTTTGGAACTGGACATTCCTCCTTGTCTTATTTGCAGCGGTTCCCGTTCGACACGATCAAGATTGACCAGACTTTCGTCAAACCGGACGGATCTGCTGCACGGCCAGTGCTTTTGCGCACGATGGTGGCCATGGGGCATGACTTGGGCATGTCGGTTGTCGCTGAAGGCGCGGAAAGCGAAAATGACGCGTTGGAACTCTATCAGCTCGGCTGTGAATTCGCGCAAGGCTTCTTCTTCGGTGAAGCCGTGTCCGCAGCCGAAGCCACCAAAATCCTGCGTAAGATGCCCGCCGCAGAAGCAGTATCCGCTTAACCGGTTTATGGTGCCAGAATTGGCACCGTCTTATCGGCTAACCGGATTTCCAGCGGCGTGACCCCAAACGGGTCTCCATCGACTTGGGCGGCCACCGGAGTCTGGCTTGAGATAACCGCTTTATTGAAAGGGTGGACAGTTGCACCCTTCGCCTTGTGGATGCGGCCGAGCATCAATGCGATGCTGTAACGGATAGACGACCACGGATCATCACGCTCCAGAACGAGCATGTGCAGCCTCTGATCGGTCACCCCGCCCGGGCAGATCACAAATGGTCCACCATAATGGCGGGCGTTGCTGGCAACCGCGAACTTTCCATCGATCGGATCTGCGCCATCAAGGGAGACCGTCACCGGCGTCCCTTTCCGCTTCAATCCGATTTTGAACGCCGTGATAACGTAAGCGAGTTTTTTCAGCTTTCGTTTTAGCGCGAGTGGCACGGCATGAACGACTTCGGCATCAAAGCCAGCAGACGCCATCAGGACAAAGGGGCGGCCATTGGCGAGGCCATAGTGCAAGGGTCTGGTTTTTTGGTTCAGAATGGTCGCTGCGATATCATTCGCCTTGTGGGGCAAGCCAAGTTCCAAGGCCAGGACATTGGCCGTTCCAGAGGGGGCGACCGCGAGGTTCGGTACGAAGTCCTTGCCATGAAGCCCGGTAAGGGCTTCATTCACGGACCCATCGCCGCCGGCAATGATCAGTGTACCAGCCGTTAAATCTGCACTGGCGCAGACTTCACCGATTTCCCCGGCGTGGGTTGTGAGCCGCAGCTCCACGTGGCGCCCTGCGGCTTCAAGCTGCTTTTTAAGATCCTGGAGTTTAGGCCCGTTGTAGCCACCGGATGTAGGGTTGGCCATAATGAGCACGGTTCCGGCAGCACTTGGTGGCCCTGTCCGTGTTGTATCGGGTGCTGTTTGCAGCAAATCGTTCACCAGTGATCCTCGCCTCGTGAATTAGTGCTGCAGCTTTAGCTGTATTTGTAGGGTTCCATACCGCCGCGGGCGAGTTCGTCCGCGCGTTCATTGTCCGGATGCCCTGCATGACCCTTCACCCAGTGCCAGGTGACATCATGGCGCTCCCTGGCCGCATCCAGCGCCTGCCAAAGGTCTGCGTTTTTGACCGGCTTGTTGGCAGCTGTACGCCAGTTCTTCCGTTTCCAGCCGTACATCCACTCACTGATGCCGCTGCGCACATAGGTGCTGTCGGTGTAAAGATCGACCGCGCAAGGGCGTTTCAAGGCGTTGAGTGCTTCGATGGCTGCGGTGAGTTCCATCCGGTTGTTGGTGGTTTCTGCTTCGCCGCCGTTCAATTCCCGTTCGTGCTCACCAAAGCGCATGATGACCCCCCAGCCGCCCGGTCCCGGATTTCCCGAGCAGGCGCCGTCGGTATAGATCGTGACCCGGTTTTCCTGGCTCATCCTTCAAGTCCGTAAGCTTTGGCGCTGTCGACGGTTTGGTGAAAGCGCAGTTTCTTGACGTATTCCATCGGATCTTTCGGTGTCACAAGGGCCCCTTCCGGCACACTCAACCAGTCGTATAGACGGGTCAGCAAGAACCGAAGAGCGGCACCACGGCACAGGATCGGCAAGGCATCGAATTCCGCAACCGTCAGCGGGCGCACGGAGGTGTAGCCTTTCAACAGTGCGCGCGCCTTGGTGACGTTGAACGCCAAGTCGGCTTCAAAACACCAGGCATTGAGACAGATAGCGATGTCGTAAGCGAGTGCATCGTTACAGGCGAAATAAAAGTCGATCAGCCCGGACAATTCATTGTTTAGGAAAAAGACATTGTCCGGAAAAAGATCGGCGTGAATAACACCGGACGGCAGATCTTGCGGCCAGATAGCTTCAAGCTGATCAAGCTCTTTGGTGATTTCGGTGCCCAAGCCCGGATGAACCGTGTCGCAGCGGTCAGCGCTCTGATTAAAAAGCGGCCGCCAGCCGGATAGATCCAGAGCATTCTTGCGGGTTAGCTCGTAATCGGCCCCGGCAAGATGAAATGCTGCCATGGCTTTGCCAAGCTCTGCGCAATGCTCCGGACGTGGCCGTTTGACCGACATGCCCTGCAAGAAGGTTACAAGGGCTGCCGGCCGCCCAGCTAGCGTTCCCAGCAATTCGCCATCCTTGGAAGCCACCGGTGTCGGGCAGGACAAGCCCTTGCCGGCCAGATGCTCCTTCAGTTTCAGGAAAAACGGCAGGTCGTCCGGGTTCACCCGTTTTTCGTAGAGCGTGAGGATGAAATAGGCCTTGTCAGTCTGAACGAGGTAATTGCTGTTCTCGACGCCTTCTGCAATTCCTTTATAGGATAGAAGTTGTCCGACATCATATTTCCCGATGAAGGCATTGAGCTCTTCATCGCTGACTTCCGTGTAAACGGCCATGTTGTTATCCGGTGGCTTTTTGCGGCTGCGCAGGAATATCACGCAATTCGCGTGGCAGGTTAAAGGCGATGGTTTCTTCCGCGGTTCGATGAATTTCCACGGTGACATTAAAGCGCGTTTCAAAAGCGCTGATGATCTCTTCCACCAGGGTTTCCGGAGCAGAGGCTCCGGCGGTCAGGCCAAGGCTGCTGACGCCGTCGAAATCGGACCACTTAATCTCGCTGGCCCGCTGCAGCAGGACAGCGATCCGGCATCCCTCACGTTCAGCGACCTCTCTTAGGCGTTGCGAATTTGAGGAATTTGGCGCACCGACCACAATCATCGCTTCAACATCGGGCGCCACATGTTTGACCGCTTCCTGGCGGTTTGTCGTGGCGTAGCAGATGTCTTCCTTGTGAGGTGCGACAATGCTTGGAAACCGGTCTTTGAGGGCGGCAACGATGCCTGCGGTGTCATCAACCGACAGTGTCGTTTGAGTGATGAACGCCAGTTCCTTGTCCGTTTTCGGAACAAAACTTCGCGCATCGTCCTCGGTTTCGATCAAAGTGACGGTGCCTTCCGGCAATTGGCCCATTGTGCCGATCACTTCCGGATGACCTGCATGGCCGATCAGAAGAATTTCCCGTTCGCGCCGGAAATGAATCTCGGCTTCTTTATGCACTTTGGAGACCAGCGGACAGGTCGCATCCAGATAGAACATTTTGCGCGCCTGGGCATCGGCCGGCACGGATTTCGGTACGCCATGAGCGGAAAAGATCACAGGCCGGTCGGCATCTTCTGCTGGGATCTCTTCCAGTTCCTCGACAAAAACGGCGCCTTTGGCTTTCAGCCCATCCACGACAAACTTGTTGTGCACGATCTCGTGACGCACATAGACCGGGCGGCCGTATTTCTGAAGCGCCAGTTCAACGATTTGGATTGCGCGGTCAACGCCGGCGCAAAAGCCCCGAGGCGCGCACAGCTTGATCGTTAAAGAAGGTTTGTTGGTCATGATGCCCGTTTATAAGCCTTGTTTGGCGCAATAAGGGCTTGGCAGGGTGTTCTGTCAAGCCGCTTCCCACCCTTTCCATATATGTCACTGAGTAACAAATGCCCGTGCCAGTCTCGCCAAGCCGCTGGCCACCTGCTATGAAGCTGCGCCTAGTACTTAGTTTCCAACGGGTCGATGATGATCAAGGCTTTCCTTTCGCTGTCTAACGTCAACTATAAAGCGGGTCTTTCTGCAGGGCTTTGTGCTGCATTTCTTGCAGGCTGTGGGTCCGCTGGTGATCTTGCGGAGAATGTAATTTCCGGTGGTGCGGAACCGGTTCAGGTCTCCTCGCAAACGTTCGCGCCGCCCGTTCCGTGCCCGCCGCTACAGCTGAAGAATGGTGCCTATTTGATCCGCAAGTTCCAACGAGGCAAAGAAGGCGAACGGGATGCGTTGATCTATCAGGCGCTTGTTGAAGATTGGGCAGCAAGCTGTTCGCGGGCCGATGATGGTCAGCGGCGCGTGAAACTCGGATTCTCCGGCGATGTTACGCCCGGACCGGCTTGGTCTGGCGGCGATATCGTCTTGCCCATGCGTGTGAATATCCCGGTCTCCACAGACCCTAAAGAAAAGCCGCTTGTGTCTGAAGTCCTGCAAATTCCGGTTTCAATTGAGACAGGCGGGCGCGGTCAGCGCTGGACCATGGTGGATGAGAGATTCGTTATTCCCATGGACCAGGGCAGGAAAATCGAATTCGGCTTTACCGACAAAACAAAACGCTGACGCCTAACCCGATTACTCTTTAGCCAAAAGGCTAAGCCAAGGGTCAATGGAGGGTTGCTGAGTCATATTGACAAGGTTGAGTCGGCCAACCACAATTGCTGCAACTGCCGGGGTCGTTCCCCGGTAATCGTGTAATGCGCACGGCAACGCCACTGCGGGAGAGGCCAGGTGAAAAGTTCCTGGCGCCGAAGGAGCAACCGCCCCGGAAACTCTCAGGCAAAAGGACCGCATGGGCTCAAACGCTCTGGAAAGCAGTGATCTGCGCCGACAATTGCGTAGACTGCTCACCGAAGGAGTAACCGCCAGGTTTTTTGGGAGCTGACGGGAAATCTCTCAGGTACTCGGACAGAGGGGGGCAAACGAACCGGATCCGTTCGCGGTATGGTTCGCGAGTGCGCAATCCCTAACGCGAGGGCTGTTCATGGCGGACACCGTTGCAGATACCGATCTGAAACAAACGCCCCTTCACGACCTTCATATCGAGCTTGCCGGCAAAATGGTGCCGTTCGCCGGCTATTCCATGCCCGTTCAATACAAGCTCGGCATCATGGGCGAGCATCTGCATACCCGTGAAAAAGCGGGATTGTTTGATGTTTCACACATGGGGCAGGCATTTCTGGTCGGTCCAGATCATGAGACAACGGCCCGTGCCCTTGAGGCCCTGACCCCGTCCAACTTCGTTGAACTTGGGCTTGGCCGGCAACGCTACACTGTTCTTTTGAACAACGAGGGCGGGATCCTTGATGACCTAATGGTTACACGCTCGGTTTCCGAGGACGACGATGGGCGTTTGTTCCTGGTGGTCAATGCGGCACGCAAGGATGCCGACTATGCGCATTTCCGCGCCAAATTGCCGGACAATGTGAAACTGGAGATCGTTGAGGACCGGGCCCTGATCGCAGTCCAAGGTCCCGAAGCGGTTGCAGCTGTTGCTGCGCATGCACCTGCTGCTGCGGACCTAGGCTTCATGTCCGCTGCCCCAATGGAATTTGATGGCATTGCCTGCCACATCGCGCGCGCCGGTTACACCGGTGAAGACGGTGTGGAAATGTCGGTCCCGGCAGGGGCTGCCGAGGCAATCGCCCGCGCGCTTTTGGCCGATGACCGGATTGAGGCCATCGGTCTTGGCGCTCGTGACAGCCTGCGCCTTGAAGCCGGACTTTGTCTTTATGGTCATGACATTGATGACAGCACGTCACCGGTCGAAGGCAACATTACTTTCTGTATGCAAAAGCGCCGCCGCGAAACCGGAGGGTTTCCCGGTGATACGCGAATTCAAAACGAACTTGCGGACGGCACGGCGCGCGTGCGCGTTGGCCTGCGCCTCGACGGCAAGGCCCCGGCACGTGAAGGCGCTGAGATTGCTCTGCCAGAGGATGGCCCGGTGATCGGTACTCTGACCTCCGGCGGATTTGCGCCGACCGTCGGTGCGCCAATCGCCATGGGATACGTTTCAGCCGAGCATGCGGCCACCGGTACCAAACTGGACCTGATTGTGCGGGGCCGCCGCCTGCCGGCAACAGTTGCGGATATGCCGTTTGTGCCAAACCGCTACCACCGAAAACCGAAATCTTAAAAACACTCCAGAGAACGGACAAAACAATGACGACATATTTTTCAAAAGACCATGAATGGATTGCAGTAGAAGGTGACACAGCCACCATCGGGATCACCGGATATGCTCAAGAACAGCTGGGTGACGTTGTTTTTGTTGAGCTGCCGGAAACCGGCAAGGAGCTATCCCAGGGTGATGAAGCGGCTGTGGTTGAATCCGTCAAGGCGGCAAGCGAACTCTACGCGCCAATCGATGGTGAAGTGACTGAAGCCAATGAAGTGCTTGCCGACGAACCGGCGAAGGTCAACGAAGACCCGGAAGGTGCTGCTTGGTTTATCAAAATGAAAGTTAGCAATGAAAGCCAGCTGTCTGAGCTGATGGACGAAGCGGCCTACAAAGCCTACGTCGAGACACTTTGAACTATGGCGGGGCATTTTTATACAGCGGTGATCGAGTGGGCGTGTGATGGCGACTATGCCGCCAACGCCTATTCTCGAGGTCACATCTGGCAGTTTGACGGTGGGTTGAAAATCCCAGCAAGCGCATCGCCGACGGTGGTGCCTTTGCCCCATTCGATTGAAGCAGCGGTTGACCCGGAAGAAGCACTGGTTGCCGCGATTTCTTCCTGTCACATGATGTCGTTTTTGGATCTTGCCCGGAGGGCTGGCTACAATATCGCCAGCTACCGGGACAACGCCACGGGCGAAATGAGCCGGATTGCCCGGGGCAAAATGGCGATCACCAAAGTGGTCTTAAAACCCGAAATCACTCTTGTTGCAGACAGCGAACCTGACCCGACCTGGATTACAGATCTGCATGAAAAGGCACACGATGTCTGCTTCATCGCGAATTCAGTGAAGTGCGAGATTGTGGTGGAGGAGCAACCGGTCCGCCTGACGGCGCCATGATTCTAGCTCGGCAGTTCTTCGCTGCCGAGTGCATCTGACGCGCAGCTACTCTTCGACAACAGCTTCTTGAAGGACGCAGGCGTGACCGCACTCGATTTCGCCAAGGCGATGATCGACGAGGGCTATCACCCGATAAGCACGTACTTCGCTCTGGTTGTGCATGGCGCAATGCTGACCGAGCCGATAGAATCGGAGAGCCGGGCCGCGCTCGATCTGTTCGTGGCGACCATGCGCGATCTGGTGATGAGTGCCAAGCGCGGCGAGACTATGCGCTTCTCCGGCGCGCCGTATCTCGCCCCGCGCCGCCGTCTCGATGAAACGGGGGCTGCCCGCAAGCCGATCCTGAAATGGACCGAGCCGGAACCGGCCCAGGTGACGCCGGAAGCAGTGGAATAGCTTGTCAGTCTTCAATAATTCGCGCCCAAACATACAAATGGGTTGCGAAGTAACTTAGAGATGCGTTCTAATATCCCTCAATTATTAATTATAATTGGGGGATATTTTTATGCCTGATGAGGAACAAGAAAAATCGCGTGATAGATTAGTATTCAGGTTAGTTTACCTTGGATTTGTTATTAGCGGGTTGATTGCTGTTGTTGTTATTGGTGGCGTGATTTACTTGTCGCTTTTTGGTCCGACAGATACTGACGGAAATCGGCTTGAAATTCCTTCGGTGCTGGAAAACTGGGGTGGAATAATAGTAGGATTTTATTTTGGAACATTCGTAAGCCTTATCAAGGATTATATGAAAGCAGGGAAATAATGTTATCTAGTTGATAGGTTTTTCCAGGCGAGGAAGTAAATCAATTCCATAAACCGTCATGTCGCTTTCTACTTTAGAGCTTGCGTTTTTTATGACTATGTCATGGTTTTCACCAAAAGAACTCTTTAATTCTGTTCTGATTCTTTCTCGATCAATCGGCCCTAAATTGTCGGGGTAATAGAATTTGTACTCAAGGCGTATTGCTATGGTTTTTTCAATCTGAAATGCGTTTTTGGCGGTGACATTGTTATTTATCGAATCTTTGCAAATCGGTCCGAGATTGGCCAATATACGATTATATTCTCCTTTATCTTCTAAGAAGAATTCTTTCTGTTCTGAGATAAATACTGATCCATCTCTAATTAAGCTAGCAAGTGTGGGGAGACCAAAATTTTCAATTCTATTTTTATCGAGGTTGAATTTTCTTCTTGTTGATGAGAAGAAGTTGCTGTTTATATTCCTATCTTTTAATTTAATATCTAAAGTTGGTTTGAACGTTGAGTGCTCTGGAGTGCAAAGGTACCCGAATTTTGAAAAATTAAATATTGTGTCTGTGGGACTGTAATCTAATCTATGTACAAATGCACCAGGAACGAATTTAAGTTCTTTGTCGGTTGGTGACCAATCTACAAGTATATGTTCATATTGTGAAACGATTCTACGGATTGTATCAAATACTTCATCTTCACTTGAATAAGCGGTGTGTGGGATAATCGTAATGAATGCAAACACATACAGAAACCATCGCATGCTAAGTACCTCTAATTTTTGTTAGTTGTATGCAGTTTACATGGCATGGAGAAAATACCCTGAAGACGCAAAGGCTGATTAAAGCTGAGCTGCAATTATAAGTGTAGTTCCGTTGGGGTGTCCACTTCTCGATGCTGATTGAGCCGACGGAATTAGAGAGCAGGGCCGCGCTCGATCTGTTCGTGGCGACCATGCGCGATCTGGTGATGAGTGCCAAACGCGGCGAGACAAAACGCTTCTCCGGCGCGCCGTATCTCGCCCCGCGCCGCCGTCTCGATGAAACGGGGCTGCCCGCAAGCGATCCTGAAATGGACCGAGCCGGAACCGGCCCAAGTGACGCCGGAAGCAGCGGAATAAGCTTTCTGCAAATTTCCGAAACCAAGGGCGGGCAATTTGTCTGCCCTTTTTCGTGAACACCTTTGAAGATGGGCCGGCGCGCGAGCCCCTCACCCCGGCCCTCTCCCAATGGGAGAGGGGGCATGCCGGGTTTGCGGAAATGGGCGCGTTTCCACTTGCTGCTGAAGTCACCTCTCCCATAGGGAGGGGCCGGACCGAAGGTTCGGGTGAGAGGCGTAGTTTCCATTTTATGCACTTAATAGTTGTGTTATCTTGGTGTTGCGCTGGCCGGCGCCGCCTGGGTTCCTTGTGGCGCTAGAGGCCGCGCTGTGACACCGGCAGGGAGGCAGAGCCATGGCTGGTACACCCCGCAACATCATCTACTACAACCGCAACAATGTGCCCCTCGACGGGATCGTTGGAAGTGCGTTTACACATGTCATTCTGGCAGTCGTCGTGCCGACGGTGAGCGGCGGCATCGATACGGCTGTCATTGACAAATTCCTGTCTGAGCCCGGGGTCGTGCCGAAACTGAAGGAAAACGGCAAACGGAAGGTTCTGTTCGCTTTGGGCGGTGATGAAGATTACATTCCGGCCGGAGCTTGGAAGAGCGCTTCATTAAATGTCAGCTCATTCGCAAAATCTTTGGTTGATTATGCAGTGAAACATGACTTCGACGGCATTGATATTGACTTTGAAGATACAGCGTCACTTCAAAATCCGGCGGCGGCATCTTATGACGCCAAAAAGTTCCTGATTGCACTGTCCAAGGAGCTCAAGGCGGCGGTACCCCCAGGCAAGAGCCTGATCGTGACCCACGCGCCGCAGGCGCCTTATTTTGATCCGGCCTGGAAAGAAGCGCCGTATTCGCAGATCGCTTCGGCGGCAGGCGATGCTATCGACTGGTTCAACATCCAATATTACAACAACGGCACCTGGTACAACGGCAACACCAATGACGGTCCGGCGCAAAAGGAAAAGATCACAGGTCTTTCCGGCAGCACGCCGCCGGGCTGGTCGATCCTGGCTTTGTCGGAGCAAGCAGCAACACCGGTGGAAAAATTGGTTTTGGGGCGTGTCACCAGCCTGGATAATGCCGGCCTTAACAAAACCATGGCCGGATACTTGAGTGCCGCCGACACGGTTACGTATCTGGTTCAGCCTCTGATGAGCCACTTTGGCGCCAAATTCGGCGGTGTGATGGCGTGGCAGTATTCATTGCATGTGAGCTCGACCGAAACCGCCAACAGTTGGGGCAAGACGATACAGGGGGCGCTCGAACAAGCTTTGGCCGACGCATGATTTCCGGCTGCTAAGGGATTTAGCCAGCCCCATCGATCCATTCAGCCACAGCTCTATAATATATTGACAATATATTTGTCATTATGACATATATATTGTCATGATAAAATCAAGCAAACCAAAATCCGCTGAGCTCTATGAACTGGTGCGGCTGATCCGGCCCGTGCACCGCCGTCTTGCGCGGGCGGTGGAGGCGAATCTGGACGGGTCTGGCATCTCTGTTGGCATGCGCGCCGTCATGGAAGTGCTGGAGGAACTCGGCCCGATGTCTGTGCCGGATATTGGCCGGGTGCTGTTTTTGGCGCGCCAGCAGATCCAGCTGTTGGTGAACCAGCTGGAAAGTTTGCATCTTGTGGATCGCCGCCAAAACCCGGCCCACAAACGCTCACCACTTTTTGGTCTCTCTGAGAAGGGGCACACCGTTTTTGGCGGCATCCGCGCCAGGGAAAACGATGCCATGGACGCGGTCAGCGAACTCTTTTCCAAGGATGAGCTGCAGGCTTCCCAGCGTGTCTTATGTGCCATGCTCGATCATTTTGCCGAATTTGAAGACGATCCGGACCGCCCACGCGGCCTGGAATGAATCTCTTGAAATCAGGAGCGGACAATGTCGCTTTTAACGCTTGTTTTAATTGCCCTTTCAGCGCCGGTTTTGGCGGCGGTTGGTTATTTTTTCTGGGTCGTTAAAATCTCCAGCGCCCCGACAAAGGGCGCACTGATCGACAGGGCAGCCCGGCCAAAGACCGCGCTCCTTGTCATCGATGTGCAGGAGGACTTTACCCGCAACGGCCCAAAACCCTATCCCGATGAGAAACGGGCCCAAGCGATTGACCGGATCAACCGTGACATTGAAGCGGCACGGCAAGCCGGCGAGGATGTTATCTTTATCAAGCAGGTTTTCCGCCATTGGCCCGCCATTTTGGCAATGAAGCTTTTGATGGGCGGCATCGGCACACCCGGGCGCAAAGGGCTGGCCTTTGATCGGGATCTCAACGTCGGCGACGCGCCGGTTTTTGAAAAGCCGATTGGCGATGCGTTTTATAATCCCGAGCTTGTGGCTTACTTGGCACAGCGGACTATCGGTCACCTCCGCCTGACTGGGTTGGACGCCTGTCAATGTGTCCAGTTCACCGCCAGAGGGGCGATGAACCGGGGGTATTCGGTCGACATTGTTGAACCGGCACTTCTAACGGTAACACCGGAAAAATGGCCGTCTATCAGAACGGCACTCACGGACCTTGGGGCTGTTATCCAGACAGCATAACAGGTCTATTCGGCTGCCGCTGTCGCCGTTTCGTGAGCTCTCAACAGTTCCGACATCCAGCTGTCACGTTTGTGTAGGAAATGCTTCAGGTCCTCAGCATAGGTGTCCTTCACAGCACGTTGAACGGAGGGACGGCTTGCCAGCTCAACACGCCAGTTTTTGGTGTTCTTCAGGTCATCCAAAACGGTCAGATGTGTGAAGCTTTCAAAAACATCGAAATACCTGAACACGGGTGCAAAGGCACAATCGACCAGTGAAAAATCCTTGCCCGAGAAGAAGGGGGCATCTGGCGAAAGTGCCGTTTCAAGGTGTTCGAATTTCGATCTGAGATTTGCTTCCGCTGACCGGAAAGCCTCTTGATCTTTCGCGTTGTAGAGCGTTCCAATTGCATTCAGGATCTGCGACGCAAATTCAATATAGGCCCGGTGCCGGGCGCGTTCCGCCGGATCTTGCGGATGAAACGGCACTCCGATGGTTTCATCCAGATATTCCAGAATGGGCGCGGATTCAAAAAGGTAGTTGTTGTCCGCAATCTTGAGCAGCGGAACCTTGCCAAGCGGCGAGACGCGTTTGAACCACGCGGGTTTGTTCGCCAAATCAATGTAGATGCGCTCAAAAAGCTGGTTCTTTTCGTCCAGCAGGATCGCGGCACGCTGAACGTAGGGGCACAGCGTGTGACTGACGAGGGTGAGGGATGTGGCCATAAGAGACTCCAGTTTCATGCAGATGCATGGATATATAAATGCGGCTGCATGAAAATCAAGATTGATGCATCTGCATTAAACGCCTATCAGGGTGCATGGATGAAAAGACAGCCCACGAAACACCGGATTTCATGGACGCTTGGGCCCGCCTACAACGGGCAAGTACGGCGGTTCTGGATCGTGTCGAAACACAGCTGAAAGCGGACGGGTTTCCGCCTTTGAGCTGGTACGACGTCCTCCTGGAGCTGCGCCGGGGACCTGAAAAAGTTCTGAGACCAATCGAGATCGAAAAACGGGTGTTGTTGGCTCAATACAACGTGTCTCGCCTGATCGACCGGCTGGCTGCCGCTGGCCTGGTCGAAAAACAGGCAGCCCCAGACGATGGCCGGGGAAAGGTCATCTGCTTGACCTCCAAGGGCACGGATTTGCTCGACAAGATGTGGCCCGCCTATGAGGCCGCTGTCCGGCGTGAGTTTTCCGATTACCTATCGCAGGAAGACGCAGCGGATCTCTTGAGAATTCTGGGCAAGGTCCTGCCGAAGTAAGAGGTGGAAACATCTGAAACTCGGTCTGGTTTTGAATGTCCCGAAAAATTTGTTTTGGCAGGGTGGCTTGACTCTGAGCGCTCCTTCGCGCATCTAAACTGGCATGACCAAGATGACCGCATCCTTCGTGTATTTTTATTACGTCACCGACATACCGGCGGCTGCGTAGGATCTTGCTCTGACAAATCAAACCTAAAAAGCCGCCGCGTCAGGCGGCTTTTTGGTTTTTAGATGCCGGCCCCTGGCGGGAACTCCCGAAAGACCCAGGAAGCCGAAAATGACCAAACACATGATCGAAGCCGGTAAGCCGGCGACCAAACTCAAATCCGAAGCCCTATCGGTGCTGCTGGAGCGCGGGCTCGTGCACCAGGCAACAGATCTGGAAGCCCTCGACAAGCGCCTCACCGACGGATCGATCACCGCCTACGCAGGGTTCGATGCCACGGCCGCCAGCCTGCACGTCGGCCATTTGATGCCGCTGATGACCCTGCGCTGGCTGCAAAAACTCGGGCACCGGCCGATTGTTGTTTTGGGCGGTGGCACCAGCCAGGTCGGCGATCCGAGTTTTAGAAATGAGGCCCGCCCGCTTCTGGAAGAGCGCCAGATCGCAGCGAACATCGCCACCATCCGCCGGTCGGTGGAACGGCTCGTCGACATGGACGGCCCGGACGGCGCGCTGCTTGTCGACAATGCAGAGTGGCTCAACGAGTTCCGCTTCCTTGAATTCCTGCGCGACTACGGGTCTCAGTTCACCGTCAACCGCATGATGACCTTCGACAGTGTGAAATCCCGGCTGGAAGCGCAGATGCCGCTGACGGTTTTGGAATTCTGCTACATGATGCTGCAGGCGGTTGATTTTCTGGAACTCGCCAAACGCCACGACTGCGTTCTGCAGGTCGGTGGCTCGGACCAGTGGGGCAACATCGTCAATGGGGTCGAGCTTGGCCGCCGCGACGGGCGCAAGTTGCATGGCCTGACTGTACCTCTTCTGACCACGGCCAGCGGATCCAAGATGGGTAAAACCGCTGCTGGTGCCGTCTGGCTGCATCCCGAACACCTGTCGCCCTTCGGCTTCTGGCAGTTCTGGCGCAACACGGCTGATGCTGATGTTGCCAAATTCCTGCGCCTGTTCACCGAACTGCCGATGCGCGAAGTTGAGCGCCTGTCAGAACTGCAGGGCGCAGAGCTGAACGAAGCCAAGAAAATCCTGGCAACGCAGGTGACGGCCATTGTGCATGGCCCGGAAGAAGCAAGGGCGGCACTTGAGCAGGGCGATGCACTGTTTTCCGGAGATGCGGAGCTGATCGAGCCGACGCACACCATGGCTCTGCCAACATTGGCTGAAGGCCTAGGCCTTCTGGAACTGGTGGTGGCAGCCGGCTTTGCTGCCTCCAACGGCGAAGCCCGGCGCCTGGTGGAAGGTGGCGGTGTCCGGCTCAACAACCGGGTGGTCGACGATGCCCGCCGCCGCATTTCCTCCGGCGACCTTGGCGCCAACGACCGGCTGTCACTCTCTGTCGGCAAACGCCGCAAAGCACTGATCGGGTTTGAATAACTTACGTTGGTGGGTCGCAGCAGGATGGGTGACCCGCCATCACCCCAGATTGCAATTTGTCCCCGTCAACTTGTCGGCACAGCATTTTGAACGCGTTGATTTTCTGAAGGAAACGGCGAGCGGCTGCGATTTTCTGAAAATCTTAGGCACATAACGAACGTGCGGATCACTCAGATGTCTTTCAATTATAATGAGTAAAGTTATAACATTACAAATGTGAGGTTTTCGATCTGGAGTAAAGAATGTCATTGGTTGAAGCCATTGAAGGTGCATCGTCGGCAAACACACACCACAAAAGCAACAGCGCGCACCGCCGGCCGAAGCGGGAGGATGCCGAAGCGGCGGTCCGGGTGATGATCGAGTGGGCAGGGGATAATCCGGACCGGGAAGGTCTTGTTGATACGCCAGCCCGGGTTGTGCGGGCCTATGAAGAGTTTTTCGAAGGATATCAGACTGACCCAGTCGAAATGCTGCAGCGGACCTTTGAAGAAACAGACGGTTATGATGACCTGATTGTTCTGAAAAACATGCGGTTTGAATCCCACTGTGAACACCACATTGTGCCGATCATCGGCAAGGTGCACATCGCTTATCTTCCGGCCGGACGGGTCGTCGGCATCAGCAAATTGGCACGTGTCGTGGAGGTCTTTGCCAAACGCCTGCAGATCCAGGAAACGCTGACGGCTCAGATCGCAGATGCCATCGACACGGCTCTGAAACCACGCGGCGTTGCCGTCGTCATGGAGGCTGCCCACATGTGCATGACCACCCGCGGCATCAAAAAGCCGGGCGTTTCCATGATGACCCGCCGCATGCTCGGCGCGTTTTCGACGGACAAAGACCTGCGGCGGGATTTTCTGAGCTCGATTGCTGGATCACAGGAAACATTCGGCTGAACAACAGGTTGAGGGCTCGGGTTTGTCCCGGAGCCCCCAGATTGCTGACAAACCCATAACTCTTACCGCTGTCATCAACTCACCGCTTTGATGACGGCTAAGGGGATAGTAGGCCTCTGCCGCACGCACCGCCGTCATTACCCGGCTTGACCGGGTAATCCATACCGTGGCGGAGCCGCAAACAGCGCCGTGCTGTTTGGAGATGCAACGGTATGGATCCCGCATCACGTGCGGGATGACGGAAAGTGTTGCGCCGACTAGCCTAACCTTCTCGCGGTCATCCCGACCAAACATAGCGCGAGCCGGGCTCGGAGAGACAAAAACTTATCATTTTTAAATAGGTCCGGGCTCACCGATCCCAGGTCTCTGCTTTCGCTCCGCCCGAGATGACCGGCGGGTGGTAGGTCATCAAGCGCGGGGCTCCAATTTTCACTGGAGCCCCGCGTTTTGATTTTGAAGGGTTTCAGGAGCGCGTCAATTGTGCCCGGTACTCTTGAACCGGTAGGCCGCCGACGCCCCAGTCTTCCAATTTGACTTCTTCGATCACGACAAAGGTGGTGGCTGGGTCCTTGTCCAAAACATCGACCAGAAGATCCGTCGCGCCTTTGATAAGGTCAGCTTTTTGTTCTTTGCTGACCCCTTCGTCGGTCACTTGAATATGGACATAGGGCATGGGTCAAGCGCTCCCTGTTTGACGTGGGATGATCTGAAAAATCTTCGACATGATCTGCCAGCGGCCGTCTGTGCGCACAAAGGTCAGAAAGTCGACAAAGTCACTTTGACCGATGGAGCAGCGCACGCGGGCAAACGCGGTGTTGTCACCGGCGAGCTGGATTTCCTCGATGGTATCAGTGCGAACCTCGCCGCGTGAGGCGGGCGACTGACGCGCCGCGACAACCGGCACATACTCGTCCATGGTCCGGTGGAGCAGGGGGGGGTCATCGGCAGTCGCATAGACCGCCTTGGGATGAAACACTTTTTGCAGCAGTTCCGTGTCGCAATGATAAAGCGCGTCGAAATAGTCGGAAATCACCGGCTGAAGCTCAACGAATGCGCTGCTCATGCGGCCAGCCCTTCTTCTTGAAGCGCACGCTGGGTCGCCGGGCGGTCCTTGATGCGCGCGACGTACCGCTCGGTCCGCGGCCATTCGGTCAAGGGAATGTTGAGAAAATTCGCCCAGTTTAAGATTACAAAGGCGTAGGCATCTGCCACCGAAAACGAACCGCCCAGAAGATATTCGCCGTCTTTTGGCAGCATCGCTTCGAATTGAGAGATTTTCGCCTTCAACGCTTTGAGGTTCTGGGCAGTCTGCTCGTCTGAGAAGGTCTTGCCGGAGAAATACGGCCCAAAGGCCTTGTGCAATTCCGAGGTCAGGAAGCTGAGCGCTTCCAGCATCCGGAACTTTTGCAGCGGATCGTTGGCATTGGCGGCGGACAATTCCGGATAGGTATCAGACAGCCAGGACAGGATAGCGACATTTTCGGTGAGGATAGACCCGTTGTCGAATTTCAGGGCGGGTACATAGCCGCGCGGATTGATCTGCGCGTACGCCCCGCCGCTTGCTATTTCGCCTTTGTCCGTATCCACTTTCTCAAGAGCATAAGTGGCATTGACCTCATTCAAGAGGATGTGTGCGGCCATGGAACAGGCGCCTGATTTGTAAAAGAGTTTCATGGATTGGCTCCGTCGGTTTGTGATGACGGGAAGATGCGGACTAAAGTTTCTATTGACAAGTAGGTAACCAATGGTAACTAAGAATATCGAGTTACCGCGGAGAAACCTCTGCTTGTTTGACGTACTGCCGGAGCGAGACCTATGGCGTTGAAAATGCGTAAGAATCAAAGCCCGAAGCCGCCAGCGCCCTGCCTGTTGACGGAATGCATGCAAGTCATCGCAGGCGCCTGGGCACCGAATGTCATCTGGTGCCTACGAGCCGGCCCGCGCCGCTTCAGTGAACTCAGAGCCGATATTCCGCCGGTCTCTGCCAAGGTTCTGTCGGCCCGCCTGAAGGAACTGGAAGACAGGCAGGTTATCCAACGCCATGTCCGCCCAACCTCACCGCCCTCGGTTGAATATGAACTGACGGAAATCGGCGAAGAACTCATTCCGGCGCTCGAAGGAATTGTCCGTGTCGGCCACAAACTCAAGCAACGCAGCGGCTATTATAAAAGCGAGGAGGCTGCAGAGGATTATCTGGCGCAGGCGCTTGAACCTGCGTGAGAGGTGCAGGAACTTTAGGCAGGGTGCATATAGCGCTTCAGTCAATCCCGGCACAGCAAAGCGGAGACCGGGGATCCACGCGTTTGCAGAGCCTTGAGTTAGGAAAACCTGGGCTGCGGCAAGTTGCACGGAGAGTAGATCCCCGGACGACCCGGGGATGACAGTCCTCACTGTTCCGCCTGACAAAAAGAAAACTTATCCACGCTCGGAAATCCGCCCGTATGCTGTGTTCTGTTCCTGTCCCACGGGGCCGAGAGTGGACCGTCCGTTCGCGGTGGCAGGAGCCGGAGGCTTGGCGCAGTTCTGAGGTAACGGATCAGACGGAGCGCCACCAGCAGTCAGCCGGTTATTTGGTCCGTATCCGGGTTCCAGACGGAGACGGCTTAGGCCGGAAGATTTTCTCTGATTGCCCGGACCGCTTTCTGGTGCGGAAAAGCAGAGAAAAGACAAGACAGCTGGCCGGGAAAAGCCTTCGGGCAGGCGCGGCGCCTTGCCATTTATCCCACTACCCACCGATCGCCCGGCAAGTCCGGCGCGCCTGCCACCCCGTTCATTTCGGACGGATTTCTATACTTAGAACGCCGGGGTGATCCGCCCGCGGCGAGATTTGTGCTGCGCGCAATTTGATATGCCCCCCAGGCTCAATTTCGTCGTTTTGAGCCGTGCCCGGTCCCTCGCTAAATTCAACAGTTGCTCAGGTGAGCCGGGTTCGCGATTCAATGAATTATTAGCATTGACTCTAATTAGAGAATTTTCTAATTAAAAAGAGGAAGGAAGATGCGGTGAACAAGGTTTTTGAAGCACTGGCACACCCGGCTCGGCGGAAAATCTTAGCTTTGCTGAAGGGTGGCTCTATGGGCGCAGGCGAATTGGCGGATCACTTCGATCTGAGCAAACCCACCATGTCAGTCCATTTCAATAAATTGAAAGACGCAGAATTGGTGACCACACAACGTGATGGGACCAACATCATTTATTCGCTCAACATGAGCGTGTTGGAACAGGCGTTGAGTGGAGTATTGGATCTGAAGGATCACCTCAATGAAGGTAAAAAGAGTTCATAGCAGTCTTGTCTTGGTGTTGTTGGCTGCGCTGTGGTTTTCAGCCTTACTTGGGCTGATACTGATTCCGCATGATGCAGAACTGCCTGTTCATTGGAACATTCATGGAGACCCGGATCTGTGGGCGCCTGCATGGTTAGCCGTCTTGTTCATGCCATTGACAGGGACGTTCGTGACACTGTTTATCACCGCTTTGCAGACGTTTGGCGACAAGTCCAAGGTGGACGGTGGTTTTTACATTGTGCGGTCCGCTAGAAGCAGTGTGCTGGCATTGCTGCTTGGGATTCAGGTTACATTCTTGTTGATCGGTCTTGGTGAGCCGGTCGATATCATGAGTGTCGTCGCCACCGGGACGGGTGTCCTCTTTGCGGTCGTCGGAAACAGTCTGCCGAAGTCCCGTCCCAACCAGATTGGCGGCTTGAGACTACCCTGGATCATGCAGGACGAACAATGCTGGCAAAGGACACACATTTGGACAGGCCGGTTCATGATGCTGTCGGGTGTTCTTTTGATATTTGGGGCGCTCAGTATTGAAACTCCAGAGCTTCTGGTCACGGCCATTTTGATTGCGGCTTTGTTTCCCTTGCTGGCCGGGACACTGATCAGTCTTCGCTGGCGAAGTCCTGGTCATTAGCAAATGCAAAAGAAAAGCGGCAAAGGCCGGCCAAACGGGCGGCCTTCGCCGCTTTTGGGCCGATGAGAACCTCTCTTCTTAAAGGGCGCCCAACTTGTCCGGTTTGCAGGCGCATCAGCATGTCTTGGTCTGCTGATGGCCCGGAGGCAACATCTCCCGGCCTCATCGCGCTTACAGCCGCCTGAGGCCAGGCGCAGGATAGGTATGTTTGTTGTTGGCGCCGACCAGGAAGTTTCAATTCCGCCCGGCAAGTCCGGCGCGCCTGCCATTCCGGGTGGTGTGAGCGGTGACCAATGATAAACACTCCATTGATTTCACTTTATTGCATTGCGTGTAATATACACATATTGTAGAATGCACATATGATGGATTACGAAAACATTCCGCTGTATTGGATCAACCGGCTGGGATTTCAGGCCCGGAAGGAATTGTCCCGTTTGTTTCGGGCGTCAGGCTACGATGTGAGCCCGGAGGAGTGGGCCATTCTGTTGGTCCTTTGGAGCAAGGGGCCGCTATCTCCCGGCGCTATCTCGGAACTGACAATCAAGGACCGCACCACTGTCACCAGACTGGCAGACGCCATGGTTCGCAAGGGCCTTGTAGTGCGTCGGGAGGATCCAGAGGATCGGCGTAAGCTTCTGGTAGATGTCAGCGAAAAAGGTGCGGTCCTGGAGCGGCACCTGGTTCCGCTGGCCCAAAAATTGGTTGCCCGAGTTCTCGCCGGAATTCCGGACACGGATATTGAAATAACTTTGAAAACATTCCGGAAAATGAGCGCGAACTTGCGCGATGGGCCGGAGGGCTAAGATAGGGAGTGCGTAAAATGGCAGGGTACAACTACGGTACGTTTTCACCGGATGATTATGACTTTGACACAGTTGAAGGGCCAATCGCCGGACAAAAGGCGCCGGATTTCGAATTGCAAACGACAGACGGTGGCAAACAGCGTCTGCTTGCCTTTGAAGGGGAGTATCTGGTGCTTGAGATGGGGAGCATCACTTGCCCGCTATTTCAGAGCCGGCGCACCATAATGGAAGCGCTAGAGAGCGAATTCCCGTCTGTTTCAAATGCAGTTCTTTATGTGCGTGAAGCGCATCCGGGTCAGCTTATCAAAGGGCATGAAAGCCAGTGGGATAAAACTGCATGTGCCCTGCGACTGAAAGAGGAAGACCGCGAAAGCAGAATTATCTTTGTCGATGATTTCGACGGAAAAGCTCACGTCGCGTATGGCAGTATGCCGAATGCAGTGTTCATCATCAACAAGAACGGCTGCGTTGTTTTCCGCTCTGAATGGAATAATCCGTCGGCAACACGCAAGGCCCTAAAGGCGTTGACCGCCGGGCGGGAGGTCCGGGTAAAGAGTTACTTCCGGCCCGCAGTTCCTAAAACGGTGCTGCGCACATTGCGCAAAGCTGGCCGGGGGGCTGCTTCCGATTTTTTCAAGGGATTGCCGTTTCTTATCTGGACGAATGTCATCAAAAGAAACCTGCAACTCCTGTTGAACCGAAGCTCCAGCATTTCAGGGCGAACGACCTGCTGATCGAAAACGGCTCATCTAGAGCACGCCGCAATTAATTGGATCCATTAGGAGCATATTGATCGGAAGGGGCTGGGCAGATTTGATCTCTGGCGTCGTTGATGTGCGTTTGTGGTGATCACACCACCGCACACATACCACCTGGCCAGAAATCAAATGTGCTCCGGTCAAATGAAACCAATTATAGGCGACGTGCTCGAATTCCCGTGCCAGTTTTTAAGAATAAGGGCGGCTAGCAGCTGGGTTCAGGCCATGCTTATACAGCGACCGCCGCCAGGAGGCTGCGATACGCGACAAGGCAGGGGCCGACCCTGATTGAACGGTCCTCAGAACCGTTTCAACGTGTTCCTGTGCACCGGAAATAGCGCTCCTCCTATGAAATGTAGAAAGTTGTCTATCTTCATTCAGCAGCCAAAAATGAAGGTGCCAGCGAAGCAGTCAAATTGTTAGCTGGCCTACGGTACAGGGTCTAAAGTCGAGGGATGGCGGCCGCTTTCCTCTCCGCTGTCCCGGCCTTTGAGCCAGGACCGGCTGGATATGAAAGGGTCCCGGATCAAGTCCCGGACGGCAGGCAATGCCAACCCGCAAGCTGTCACCCCGGGTGAACGCAAGTGACGACCCGGGCCCTACTCTCAGGCCCGCTTGCCGCAACTTTGAGCCTAAAAACAAAATCTCTGCAAACGAGTAGGCCCCGGCTCTCCGCTCCGCTGCGGCCGGGGTGACCGCCGTGGATGCTGCGTTTCCGTGCGACAAACAAAAACCCCGACTTCCATTCTGGAAGACGGGGTTTCAAGGTATTCGCGGGGAACGCGAAGGTCGCTTTTGCTTGGTTTCCTGCTTATGCCTGCAGGCGGGATCTGATTTCCTTGCGCAGTTCGTCGATCGGCGACTTTTTCGATCCTTCATTCGTGTGCCAGAAAGTCCAGCCGTTGCAGGCTTCCTGGCCTTGAACCAAAGCACCCACCTTGTGGATCGACCCGGTGTGATCGCCTGACTTCAGCGATCCGTCCGCCCGGACAATCGCCAGATGTTTGCCTTTAGAACACGTCAGCTCAGTGCCTGCTTCCAAGAGGCCGTTTTCCAAAAGCGTACCAAACGGAATCCGCTTTTGGGCTCGTTTGCCCTGCTGCATCTCCAGCGCTTTTTCATCGCCCGGTTGGATATCCGCGATCCGCGCCGTTGCCGCATCGATATAGTCTTGTTCGCGCTCCACACCGACATAGTTCCGGCCGAGCTTCTTCGCGACAGCCCCAGTGGTGCCGGTGCCGAAGAACGGGTCGAGCACCACGTCGCCCGGTTTGGACGAGGCGGTCAGCACACGGTAGAGCAGCGCTTCCGGCTTTTGGGTCGGATGCACCTTCTGGCCATCATTTCCCTTCAGCCGTTCTGAGCCCGTGCACAGCGGCAGGTGCCAGTCGGAGCGCATCTGGAGATCTTCATTGAAGGTCTTCAGAGCATCGTAGTTAAAGGTCGGCTTGGCGTCCTTCGACTTGGTCGCCCAGATCATCGTCTCATGAGCATTGGTGAACCGTTTGCCGCGGAAGTTCGGCATTGGGTTCGACTTCAGCCAGACGATGTCGTTCATGATCCAGAAGCCGAGATCCTGAAGGATCGCGCCGACCCGGAAGATATTATGATAAGAGCCGATGACATACAGCGAGCCGTCCGGCTTCATCACCCGGCGGGTGGCGAGCAGCCAAGCGCGAGTGAAGGCGTCGTAGGCCTCAAAGCTCTCAAACTGGTCCCAGTGATCGTCGCAGGCATCCACCTTGGACTGATCCGGCCGGTGCAGATCGCCGCCCAGCTGAAGATTGTAGGGCGGATCCGCAAAAACCAGGTCGACAGACCGGGACGGCAGCTTCTCAAGGGCGGCTACGCAGTCGCCCTTCAAGATTGTGTTCAACCAGGAAGCGTTGGCTTCCGTTGAAGATGTTGGGTGGGGTGCCACAGGGGACACCCCGGTACGCAGTACTCTCATTGCGACGCAATACCTCACGCAATTTCGAGTGTCATGGTTACCGCTTTTGGTAAATCAGGCGTTAAGCGGTCAAAACAAAAATTCTCTTTGAATCAATGCTTTGTTTACAATGGTAAAAGTTAAATGAGAAGTTAATGAGAGGGTCCGACCGAAAACGCCAGAATTCTGCTGATTTCATTCATCGAGCGGCCGGAAGTTGACCGCCAATGGTTAAAAGCGGCCTGAATCGCGTTCAGATTTTTTTTCGACATGGACTCATTGCCAATGACATTTTCACGGATAAGAGCGTTAACCACGTCGCGTGAGAGGATGAAACTCTCCTTTCCCATGAAGCGAAGCGCATACTGGCCGGAGTTGCCGCCAAGCCGGCTGCCGCGCTTTTTCAAAAGCTCCATCAGGCCGATTTGATCCTCGACCGGATACTCAGCAAAGAACTTTGACGCGCTGCCGTGTTCCTGCGCCAGATCCCGCAGGAAGACCGCGTTCGCTTGCACGGATTTAATCTTCATGGCATTGCGGACAATGTCCTTGTTGTGAAGCAGCTCTTCAAAGGCTTCATCGGGTAAAAAGGCAAGACGGGCGGTATCAAACCCTTCAAAGGCTTCTTCAAAACCCGGCCACTTCTTCTCAATCACCTTCCAGGAAAACCCGGCCTGAAATATCGTCTTGGTGAACATCGCCAGCCAGCGGTCATCGCCGACTTTCTCCAGCTCTTCCGGGGACTTCATATAGTCGTTTTGCGCGAGCAGCGCCGTGAGCTGATCTGCGCCGCCCTTTTTCTCGATGGCCAGTGCTTCGATTTCTTCAAATGTCTTCATTCGGAAAATCCACGAACAGTTTCACGGTCATGAGATCATCAAGGTTAGCATCATAATGCAATAGGCTTTGAACAATCAGTCGTTTGGGCCTTGTCGTCTGTTGAGGTTGGAATAGGCTTTTTCCACGACATCGCGCCTGACATGGTATTCTGTCAAAGCGTCAAGCACATCGGGGACATCATAGCCCGCCAATGCCAAGACTTCCCCGGTCCGGGCACCCGACATTTGCAAGTAGTCGGGATCTCCAACTGTCAAAAGATTGAACAGGCGGCCTAACCACCTGTCGGATCGTTTTTTAGCCTTCCATACCGTATCGAGCCGGAATGAAAGAAACTGCCTCATCTCTTCCGGTGACAATGGCACCCGTTCCATATGGTTGTTGAACCGGATCATGGCTTGAGCAAAAGCGCCTCGGATCTTTGGCAGATCCCCCTCGCGCAGGAGCTCGCGCCCGGCTTGTTTAACTAGGGGGCCTTTCATGTCTTTATCCATAAAAAGCTACCCCGCCTTGGTATCCTTTGTCCGCTCAAACTTTCGCAAGGCGAGGGACAGCGAGATGGTCATCATCAGATAAATGAGCGCCACCACATTATAGGTTTCCAGATAACGGAAGGACCCTGCGGCATAGACCTTACCGAGCTGGGTGATGTCAGTGACACCCAGAACGGACACCAAGGAACTGTCTTTGACCATAGCGACAAAGTCATTGCCGAGGGGCGGCAGGATGGTTTTGAGCGCTTGCGGGAAGATGATCAGCCGGAACCGCAGCCAGCGGCCGAGGCCGAGAGCCTTGGCCGCCTCGATCTGACCGGTGTCCACCGCTTGAATGCCGGCCCGGAAAACTTCGGCGATGAAAGCTGAATAGCCAATCGTCAGCGCTGTGATGGCCCGCCACAACAACGGAAAGTCGCGGGTGCGGAGGGTATCTATTCCGAGTGGCTCCAGAACCGCGTTAAGCCCCATCACGATCAATGGCGTGCCGACAAAGGCTATGTAAAGAAGCAGCACGATGATGGGCAGGCCGCGCACAATCTCGATGTAAAAGCGGGCGGTTTGGCGCAGGAGAGTTGATCCGGACAAGGAAGCAACCGCCAATAGCAGGCCCAGCATTGAGGCGAACAAAAAGGCCGTCAGCGTAACAAAGATGGTAATGCCGATCCCCCGGGACACGGTCGCCATGACCTTTGAATAGATGTCGTCGGTGGCGATCTGAATCAGGAAAAAAACCGCAATCAGACAGGCCGCCAGCAGCCAATAGGGAAAGTCTTGTTGCTGAGCATTCGCTTTGGACTTTTTTGAAAGCATGAGGTGTGCCTGTGATTGGCGTTCCGGAGAGGGGATTGAGTGCACTAAAGTGAGAAAGAATAGCTGAGTTTTAGGTTGCGGCTATCGGAAACTCCGCTTGCGGACAGGGCAATTGCATATTCAAATTGTCCTGCTTTAACGTTCTGTTTTGCGGGATTAGGAAACAAGATTTTTGCCGTATGTCATCCCCGCCCCCGAAACCGGATATGTCCGGGGATCTACTCTCATTGCCGCTTGCTGCAGGCATTGGACTTTGGCCGGAAATCTCTGCAAACGAGTAGATCCCCGGTCTCCGCTTTGCTGCGCCGGGGATGACTTCCGTGCCTATGGCGACAGCGTATCCTTTACCGCCTGGGTGAGTGTTCCTACGACCGGACTTATTGCGCTGCCTTATAGTCAAAGAACCACTTTTTGTTCAGCGCTTCCAAAGTGCCGTCGGCACGCAGGCTGGCGATGGCCGCATTGATGGGCGCGATCAAGTCCGAGCCTTTTGGAAAGATAAAACCGAAGTCTTCAGAGCCCATCGGGTCGCCCACAAGTTTAAACGTGTCCGGATTGGCGGTCACATACCCTTGTCCGCCGGTGCTGTCGGTCAGGACCAGATCAACATCGCCGGTTTTGAGTGCCTGAACCGCCGCGCCGAAGGTTTCGAACAGTTTGATGCGCGGATTGGTTTCATCGCCGTCCAGGACTTCATAGACGGTGACATAAAAGGGCGTTGTGCCTGGCTGTGCGCCTGCCAGAAAATCGGCGTTGGCGGCGAACTCTTCCGGTCTGGAAAACCGGTCTTCATCGGCGCGCACCAGCATGAACATTTCAGACCGGATGTAAGGCGCAGAGAAGTCGACCTTTTCCGCCCGGTCGGCGCGGATGGTGATACCGTTCATGGCCATGTCGTATTCACCGGCTGAAATGGCCGGGATCATGGCGTCCCAGCTGAGGTTTTCGTACGCAATCGTCGCGTTCAGCCGCTTGGCGATTTCTGCAACAGCATCATATTCCCAGCCTGCCGGCTGGCCCGTTGCCGGATCGATGAATTGCATCGGCGGGTAGGTGTTTTCAGAGGCGACAACGATCTCCCGGCCTTTCAGGTCCGGAAGGTTTTCAGCCTGGGCGCTGCCAACTGCCAGAAGAGCGACTATGCCAAGAAGGAGAGACTGCATCGAGCGGAACATATTAAACCTCAAGTGGTGGACCGCCCTGAGCTTATCGGCTCGCCCGAAACCGCGAAAGTCCACCTCGCGATGTTTTACAATGCTAGCTGCGAAAATATTTTCTTCGCCTGAAAAAATATTCAAAAAATGTTGTTCCGCTATTGACCGCAGAGGCATCTGGCGAGAGGGTTGAAGGATAACAACAATAAGGATGATTTTAATGACCAACCCGATCCATAGGGCTTTTCAGCAAAAAGCGCGGCCAACACGTTTGGCGCCGGCGCACCCTCTTGAAGTCTTCAGCGATGCCAAGGCAGCCGTTGAACGGCTCATTGAGATTTTTGAAGACAATACAGCCTTTTTGAGAAAACACTTTCAGGGGCTTCTCGACGGGAAGAAGCTCGATCATCGGGTGCGGGCGTTTTATCCGCAGGTTCAAATCGTCACCGACAGCCATATCCGCCATGACAGCCGCTTGTCCTATGGCTTTGTCTCCGGTCCCGGAAGTCACGCGTCGACCATCACGCGGCCGGACCTTTACCGGCACTATCTGGAAGACCAGTTGTCACTGTTGATGAAGAACCATGAGGTTCCGGTCCTGATCGGCGACAGTGACATGCCAATCCCGCTGCATTTTGCCTTTTATGACGGCACTCATGTGGAAGGTGGTGCGGCGGCAGCGCACCTCGACCGGCCGCTGGCCGATATGTTCGATCTGCCGGATCTGACGGTGATGGACGATTCCATTGCCAATGGCACCTATGATCCGGCCGATGGCGTGATGCCGCTGGCCTCATTCACCGCGCCGCGCGTCGACTATTCCTTGCACCGGTTGCAACACTATACGGCGACCGCCGCAGAGCACTTTCAGAACTATGTGCTTTTCACGAACTATCAGTTTTACATCGACGAGTTCTGCCGCATGTCCCAGGAGTTCCTGGCAGATCCGGACAGCGGTTATGAGGCCTTTGTCTCGCCCGGAAATGTGCTGACCAAGGCTGGAGAAACGGCTCCCTGCAGTGGTGTGGAGCCGGCCAAACTGCCGCAAATGCCCGCCTATCACTTAAAGCGCGCCGACGGCGGCGGCATTACTATGGTCAACATTGGGGTTGGCCCCTCCAACGCCAAGACGATCACCGACCATGTTGCCGTTCTGCGCCCTCATGTCTGGCTGATGCTGGGACACTGCGCGGGCCTTCGAAACAGTCAGACGCTGGGCGATTATGTGCTTGCCCATGGGTATGTGCGCGATGACAACGTTTTGGATCAAGATCTGCCGACATGGGTGCCAATTCCGCCGCTGGCCGAAGTCCAGGTCGCGTTGGAAGATGCGGTTGCGGAAGTCACCGGCTATGACGGCTATGATCTAAAGCGTGTAATGCGCACCGGGACCGTCGTCTCGCTGGACAACCGGAATTGGGAACTCTGGGATCAGCCGGAACTGGTCAAACGGTTCTCCCAGTCCCGCGCGATTGCGCTCGATATGGAATCGGCGACCATTGCCGCCAACGGTTTCCGCTTCCGCGTGCCATATGGAACGCTGCTCTGCATCTCCGACAAGCCGCTGCACGGCGAATTGAAGCTGCCGGGCATGGCGACGGATTTTTACAAGCGCCAGGTTGCCCAACATCTTGAGATCGGCATTAGATCGCTCGAAAAGATGCGCGACATGCCCGCCGACCGCCTGCATTCCCGCAAACTCAGAAGCTTTGCCGAAACCGCGTTTCAGTAACGGCCCAAGCAAACAAGAAAACGCGGCCTTTGCGGGGCCGCGTTTCGATTTCAGACCGGCGAAGTCTAGTTACGCATATAGCGTTTCAGAGCTGGGCCGGATTGCACCATTGTGGTTGCTTCTTCCTCTTGAACGGATTGCGGCAGAGGAGACGCCTGGATGCACTTTGAACAGCCACATGCCGAGTATCCCGGCCAGGCTGGGGGCGATTGGTTGGTCCAAGAGCCAACCCAGCCGCCTGCCGACTGGCAAAGCGGCGAACAGATTGAAGGGGCTTGAGAATTGTCCCCTGGGAACGTTGTGCTTTCCAGATCGCAGTGCCCGCTAAAGGTTCCTAGAACTGCCGATTGAACATTGCCGCCGAAACTGTGAAACGCGGTCCGGTCGGTCGTCGGCATGCTGACGAGCTGTGTGGTTTTTGCGTTCAAGATGTCCGACATCTGTCCATAGAGCGGATCAACCGAGCTCAGTGCATTCAGGACACTGGTCCGGGCCGGAAAGAGATAGGAGAGGTCACCACCCGACGGTGCGATGGCGTTTTGCACAGTTGCCTGCTCGGTCATAATGTTCGCCAGCACAAACGGTAGCGTTCCGTTGTTCGCAAGGAACGGCGAATTGCGGTTCACACCCGCAACATCGGCATAAAACATATTCGGTGACGCGGTGTTGTCCGTCCACGGGAAGGCGCGGAGCCGCAAATTCTGGCGTGTGGAGGCCGACATCTGAGACATACTCTCAGAAAATCCGATGGATGTGCGGCCATAGCCAGCACTGAAATATCCCGCCCGGACATATTGGTCTTCCACACCTTGTAAAGGCGGGATGGCTCCGGTCAATGCATTGTAATAGCTTGCTGTTTCAGAAATATCCGCAAGAGATTGGATGATCGATTGATCGAGCTGGCTCATTGATGGCCAAGTGCCGGTGTCCAGATAGCCTTTGACCATATAGTTGACACCGATGGTCGTTTTGCCGGCCATATTCATCATCGCGCCTGTCATACCGAAAGGCACTGGGCTGATGTAAATGCCATCAGGATTGACCTGCTCGAACTCCGACAGCGTCGTCACGCCGCCCATGCCAGTATCGCCGTTGCGGTAGAACATGATGTTGGTGCAGCCCAACATGGGCAGCGCATACATATCATTGTTGGGCAATTTGAGTGCGGTTTCTGCATAAGGCACGAAATCCGACTGATTGGTGATCTGCGCTGCCGGAATTTGCGCAGTTTGCGTTTTCCAGTACTCCAGATACATCGCGTCATAGACAAAGACATCGATCGGAACCTGGCTGCCGCTGCCGTTTGTATAGACTGGATTGGAATCGTACCCGCCGTCCCAGACAGTCTCATCTGCGATCAGATAGAGCTTTTCGGTTTGGCCTGCCGACTGCCATGCCGAGCAGATAGCGGAGGTAAAGGCGCCCATATCTGGCACATAGGGGTAAACGGCTGCCGAGATACAGCTTTCGCCGTTGGTGCAGATCGCATCGCAGTTCTGGGCTGAGACGTCTGTCGACATCAAAACGCCGAGGACTACGGCGCTATTCATGATCGCGATGTTCCGGAAATGCTCTGGCATGGCTCGCCTCTTCGGTGTTTGGGGACCGCGGGGAGTGTGGCATGCTGACGTAAGGTAATGCAATCATAAATATAAGAAATATTAGTTGCAATTTATAGGGGTTTTGATGATGCCGGGTGGCCTGCCCGCAGCGGGGCCAAAAGTAATCACAGCAAAATAAGAACGGCTCAAAGAGCTGGCTTTACTTGAGGTCCAGCTACGGATGCCCCTGCAGCCTCAAAGGTTCAAAAGTTTCGCGGACATGGCGGTACAGTCACTAATTAGGCTACCTGCTTCCGACCATCCGCTCGGCAATACTGCGGTCTCGGGGCGAAAAGCTTGTCCGCCAGGCTTCTTGGACCGCATTTATCATTTGATCCCGGTCCTGGTCGCTCAAATGGGTTAATGTCGCCCCTTTTTGAGACACGGATTTTAGAAGGTTTTGCTGGGAGGCGTGCAGGTCTGTGCCCAAACGCAGCATCGCCTCTCCAAGCACTTTCTTGACCTGAGAGGCTGTAAAGTCGTCCAGCTTTTCCTGCCAATTGTTGCGGGCTACCAGCCACGCGACCTGGCCGCCGACCGGGTCGCTGATCAAGGTGTTGCCGTGGCCCGTTAGCTTGGCACTGGTATCCCAATAGGTTGTCCAGTACGAACCGGAAGCCGTCAGAACGGCGGCATCGACCATACCCCGTTCCATGGCCAAAAAAGTTTCGTGCAACCCGATGGTGACTGGTTCCATACCGAGCATTTTATAAAGGTCTGAAGACATTGTATCGGAGGGTGTCCGCACAATGAGGCCTTGAAGGTCCGACAAGTCTTCGACATCGGTTTGGGCAACCAGATAATCCGATGAGAGCCAGGCCGCGCCCAAAAAGTCGAGGCCGCTTTCCGCAAAAAGCTCTTTGACGGCGTCTTCGCCTGAGCTTTCGGGCAGATTTTTCCACGTGGAGAAATCTATGAAGAGATCGCTTCGTCCTAACGGGCCGATATCGATGCCATTGGCTGCAAGAAGGTCGGCGCGGCTCAGGACAAAGTCGTAACGCCCCCCATCCAATCCGCGGACTATTTGGCGCCATCCGCCAACTTCATCGGCCGAATAGAGCTCAAATCGCACCGTATAATCGGACGCTTCCTGCAGTTCGGGCAGCATCTCCTTGAGCCGCAGATGAACCGGATGATCCGCCGAAAAGGTGTGAACGATCCGCAGATTTGCGCCGCCAAAACCGGCCAGCGCTGCGGACATAAACATACTGGAAGAAAGCGTGAGGCAAAGGACAATTGCCCATCTGACTACTCGCATGCCGCATTCTCCAATGCTGATGTCAACCGCGCATGATCCTGCATGGTCAACTGGCTAACCATCACATGCAGGCTTTGGAGATGCGCGTTCCTAAAAAGCTTTCCGGAGGCAATGACCTGTTTGAACTTGGGTTCTTCGCACAAAATCGTCCGCACCTTGCCAGCTTCCTGGAATTCCGTGGCATCGCTGGACAGGACGTCAACGACCTGATGTGTAAAATTGACCGCCTGATGATATGGCCCCAGCCGGCCACGCACCGGGCTCAAGAGCTCGATTGCTTTGTCGTAATCTGACTGCATTGCGCGGGCGAGGGCCGCAAAATAGACAACCGGTGTGCCGCCAGTTTGATCTGCAAGAAGCGGTTCCAACTGCTCAGTCGCTTTGTCCCCTCTGCCAACCAAGAGATAATGTGTCGCCATTTCGACCTTGTAGAACACATCATCGGGGTGCAGGCTTACTGCGATTTTCATCGCCGAAACGCCATGGTCAAATTCGCCGCGATTGCGATGGGCTTCTGCGGCCAGCCGGTGAATTTTGGCGCATTCCTGTGGGGGAACGCGTGTGCCGCAGGCATAACGAACGGGGTTGGCGATATCGATCGCGCCAACAAAATCACCAAGCTCAATCCGGTCTTCGATGCCGTCGACAGTTTGGAGAAATGAGTTCCGGTCAAACGCTTCTTTGACTTCAATCACCCTTGCTGTCGTGGCGGTTAGGTTGGCCGTATCCTGGACATTCACATTGACTGCGTATCTGCCCGGTTCGTTGAACGTGTGTTCTATGACCGGGTCCGATGCGTTCATGCTGTCGGAATTGATTTTCCAGGCAAAGCGCAAATCGCCCCCCTCGGGATCGGATGATCCGGATGCGATCAAGAGGGCGCGATGCGGCGCCTCACCGCTGCCGGGATAAACTTCCAGACTTGCGGTTGGCGATTTGTTTTCCGGAAATATCCGGTCATAAAAGCCGAGCGCCATTCCGCCGGAGCCGCCCAAGAAGCCAAGCACCAGACCGGCAAGCCCTAGAACAAAGCTCTGTCTGCTGGACTGTGATCCAGAAGACATTTCAGGGGTGTCTTCAGCCACGAGAAATAACCTGGTTCGAAATTGTTGTTATTTGCCGCAACTTATTATAGCAAAAAAGGGATAAGCATCCAATGGTGTTGGTTGTGGTGTTCCGGCAAAATAACCGGGTCACTTTAGCCTTGCCGAGCGCCGGACAGTGAAAACCATCCGGCGACCGCTGGTTTTAGACGGTCTCAAAAACGACTTTTAAGTAATTCCAATTGGGTTCAGGTTTGCCATTTCGGAGAAACAAAAAAGCGCGGCCCTGTGAGCCGCGCTTTTGTTGAAGCACAATGCCGTAGAAGCTGCTTATTCGGCTTCGTCCGCTGAGGCCGCATTGAGCATGCCGTACCGCTCGACGCCGATCTTTTCCAGAAGGTCAAGCTGGGTTTCGAGGAAGTCAATGTGGCCTTCTTCGTCTTTCAGCAGCTCTTCAAACAGCGCCATGGAGACATAGTCGCCTTCTTCCTTACAGACATCGCGGGACTTCTTGTAGGACGTGCGGGCGTCATATTCGCCTGCCAGATCGGCTTCCAGAACTTCCTTGATGTCCTGGCCGATGCGCAAAGGGCCGACCTTCTGCATGTTCGGCAGACCTTCGAGGAAGATGATGCGGTCGACCAGCTTATCTGCATGTTCCATCTCTTCGATGGACTCTTCGCGTTCTTTTTTCGCCAGCTTCGCATAGCCCCAATCCGCCAGCATCCGGTAGTGCAGCCAGTATTGATTGATAGCGCCGAGCTCGAGGAAAAGTGCCTCGTTCAAACAGGCAATAACTTTCTCATTCCCTTTCATGGCCATCTCTCCTTCTAGCCGAAATTTTCCGTACTTTAGAATGGTTCTACATTAGAAGTCTAGGGGCGATTTGTTGTTTTTTTTCAGAAATTTGTTGAATCAGAGCGCCGTTTATTTTCTTCAGGTTTTCGAAAATTATCACATTAAGCCGGATGTAATCTGCAAAAAAGTAGCAGACGCAGTTCAGAGTGAACTGCGCCTGCACTTTGCCTGAGGAGATAGCAGGAGGTTACTGTCTTAGGAGGACGGAAGGATCACGCTGTCGATGACGTGAATGACACCGTTGGAGGTTTCGATGTCGGCGGTGACCACGCTCGCACCATCGACCTTCACACCATTGGTTGCGTCAACGGCAATGGTGTCGCCTTGAACAGAGGCGACGTCGGCTTTTTTGCCTGCGATGTCAGAAGACATGACCTTGCCCGGCACCACATGATAGGTCAGGACAGCGATCAGCTTGTCTTTGTTTTCCGGCTTCAACAGGTCTTCAACCGTACCGGCTGGCAGTTTTGCGAAGGCTTCATCGGTCGGCGCGAAGACAGTGAACGGACCATCGCCTTTCAGCGTGTCAACCAGTTCGGCGGCCTGAACAGCAGCCACCAATGTGTTGAACGTTCCCGCACCAACGGCGGTGTCAACGATGTCTTTGTTCCCTGCCTGAGCAGAAGAGAACGGCAAAACGAGGAGCAGTGCGACTGCGAGTTTCTGGATCAGCTTCATGAAGAGGACTCCCTTGCTTAGAATTCAGCCAAAGAAACTCCGCTCCGGAAATTGATTATCCAGAAACAAATCTTGCAGAGTTCTTTGCTTGCAACGGGGAGATCTACGGATGGCTTTCCGAATTGGATGAGGAAAAAGTATTTCTCCATTTATTCGCGAGATGAAGTGATCTGGCGGCTATCGGTCTGCGTGGGCGGGTTATGCGGCCGTGAATGCCGGTTCAGTTCCAAGCAACCCATTCTGTCGCCCCGGCCGAAGCGCCGGGGCCTACTCATTTGCAGAGCGTCCAGAAAACGCAAAGGCATGCTACGGCAAGATGATTTGCGAGTGGGCCCCGGGTCTTCACTGTGTTCGCCCGGGGTGACAAGTTGCTTCGGATGGATTCAATCCAAAGCCGCACCGAGCACCTTGCGCATGACGGTTGGCAGGGCTTCACCCTGAACAGCCTCCGGTAGCGACCACCAACAGTCCTCTAGACCGGCTGTGGCCGCAGCAACTTCAGCCCGGTAGACCGTCAGTTTCAGGTGAAAGTGGGTAAACGTATGTTTCACCTCACCGAAACATTTGGCCCAATCCGCAGGAAACGGCGCAGACGACAGGCAGTTGTCCAGATCAAAATCCTCTGCCCAGTGGGTGCCTGGAACTTCGCTCATGCCGCCGAGCAGACCTTCCGGCGGACGCCGGCGTAAAAGGACAGCGCCGCTTGTCTGATCGACGGCGACAAAGGCCGCGCCGTAGCGTGTCGGTTTTTTGGTTTTGGGCGCTTTGCGGGGCAGGGTCTCCGCCAGACCAGAGGCATGGCCCTGACAGTCCTCCCACCAAGGACAGAGCGCACAAGCTGGTTTCTTCGGCGTGCAGATGGTGGCGCCGAGATCCATCACGGCTTGCGCAAAATCGCCAGGCCGGTCTTCCGGTGTCAGTTCCGCCATCACGGCTTTTATCTCGGGCTTGGCACCGGGCAGCGGTGTTTCGATCACGTTCAGGCGCGAGAGAACCCGCTCCACATTGCCGTCGACCACGGCGGCATGCTGGTCAAAGGCGATCGTGGCGATAGCGGCGGCGGTGTAAGGGCCGATGCCAGGCAGTTTTAGGAGAGCTTCTTCCGTGTCCGGGAATTTGCCGCCATAGTCTTTCGCAACGAGATCTGCGCATTTCTTCAGGTTCCGGGCCCGGGAATAATAGCCAAGCCCGGCCCAGGCCTTCATCACGTCTTCTTCATCTGCAACGGCCAAGGCGTTTACCGTCGGCCAAGTCCGGGTGAAGGTTTCAAAATAGGATTTGACAGCTGCGACAGTTGTTTGCTGCAGCATGACTTCCGACAGCCAAATGCGGTAGGGGTCGGGAATTTCGCCAAGACGGCGGTTTTCCGGGCTCACGCGCCAGGGTAGGGAGCGGGCGTGGCGGTCATACCAATCAAGCAAACTTGAAGAAAGTGGAGTGTTGCTCATCGTCTTACTGACTTATGGTCCACCCAAGCCTGCGGCTGCTTTGGATAGTCTGGGGACAATTGCGGTGATAAGCCTGGCGCAAGACGGGAGTTAAAGTATTCGTCTTCATTTTGTCTTATTCTATTGAAACACATAGGCTAAGGGACCGGTGTCTGCATCTGGCTCAAGGCAAGACTGGCAGACAAAAGGAGGTAGGTCATAACCGCGAAGAAGGCAAATCCAAAGGGCGCGAAAGTGCTTGCCGATTTGGTCGGCAAAGCGATGACCCCTGCCTGCAAGAAACGTGGTTTTGCCTCCGTCGATATCATTGCCTCCTGGGCTGACATTGTCGGCGAACGGTATGGAACCAGAGTGCAGCCGGACCGGCTCGTCTGGCCACGCCAGCCGGAGTTGAGTGATCCGGAGCGCCCGCCGCAGCCGGCAACGCTTGTAGTGCACACGGATGGGCCCACTGCCTTGATGCTCTCCCATGACAGCCCGCAAGTGATTGAACGCATCAACACCTTCTATGGCTGGGCGGCGATCGGCCGCATCAAGATCCAGCAAAAGCCGGTTGCTGTGAAACGAACCCTGCCGCGCAAGGCTCTTCGACCTCTGACACGGTCAGAAGAACAAAAGCTCGATGCGAGCCTGGAAGCCGTTGAAAATGACCGGCTGCGCGCCGCCTTGAAAAAGCTGGGTGCCCAAGTGATTGCCCGCGGTACGGCCGTTTAGAGCTTCGGATCTCTAAACTCAAACCCTTCCTGACCAGAAAAAAAGACGCCCGCCAATATAGTATTCGGCACCTTGCATAACACCACCTAAGCATTAATGATTAGAATGCAAACAATAAAAATTGCCGCACAGGAACAATAGAAAATCTTGGTGGTATAGCTATTCACCTTGATCATTTTTTCAGGAACATTCTCATTCAATCTGTCAAAATGGGAGTAACCTCTTATATTTGACCTATGATACTTGAGATCCGGATCAATTTTATCAAATAGGTGCGTGCGATAAAGATTAACTAGTATTGCCAGTGATATTAGGATCACCAACAATAAAACTAGTATTGATCTATCTAAAAGGCTCATAAACACAGCATTCAATCCCGAAAAACATGCTCAACAAATTTCTTGGCAAGGCTGATTTCATCACCTGTAGCCGTTTTGGTTTTACCGCCCAGCAAATTCTGCGGCTTGGATTTCAATTTCCACGGCGCGGTGAATAGAATCAGCCTGAAAAACCCCGATTGGCAATAGCGACGCTGCAATGCCTTAAGTTGTAATTCCCTTATTAAGAGTAACGATTCATCCCAAAAGGGAAAAGTCGATGCATTGTGCTCTGAGGCAGCATCCCTAATGTAGTAGTTGCATTGAGGGAGCCACGTGTCAGACCTCTGCCAGCGGCGGCAGCCGTCTGTGGCTGAATAGGTGTCTGACAGCCAATTGGAACACTGAGCACTTTCCTAAATGCTGGCCTCACGCTGCAATAACAACACTGTGACTTCAGTCTGCAGATATAACTTCGAAACTTCCCGCTGTCATCCCGGCCAAGCGCAGCGCGAGCCGGGATCGGAGAGACAAAAAATCAACAAATACAAAACGTTGTGTTGAAATGAGCCCGGGCTCACCGATCCCGGGTCTCCGCTTGAGCTTCGCCCGGGATGACAAATAGAAAGTATGTAACCAACCTCGGGACTTTTTGAGTTTTTGCGTCCTCGCTCCTGCCACAATTACCAAGCTGTGTTGACCTGCCGTGCCCGAAAGGGCACATGAAGGAACAACAGGCACCCTAGAGTGCGGCTAATTCATTTGTGACAGGACGATCTTCGTGACCCAGACCCGCAGACAGTTTCTCAAAACCACCGCATTGGCAACGGCCGCACTTGGACTGGCCTCTGCAGCGCCCGCATGGGCCCAGTCAGTCGACGAAGACGAACTCCTGAAACCGGGTCCGCTTGGCGACAAAATCCTTGGTGATGAGAATGCTCCGGTAACAATCGTCGAATATGCGTCTATGACCTGTGGACATTGTGCCAATTTCCACAGCCGCACCTATCCGGATCTTAAGAAGGATTACATCGAGACCGGCAAGGTTCGCTTTATTTTCCGCGAGTTTCCGCTGGATCCGGTCGCGTCAGCTGCCTTCATGCTGGCACGCTGCGCGCCTCAGGAAAAATACTTCGACATTGTGGACATCATGTTCGAACAGCAGCGTGCCTGGGCGTTCACCGACAATCCTTACCAATCCCTGCTCGACTTTTCCAAGCAGATCGGATTTACACAGGAGTCCTTTGAGGAGTGCTTGACAAACCAGGGATTGCTTGACGCAGTTAACGCGGTGAGAGAGCGCGGGGCAAATGAGTTTGGGGTGAACTCAACGCCGACCTTCTTCATCAACGGCGAAAAGCATTCGGGGGCGCTGTCGATTGACGAAATGGGCAAGATCATCGAGGAAAACCTCTGATCCTGCAGCTCAGCTGCAGGCAGCCTGCCTGCGCCTTGAACAAATGACTTATCTATCGGCGTCCGGACCGGAGAGGTGCGGGCGCCGATGAAGTTTTCAAAGCTCCGCATTGCCGGGTTCAAATCCTTTGTCGAGCCGATGGAGTTCATCATCGGCAACGGCCTGACCGGGGTTGTGGGTCCCAACGGCTGTGGCAAATCCAATCTCGTCGAAGCCTTGCGCTGGGTCATGGGCGAGAACTCTTATAAGAACATGCGTGCCTCCGGCATGGATGACGTGATTTTCTCCGGCAGTCTGAACCGCCCGGCCCGCAACACGGCGGAAGTGACGCTGTTTCTGGAGAACAACGACCGGACTGCGCCATCTGCCTTCAATGATGCCGATCTTCTTGAAGTCAGTCGCCGGATCGAGCGCGAGCAGGGGTCGAATTACAAGATCAATGCCAAGGATGTGCGCGCTCGCGATGTCCAGCTGTTGTTCGCCGATGCCTCCACGGGCGCTCGCTCACCGGCCATGGTGCGCCAAGGTCAAATTGGTGAGCTGATTGCGGCCAAGCCGACGTCACGCCGGAAAATCCTGGAAGAAGCCGCCGGTATTTCAGGTCTGCACTCGCGCCGTCATGAAGCGGAAATCCGTTTGCGGGCCGCTGAACAGAACCTTGAGCGGTTGGAAGATGTCCTGGTGCAGATCGACAGCCAGCTCGACAATTTGAAACGCCAATCCCGGCAAGCTTCGCGCTACCGGAACCTTTCGTCCGAAATCCGCGGTGCGGAAGCCTCCATCCTTTATATCCGCTGGACGGAAGCGCGCGATGCCCTGGCGGCTGCGGATAGCCAGTTTTCCGATGCCCAAAAGCAAGTGAACGAGGCGACAGGTCTGCAAGCGGAAAGCGCCCGCATTCAGGCAATTGCCGCGCATAAATTGCCAGAGCTCCGCGAGGATGCGGCCAAGGCTGGCGCAGCCTTGCAGCGGCTGGTGATCGCACGAAACGATCTTGATGCCGAGGAACGGCGCATCAAGGAGCGCCTCCAGGACCTGGAGCGCCGTTTGGTGCAGCTCGCCGAAGATATCCGCCGCGAGCAATCCATGGTCTCGGAAAACGACGAGGTTTTGGAGCGGCTTTCAGAAGAGCGCGCGGAGCTTCTGGAAGAAAACGAGATGGTGCAGGACCGCACCGAAACGGCTCGGGAAAAGGTCACTGAGGCCGAAGACGTGGTGCGGGGCAAGGAAGGCATGTTGTCGGAGTTGACGGCAGCCGAAGCGCGGGCCTCCGCTGAACGCCGTCAGTTGGAGCGGGCGGTTGCCGAAAGCCGTCAGCGCGCAGACCGGCTCGTTTCCCAGGCGCAAGAGGCTCAGCAAGCGCTGGCCGATCTGACAGCGCGTATGAATGCACAGGACGGCGTTGCGGAACACCGTGAGGAGCTGGAGGTCGCGAGCGAGGCCTTGGCCGAGGCGGAAGCCGCGGTGGAAGAAGCCGAAGCTGCGACTGCTGCGGCCCGTGACAAGGAACAGGCGGCCCGAGCACCTTTAAGTGACGCTCGCGCGCTGCTTCAGGGCCTGCAAACCGAAGCCAGAACTTTGGAGCAGGTGCTCAATGTTCATAGCGAAGCGGATCACACGCCGGTCGTTGAGCAGATCTCTGTTGAAACGGGATATGAAACCGCATTGGGCGCGGCGCTGGGCGAAGACCTGGATGCATCGCTCGATGATGCGGCCGCGGTCAAATGGGGCAGTGCCTTGTCCGGGGATACCGATTCCGCTCTTCCTATCGGTGCAAGACCTCTTCTTGAGGTGGTGAGTGCGCCAGAAGAACTGCATCGGCGCTTGTCACAGATTGGTTTGGTGTCTCAGGGCGATGGTCCACGCCTCCGTTCAAACTTGAAGCCCGGCCAACGACTGGTGAGCCGGGAAGGGGACCTATGGCGCTGGGATGGTTTTGTGGTGGCGGCCAATGCGCCAACGCCGGCAGCCCAAAGACTGGCCCAGAAAAACCGCCTGGCGGAACTCGACGATGAAATCGAAACTGCGCGGCAATCGGTAGAAGTGCAGCAACTGGCTTTAGAAGAAGCTGCTGCCCGCGTTCAGCAATCGGTGGAGCTGGAGCAGTCTGCCCGGGGCAAAGTTCGTGACGGCCAGCGTCAGGTAACTGCCACGCGCGAAGCGTTAGCCTCTGCAGAACGCGCTGTTGCTCAGCTCGCTTCGCAAAAAGCGGCCGCCGAAGACAAAGCGCAGCGCTTATCGGAAGAAGCGGCAGAAGCCCGCGAATATATGGAAGAGGCGCAGGAGCAGCTGGAGGCTGCGCCCGATGCCACCAGCTATCAGGGCCAGATTGCTGAACTGCAGGGCGAGGTCGCGACGGCCCGTGCCGCGCTCGCCGAAGCCCGGGCTGTGTCGGAAGGGCTTTCCCGCGAGCAGCAGATGCGCGACCGGCGCCTCGAATCCATTGCCCGTGAATATGACAGCTGGAAAACCCGCGCGGCCAATGCTGCCCAGCAGATCGCGGTCCTGAGCGAACGCCGGGAAGAAGCGGAAGAAGAGCGGGCCGAGCTGATCGAGGCACCGGAAGACATTGAGATCAAGCGCCGGGAGCTTTTTTCCGCCATCGCCAAGGCTGAAGAAGCCAAGAAGGAAAAGGACGATCAGCTAAGCCAGGCCGAGCGGGATCTGTCCGACGTCGACCGGGCAGCCAAATTGGCTATGGAAGGCCTGGCGGGCGCACGCGAGCAAAAAATCCGCGCCGAAGAACGGCTAGAGGCTGCGCGTGAACGCAAACAGACGCTGGAGCGGCGGATTGACGAAGATCTTGAAGTCTCCGTCGCGGCCCTGCCGGAAATCGCCGGACTGAAAGAAGGGGCGCCGCTGCCGGATCCAGATGCCATGGAGAAAAAGCTCGATCGTCTCAAGGCCGAACGCGAACGCCTTGGCGGTGTGAACTTGCGCGCAGAAGAAGAACTGCGCGAGGTAGACGAGCAGAAAACCACGCTGACATCGGAACGTGACGATCTGATAGAGGCAATTCGCCGCTTGCGCACCGGCATCTCGAACCTGAACCGGGAAGCACGTGAACGCCTGCTCGCTTCCTTCGAAGTGGTCAACGGTCACTTCCAGCGTCTGTTCACGCATCTGTTCGGCGGCGGAACGGCAGAATTGCAGCTGGTCGATTCGGATGATCCGCTGGACGCAGGCTTGGAAATCATCGCTCGCCCGCCCGGCAAAAAGCCGCAGACAATGACGCTGCTCTCTGGCGGTGAACAGGCGCTGACGGCTATGTCGTTGATATTTGCGGTCTTTTTGACCAATCCGGCGCCGATCTGCGTGCTAGATGAGGTTGATGCGCCATTGGATGACGCCAATGTGGAGCGCTACTGCGATCTTCTGGATGAAATGTGCCGGAATACCGACACCCGTTTTGTGGTGATCACACACAATCCAATCACCATGGCGCGCATGAACCGGCTGTTTGGCGTGACCATGGCCGAACGCGGTGTTTCTCAGCTCGTTTCGGTGGATTTGGAGACCGCGGAACGATTCCGTGAAAGTGCCTAAACTGTGGTCGATTTCTGCTCCTTCGTAAGTTTCCCGTAAGACTTAGGTCATGGAAAATGCTCAAAAGGCTAATTTATTTATAAAAATCAATAATTTAAATGAAATGTCAGTGTTCTTGACAGGTCAAGGGCCCCCGACTATGGTGCGCGCGGCTTAAGGGGGCGTCCTGAGGCTGGGTCTCACGGCTTGACGGGGGCGGGGAACAACATGAGTGGCTCTTCGCAAAACGGCAATTCTGATGACCTGGATAAGGCAGCCTCCGAGGCGGATCTGTCGGAACGGCGGGACCGTCTGAACCGGATGCTGGATGGCCAGCGCAAAGCTGATGAAGCGGAGCAAAGGGTCAAAAAAAGCGATTCCTCCGGCTATGGTCAGGCAATGAAACTCTCTTCTGAGTTCATTTCCGGGATTGTGGTTGGTGGCGGTTTGGGCTGGTTCGTTGATCAGTGGCTGGGGACGACACCCTTCGGGTTGATTGTTTTCCTGCTCATTGGTTTCGCGGCGGGCGTATTGAACGTTATGAGGGCTGCTGGGCGTATTGCCGAGCCGGAACAACGGGTCAAACGCGATGATGCTGGCGACGGCGGATCAAACTGAGAGATTTGCGCTTTAGTTCCTTAAAGCGCGCCCTTGAAATGTTTTGAGCGAAGAAGGCTGACCGGTGGCGAACGATCCGATCCATCAGTTCCAAATCCAGACCCTGTTCCCGATTGAAGTCGGCGGTATGGATTTCTCATTCACCAACTCTTCGCTGTTTATGGTTTTGACCGTAGCAGCAGCATCTGCCTTCCTGATCTTCACGACCAGCGGCCGCGGCTTGGTGCCGAGCCGGATGCAGTCGATCTCCGAAATGGCTTATGAGTTTGTCGCCGGAATGTTACGAAGTTCGGCGGGAACCGAAGGGATGAAGTTTTTCCCGATGGTATTCTCGCTGTTCATGTTCGTTCTGGTCGCTAACCTTCTCGGCATGTTCCCGTACTTCTTTACGGTGACCAGCCACATCATCGTGACGTTCTGTCTCGCCATGCTTGTGATCGGAACGGTCACGATCTACGGCTTGATGAAGCACGGCATGAAGTTCTTCCACTTGTTCGCACCCTCAGGAGTTCCGCCGGTTCTCTTGTTGATCGTTGCGCCGATCGAAGTGGTTTCCTTCCTGTCCCGCCCGATCAGCTTGTCCGTTCGTTTGTTCGCGAACATGCTGGCCGGTCACATCACCCTCAAAGTTTTCGCCGGCTTTATTGTTTCGATGGGCGCCGCTGGTGGCCTGTCTGCAGCCGGTGCAATCCTTCCGCTCGGTATGACGGTCGCCTTGACCGCACTGGAGTTCCTCGTTGCTTTCTTGCAGGCCTATGTCTTCACGGTCCTGACCTGCATGTATCTCAACGACGCCCTTCATCCGTCACACTAAGCATAGCTTGTCTTGCGGCGGCATGAAGGCCGCTGCTTGGTGAAATCTGAAATCTGCAAAACACTACGTAGGAGCACGTGTCATGGAAGCAGAAGCAGCAAAATACATCGGCGCTGGTATCGCATGCCTCGGCATGGGCGGTGCAGCTATCGCACTCGGCACCATTTTCGGTAACTACCTGAACGGCGCTCTGCGCAACCCGACAGCAGCTGACGGCCAGTTCGGTCGCCTGGTATTCGGCTTCGCCGTTACCGAAGCTCTCGGCATCTTCTCCCTGCTGATCGCTCTTCTCCTGCTCTTCGCTGTCTAATTCTCTAATCCTAAGAGAGATTTGACGCGTTTCCGGGGGCGGCGTCTGCGCCGCCCGATCGGATTTTGGAGATAGGATATGGCAGGCAACGCCGAAACTAATACGGAAGTTCACATTCCGGCTGAAGAGCACGGTGCTGGCTTCCCGCCGTTCGATGCAACGACCTATTCTTCGCAGATCCTGTGGCTGGCCATCACCTTTGGCTTTTTCTACTGGATGATGAAGAACGTGGCTGTGCCTCGGATTGCAGGTATCCTGGAAGACCGCAGGGACCGCATTGCAGGTGATCTCGGCGAGGCCAACCGCCTCAAAGAAGAAACCGACGCGGCGATTGCGGCTTACGAGCAGGCTCTGAGCGAAGCCCGCAGCAAGGCGCATGGCATTGCCCATGACACGCGCGCCAAGCTGAAGGCCGATCAGGAAGCCCGCCGTGAGAAGGCGGAAACCGAACTCGCCGACAAACTGAGCGCGGCTGAAGCGCACATTGCCGGGATCAAGACCGAAGCCCTGTCCCAGATCGGGGACATTGCCGGAGAAACAACCACAGCGCTCGTTGAGCAGCTGATGGGCAAAGCTCCGACTAAGACCGATCTGACCAAGGCGCTGAAGTCGGCAATGAACTGAGGAGACCATCATGGATGCTACTTTTTGGGCCTTGGTCGGTCTCGTTCTGTTCCTTGCACTGATCGCTTATTTGAAGGTCCCGGGCAAAATGGGCTCGGCGCTGGACAAACGCGCTGACGATATTCAGAAGGAATTGGACGAAGCGCGCAAGATGCGTGAAGAAGCCCAGGAACTTCTGTCGGAATATCAGCGCAAGCGTCATGAGGCCGAAGGTGAGGCGGAAGCCATCATCGCGGAAGCCAATTCCGAAGCTGAGCGCCTGACCCTGGAAACCAACCAGGCACTTGACGAGATGATCGCGCGCCGCACCAAAGCTGCGGAAGACAAGATCGCTCAGGCCGAGACCCAGGCGATCGCCGAAGTCCGCGCCAAGGCTGCCGACGTTGCTGTCGCTGCTGCTGAAACGATCCTGACTTCCAAGGTCAAGGACAAGGTAGCCGACGGCATTCTCACCAAGAGCATCGCTCAGGTGAAGGAACAGCTGAACTAAGTTTCAGCTTTCCGGCTAAAAGATCTGAAAAGCGGCCTTTGCGGGCCGCTTTTTTTGTTTCTGTAAGCTTACTCCGCACTAATCGGTAACCGCTGCCCGATTTCCGCTTTCTGAGGAAGAAGGTGCCCGATGTGCAAAAGAGAGATGTTGGGCGTGAGGAAATGTTTGGCCTTCGACCCAACCGCTTTCAATGGGAGAGGGGCTTTTGGTGAAGGCGCAGGCGCCCGGAACTAACTGGAATTATCCTTGCCGTTTCTCCATGACCACCAGCGGTGTTTTACCGTTATCCATCGCCTCGCCGGTCACCTGGTAGCCGAGGCTCTCATAAAGCCGGATGTTGCCAGCGCTTTTGCCGCCGGTGATCAGTTTGAACTTACCGCTTTCTGTGAATTGTTCTTCTGCGGCCTGCATCAGGCGGCGGCCAATGCCGCGGCCTTGATGCCCAGGCGCAACGAACAGACGGCCGATATGGCACGTGTTGCCATCTGAGCGGAGCCGAACCGAGCCAATGATTTCTGGCCCGTCCTTCGCGACCAGAAACAGGTGGGTCGAAAAGGCTTCCGTCAGCTGGTCCAGCGTTTCCACCATCGGTGTAATCAGCAAATCGCCATTCAGCTTCGCTTCTTGGTGAAAGGCGATTTTCTGCAAGGTAAGGATCGCGTCGGCATCGCTCTTATGTGCTGTTTCGATGGTGATGTTCATCTTCTTTCCTGGTTGTGTTCGATTGTTCTGACTTGCAGGTTTGGTCTTCCACGCCGGTTTTTCCATGATCACCATCTCGATTTTTGCCGTCATCTGATCACGGCCCGTGATTTCATACCCATGCCGGCGGTAGAGGCTGATGTTGCCGTGGCTGGCGCTGCCGGTGAACAAGGCGAATTTGTCAACTGTTTGGAATGCGTCTTCCGCCGCACGAAGCAGGGCAGACCCGATACCCTGTCCCTGATAGCCTGGTGCTGTAAACAACCGTCCGATCCGGCAGACACCGGCATCCAGCTTTGCCCGCACCGAGCCAACCAGATGCCCGTTGAGAAGGGCAACCAAAATGGTGTGGGTTTCGAGTGCTGCTAAAAACGCCTCTTCCGTTTCATAAAGAACGGGTAAGGACCAATCTTGATAACGTTCAGCTTCGCTGAGGTAAGCGTCTTTTTGACGTTTTAACAGTTCCGAACTGTCGTCTGGAGTGGCGTGACGTATTTCTAAGGGATAACTCATCGGCTCTTCACTGTTCTGCCGCCAGCCGTACGGGTTTGAAACTCATCCGGTGATGTTCTGTCGGGCCAAGTTTATCCAGCGCTGCCTGATGGGCTGGAACGCCATAGCCCTTGTGCTGGGCAAAGCCGTAATCCGGAAACTCTTCATCAAGCGCGACCATCATTCTGTCCCGTAAAACCTTTGCAACAATGGAGGCAGCAGCGACGCATAGGCAACGCCCGTCTCCCTTGATCAGCGCCTGTCCAGGCTGCTTCAAACCGGGGGGGACGTCACGGCCATCGACCAGCACATATTTCGGGACCTCCGGCAGGCCGTTGACTGCCCGTACCATAGCCGACAGGGTCGCTGTGCGAATGTTCTGCCGGTCGATCGTGGCAGGTGATGCGCTGGCCGCACAGACCAAGGCCGAGGCCAGAATCTCTTCAAACAGTGCTTCCCGCTTGGCCTCGGTTAGTTTTTTGGAATCGTTCAGACCCACCGGAACATTCTTATAATCGAGCACGACGGCCGCAGTGACGACTGGTCCTGCCCAGGGCCCGCGTCCAGCCTCGTCCACGCCGCAAATTAGACCGTCAAAGGATCTGGCATGTTTCTTTTCAAGTTTGAGATCCGGGCTGTCCGGAAAGACGAGGTCGAAGAGGGAAAGATTTTCGGTCATTGGCGGAGATGGAACTGAAAGCCGGTTCTGGAGTATTTGGATGACTAAGCGCGGAATGCGTCAGCAGTAAACCATCGGCAGAAAACAGATGGCAAGATCCTTCGTCCATCCGTTACGTCTGGACAGAAATTACAATTTGCTGCAGCCGCCTATCCCATTAGACTTATCTTCGTCAAAGAGACATATGGTATGAAGATGTATCGCGGACGCATACGCCTCTTTTTGCCGGTGATTCTGGTTTTCACGCTGGCGGTGAAAGCCTACGCCGAGGACGTGCGTCCCGTTTTTGTGATCATGCAGCAAGACCCATATGCATACATTGATAACAAAGGCGACACTGCCGGTTATCTCTTCACGATTGCAAATATGATCCTGAAAGAAGCCGGTTATCCTGAAAATGCCCGAATAGCTCCGATCAAACGCATGATTAGCGATGTTGCAAGCGGTGCGGCGGATTGCACAATCGCCGCAAGTTCGCCTTTTGCACGCAAAACCTTCACCCAAGTGGAGCCGATTGGCCACATGCTGAGTGTTGGAATAATGCCGCGCAAAGGGATCGTCTTGAGCTCCTATGAAGATTTGAAGGGCTTGAGAATTGGCGTTCCGAGCGGAATGAGCATCGGCGATCCGTTTGACAGTGATGCTACGCTTAACAAGGTTGTCACACCTGACTATGAAAAAAGTTCCTTGATGCTGGCGTACGGCCGGATCGACGCGATCATGGGGGCCACTGAAAGCATTCGCTTCAGCGCCTATAAGAAGGCGGGTATTTTGCGGCCGATCTTTGGGGAGCCGCTTGTTACCCAGAAGTATCCAAAAATGCTTATGTGTAACAAGGATTTGCCAGGGGACGGATACGTGCTGCGTTTGAAGGAAGCAACCCAAAGGCTAAAAGCTGGCGGAGAAATTCAGGATGTCATCCGTGACTTTTTCTCTTTCAAAATCAGCGAACGCACCCAGCTCCAGTAAAGCCTAGAGCACCGGACTAGACGTCACTCAAACAGGCTCAATTGAACCCCGCCCTTTTGCGGCTGGATGAAATGGTCTGTTGAGAGTTTCTTCTTGCGCAAGTTCAGGCCAAACCGTTTGGCTGCCAGAGAAAAGCGTTTTGAAATCTGATCGGCATAAGGGCCCCGCCCGCGCATGCGCTCCCCCCATTTGGCATCATAATCCTTGCCGCCGCGCATGGAACGGATCAGGTTCATGACATGGCGGTAGCGGTCCGGACGGTTGCGGAGCAGCCAGTCGCGAAAGAGTTCGGACACTTCCAGCGGAAGGCGCAGCAGGATAAAGGCAGCTTCACTTGCACCGTGGTCTGCCGCCGCTTCCAGAAGGCCTTCAATTTCGCTGTCGGTCAGCGCCGGGATGATTGGGGCCATCATCACTGACGTAGGTATACCGGCTTCGCTCAGGGCTTTGACTGCGGCGAGCCGTTTGTGGGGTGCAGATGCCCGCGGCTCTATCGTCCGGCAGAGTTTTTTGTCCAGTGTGGTCACCGACAGTGCGACCTTGACCAGATTGCGTTCTGCCAGCCGCGCCAGCACCTCAATGTCCCGTGTGACCAACGCCGACTTGGTGACAATCGCCACCGGATGCCCGCAAGCCTCCAGGACTTCCAGGATCTCGGGCATCAGCTTGTAACTGCGTTCCATCGGTTGATAAGGATCGGTGTTGGTGCCAATCGCAATCACCTTTGGCTGATACCCCGGCTTGGAAAGCTCCCGCTCCAAAAGTTGGGCTGCGTTTGGTTTGGCGAACAGCCGGGTTTCAAAATCGAGCCCCGGCGACAGGCCCATAAAGGCGTGGCTGGGCCTTGCGAAACAATAGATGCAGCCATGTTCGCACCCCCGGTATGGGTTGATGGATCGGTCGAAGGAAATATCCGGCGATTCATTGCGGGTGATGATCGTTCGGGCGCGTTCTTCTTGCACTTCTGTTTTGAGAGGGGGGAGCTCATCAAGACTGTCCCAGCCATCATCAAAAGCCTCGCGGGAGAGCTTCTCAAACCGGCCAGACCGGTTGGTTGCCGCAGCCCGTCCCCGGCGCCGGTCTGCAGCAAGGTGGCTGGTATCGGTCACGTCACCACCGCTTGAGGTGGAAAGTGGGTCGCTAGGCTGTGCGAGGGTCATAAACTGCCGACTCTTTATGAGAACATAGAGAGAACATTAGTCGGTTTCAGCGCCGGAACAAGCCCCTTGCTCGCACTTTCAAAAGTTTCGTGGCATAAAAAGGGTCATGATTAGTGTCATAATTCCGACCGAGAATTCCGAAGTGGATCTTGTTCACGCCTTAGCCGCGCTGGTTCCAGCTGCTGCTGAAGGCGTGGTCCGTGAAGTCATCATTGTGGATGGCGGCTCAACCGACAATACCGACAAGGTCGCCGATGCCGCTGGCTGCACCTTCGTGACCCATAAGGGCCCGCGCAGCGCACGTCTTGCCCATGGCGCCAAAGTCGCCAAACGCGGTGACTGGCTGTTGTTCCTTCAGCCTGAAACCCTGCTGGAAAGCGGCTGGCATCATGAGGTTCAGGCGTTTATCGAACGCGCATCGCGCACCCCAAAAGGCCCCAAGACAGCGGCGGCGTTCCGCTTGCGGTATGAAGCCTTCGGCATGGGCGCCAGATTGTCTGAAAAAGCGGCCTCTGTCCGCAGTCAGCTGCTCGGCATGCCCTATGGCAATCAGGGGCTTTTGATCTCCCGCCAATTCTACGAAAAGCTCGGCGGCCACCGGCCCTTGCCGGAGATGGAAGATCTCGACATTGCCAAGCGGATCGGCCGCGGGCGGATGGTGTTTTTAAGAGCGGCAGCCGTTTCCTCAGGGGAGCCGGGACACGAAGGGGTTTCGTCCGGTCTGCGTCCTGCTCTGGCCCGGTTTGCCATCGGGGCCTTGCGTCTACCGGCCAGTGTGGCGGTCAAACTGCACGGCTAGTGGATTAATTCGCACGCGTGTTCTCCTACAAAGTGGTAATGATAGGAAATACCACTTGGAGGCAACTGTGCAGACTGTTTTGATCATTGGTGCAGGTGCTGGAATTTCTGGCGGGGTTGCCAGGCGTTTCGGGCGGGAAGGGTACAAAATCGGTTTGGTGGCCCGGTCGGCCGCTGCTCTTGAACTGCAATGCAATGAGCTGGCAGCGGCCGGCATGGGGGCGTGTTTCGAGACGGCAGATGCAGGTGACCCTCCCAGGCTGCAATACGCGATTGAGCGATTGACAGAACAACTCGGGCCCATTGATGTTCTGATCTACAATGCATCCGTGATGCGGCCCGCTTCTCCACTTGAACTGTCCACAGAACAGCTAAGCCACGAGTTTTCAGTCAATCTTCTCGGTGCTTTTCAAGCAGCTCAGCAGGTCGCTCCTTCAATGATCAGGCGCGGTTTAGGAGCAATTCTCTTTACAGGAGGCGGACTGGCGCTCGAACCCTATCCGGAATGGACCTCTCTTGCTCTTGGTAAGGCGGCTTTGCGAAGCCTATCCTTGTCTCTTTATAAGGAGTTATCTCCAAAAGGGGTGCACGTCTCGGTCCTGGCAGTCTGTGGGATTGTGGAACAGCGCGGGCCCTTCGATCCGGATATCATCGCTGACGAGTATTATCGGGTCGCGACGGCCCCCAACGGAATAGAAGACCGGGAAGTGATTATTCAGCCCGAAGGGACGGATGTTTTCTACAACGATCCAGACCGGCGGCATGCGGGTACGACGTTGCCACCTTCCCATGTCCGGGAGACGGTGAAGCTTTAGAAAAATCTCGCGGGACGATCATGGCGCGACACTGAGTTTTCACACGCAGCGTTTTGAAGGAAGAGCGCAAATTGGCCGCCGAATACCCATATAGGCTGGGGAAACCCGGAGATTGAGACACTTAGGATTTTGGGTCTTCAATTAAACGCAGGATTCTAACAGATGCTCAAACTCGACCACATCACTGTTGTCCCGCCAACGCTGGCTGAAGGCGTGCGGCATGTTCAAGACTGCCTCGATATAGAGGTGCCATTCGGAACGCGTCACGAATATATGGGCACCCACAATCACCGTCTCCAGCTCGGTGACGGGATTTACTTGGAAATCGTCGCGTTTGACCCAGATGGGATCTCACCCAGACATGCGCGTTGGTTTGGCCTCGACGATCAGAAAACCGTGAGATCTAATTGGGATGCAGGACGGCGGCTCAGGGGTTGGGTTGCGAGTACAAATGACCTGCGGTCTGTCCTAGCAAAACATGGCGAGATTTTCGGAACCGAAGTACCTCTTCCACCGGAAAACCCCGTGTTCGCTTTTGCGATCCCGAAGGATGGATCCCTGCCTCTCGATGGGGCAGCGCCCTCTCTCATCGATCGCCGTGGCGTACCCGTCTCAAGTGAAAAAATACCCGATAGGGGTGCGGTTTTCCGGTCGATGACTCTGGAACATCCCGAGCCTGAGGCAATTGAAAGGCTGTACGAGGAACTGGAGATAGACCACCCGCCGCGGGTCGTCACCGGAACAGAGGTCCGCTATAGGGCGGAAATCGAGACACCAAGCGGATTGAAAGAACTAACTTAATCCGCACAGAATCTCGGTAGCAAAAATCCTTTGGCCGGTGCGTGTTGCGCCGGCCAATAAAACCAAAAATCACGCTGCGTAGAGTGATCCAGTCCGCGTCTTTAAGAACGCGTCGAGCGGGATATCTTCCTGTTTCAGGAACCCGTTTTTCGGTAAGGCGCCGTCACGGACCATTTCTATCACCGCAACGACGGAGGCGGATGTGGTCCAGGCGATTGCGGTGCGCATCTTGCCGCCGATCTCGATCGGCTTATAGGCACGGACAAATTCCTCCCGGCGCGGGCGGCCGTCGATGGTGCCTTCGGACGCCACATGCACATAGACCACATCATTGTCGGTTGGCGGCTTGGCATGAACGAGAATTTCGCCGGCTTCCTGACGGCGTTCGCGCATGAGGAGCTCGTGGAAGAAGAAGTTCATCAACTCGGCATGGCCGGGATACCGCATTGTCTTGTAGTCGATGTTGGCGACCTTGCCCAAATAGGTCTCACACATGGTGCCGAGCCCGCCGGAGGTGGTGAAGGCTTCCAGCTTCATGCCGTCGATGTAGATCGTTTCCAGCCACTCCATCGGCGAGACCCATTTGCGCACGCCGTCTTCGATCACCTCACAGTCGTTGAGATACTCGTTGACGACGCCGTCCGGCGACCAGTTGAAGGCATAGCCCATCAGGCCGGTCGGGTTCTGCGGCAGGGCGCCAACACGCATCCGGCAGGACCGGCAGTCGTCGAAGTCGCCAATCTGTTTGGCACCCACGATTCCGACAAACCCAGGTGCCAGACCGCATTGCGGGGCCATGAGACCCTTGGCGGTTTCGCTCATCTCGATGATCGCCTTGGTGGTCGGAACATCTTCGGTCAGATCAAAATAATGGATCCCGGTCGCATGGGCGGCCGTCGCAACCCCAACATTGAGCTGGTAGGGCAGGCAGGACAGCACAGCGTCCACGCCTTGAAACATTTTTAGAAGCCCATCGTAAGCCTTCAGATCCGCCGAATGAACCGCAAACGGCAAGTCTTCGCGCGGTTTATGCTGGTCATAAGCGTGAACTTCAAACCCGCTGTCGTGCAAAAGACGGGCGGCGAGCGCTCCGACCTTGCCGAGGCCCAAAACGGCGATCTTTTTCATATGTCCTCCTTGGCGGACCGCATCTCCCGTCAGAGAAACCCGCGTTCCGATCCGCCGCGTATCAAAAAACTTGGCTCCCCTCTGGCCGGGCGCCCATCACGTCTCATTAGGCCCTGAGTCCGCGTCAATCAAAATGGCAATAATTCTTGCAAATCGGGAATTTTCTGACAATTTGATGAGGTTGAATTAGAAGTAAAATTCCTAACTCGGCGTCGAAAGTGCATAGGACAATAGTTTTGAAATTGGGTTTGTTGGATTTGTCATCCCAGCGGAGGCTGGGATCTAGTACTCGCAAACTTAGACTTCTAATCGAAAACCAACCCCACAGTGTACTGGGCCCCAGCCTTCGCTGGGGCGACAAGTTGAGTCGGGAAAAGCTGATAACTAAGCTCTGGCGAAAGTAGAAAACTCAATGGACGATCTGGATCATCGGCTATTACATCTTCTGACACGCGATGCGCGGGCGTCGGTGACCGATCTCGCCGAAACGCTCGGTGTCTCCAGAGGAACGGTGCAGAACCGCATCGACAAGCTCTTGCACCAGAAGGTGATCCACCGGTTCACGGTTGAGTTGGGGCAAACGGAAGAAGATCATCAGATCAGCGCCTTTACCCTGGTCCGGCTGAAAGCCGATGACGGCCGGGCAACCCAGGCCGCGCTGCGCCGGATCGAGGCGATTACCGACATTCACACGCTCAGCGGCAATTTTGATCTGGTCGCTGAACTGCGTGTCCGGTCGCTGAAGCTTCTCGACAAGACCCTGGACCAAATCCGGGCCCTTCCGGAGGTGGCTGAAACGGAGAGCCATATCCGTTTGGCCTCTGCCTCAAAACCGTGAACCTAGATATTTGTCAAAGTTTAGGTTCGGCACTATGAACACCACGAGTGTCGGTGAGGACCAAGAATGGCGCGCTTAAAAACGGGCGACAAGCCCGCAGATATCCGCAGAGCAGCAGTCGACGTTGTTGTTGAGGTTGGATCCTCGGCAGCCTCGATCAACACAATCGCAAAACGGGCCGGACTGTCAGTTGGGACAGTTTACCGTTACCACGACAGCAAGGACGCGGTCCTCAGGTCGGTGTTTTTGGAGATCAAGCGCGACGTCCATCACCTGTTGATGTCCGCAGCAGAGGCGCAGAGCACATCCCAGGATAAGCTCCGTGCGATGTGGTTTGCCCTGTTGGACTTTGCCCACAATCATCCTCAAGATTTTGCTTTTGCCGAGGTGATCCTCAATACATCCGTCCTGCTGCCGGAAGAAGACGCGATAATCCAGGAAATGGCTCAGGATATCGGGCAGATCATCGAGGCTGCGATCACCGACGGCACTTTGCGGCCAGCAAATGTCCGGGCGATTAATGCCGTTCTTTCCGCGCCTGCTTTACGGCTAGGCCGGCAGACTGCCATGAGCGGGGTGGCGCCAGACCCAGATTTCGCAGAAGAAATTTTTGATTTGTGCTGGCGGGGTGTTGCGGCTTGATCTATATAATGAGCAATCGCTCATTAATTTAAGGCTGGCCGTGACCCATGACATATCTCTCAAAATTTCTCGCGGGTGTGGTTCTGTTATGCACCTCAGCGCAGGGACATGCCCAAATGACCGAAAACGACATTCGCAACGGTTACATGGAGCATGCCGCCAAGGTGCAGTTTTACCGCTGGTTCCAGATATACGAACGCCCTGAAGGTGGCATAGGGAATGCGTTGGATATCCTGAGCAAAGATGTCCAGGTGTCTTCTTCCCTTGGAACCGCAAACGGACATGAGGAATATGAAGCTCGCGTCGACCAGTTGCCTAGAACCTGGCGCAATTCGCACCGGGTGACGTCTTCCAAGATCACGCATATGGCCGACGGTTCGATGAACCTGGACGCTACAATCATCTATCAAAACCTGGGCATGCTGGATGAGGACGCTGTCCGCCAGGCGGAGCTCGCCTATTCTGTTTCATTTGCGCCGCAGGACAGCGGATTGCCTCTCATCACAAATGTTGAGATCAAGCCTGTCAAAGAAGTGCCGGGCGATGACTATAAGGATGCCTATCCGGAAAACCGGATGCGCAGCCTGGTTCACGCCTGGTTGAGTTTCATCGAAGATCCGGACCGCGATCCGGAGCCGGTACGTGAAATCCTGACCGATGATTTTCAGTTGAACTTTTCCAGTGGCCCGATTCGGTCCTTTGAGGAGTTTAAGGCCTGGCTGGCGGGCCCGGCATCCCAGGTTGAAGCCAGCACCCATGTCCTTGAGAATTTCTCTGTGAACGTCAAGGACGGCCTCTACACAGTTGCTGTCGATTTCGATTGGGCTGGTCTCTTGCCAAATGATGGCGAACTGGTTGCCAAAACTCGGCACACATGGACCGTTACCAACGATGTCACCGAACGCTTTGCCCGCATCAAAACGATGGACGTCGAAATCCTGGAGCCCTTCCGACCCAAGGAAAAGTGAGGTTCTGGGACTTCATTTCATTGAAGAACGAAACCGCCCAGGCGGTAGCCAATAGTAATGCCGAAAATAAAGAGGGCCCCGGTTCTGCGCTACGCAGCGGTCCGGGAAGCGGGAGGTGGCTGAAACGGAAGGCCCTATCCGTTTGGCCTCGGCCAGGAACCCGTTGGTCGGTTGACATCGCCTAAAGAGTGATTTCCATACGCACTGACGGAAACTGCACCCCACCGGGCAGTTCGATCATGCAGGGCTCTTTCGTCATGAAACCGCACGATTTATAAAACGCTTCGGCGTTGAGGGTCGAGTAACAGTTCAATTCCAAGAGTCCAGCACTGCGTGCCGCTTCAAAGCATCTTGTCATCAGCGCTCGCGCCACGCCTTTTCCCGTGTACTCCGGGTCCGTTCCAAAGTGCCGGATGTTGCCATTCGCCGGTGTTTCGTCTCTTGCCGTGGGCGAGTGTTTGGTCCATCCGCCGGCACCAATGAGTTTCCCGCTGTCTGTTTCGGCAACATAATAGGTGCCAGATGTGAGCAGCTTCGGTTGCGCCTTTGTTATCAGAGGTAATGCGGCGTTGAGCAGTTCGGCACTATAGGCCTGAGGCAAGAGCGCGCTGTAGCTGCGGCCAAGCAGGCTAGAGACAGAAGCTGCGTCCGAAGGGGCCGCAATGCGGGTCTGGAATGTCACCAGCGTTAAGCGCTTTGCAGTTTGCCGCGCTTCAGATGTTCATCCAGACGGGGCATGATTTCCACGAAGTTACAGGGCATGTGGCGGTAGTCGAGCTGCCATTTCAAGATGCCGTCCCAGGCGTCCTTGCAGGCGCCTGGCGAGCCAGGAAGAGCGAAAATGTAGGTGGCTCCGGCCACACCGCCGGTTGCCCGGGATTGAATGGTTGATGTGCCGATCTTGTCGTAGGAGATCCGGTGAAAGACTTCCGAAAACCCGTCCATCTTCTTTTCAAACAGCGGTTCCATGGCTTCTGGCGTCACATCCCGGCCGGTAAAGCCAGTGCCGCCGGTGGAGATGATCACATCAACACCGCTGTTGGAAATCCAGTCCTTCACCACGGTCTGAATGGCCGGCACGTCGTCCGTGACGATCTTGCGGTCTGCCAGTTTGTGGCCAGCCTTTTCCAAACGGTCCACCAGTGTATTGCCCGACCGGTCTTCTTCCAGTTTCCGGGTGTCGGAGACCGTCAGAACGGCAATGTTGAGCGATACGAACGGACGGCTTTCATCGATACGGGACATGGGCGGCTCTTTTTTTGCATTTGGTCGCCACACCCTGATCTCACGGGTGAGGCACAATCTAGACATAGGCGATTGAGGAAGCTGGTGCCAGAGAAAGGGGCAGGATGCGTCATGCCGCCACGGGTTTTATAACAGCCGGATGCAAGTTGATCTGTGAGTAGGCCCCGGGTCTGCACTGCGTTTGCCCGGGGTGACACCTATTGGCCGCTCATGAGATCTTCCCAGCCGGGGTTTTCTTTTTCAATCAGCTGGATCTTCCAAGCCCGCCGCCATTTCTTTAGGCGCTTCTCCTGGGCGATTGCCTCGTCGATGTTTTCGAACTGCGCAGCATAGACCAGCCTTGTTACGGAGTGTTTTCTGGTGAAGCTGGCACCGGTTCCCTCTTTGTGTTCAAAAACGCGTCTGGCGAGATCGTTTGTAACGCCGACATAAAGCGTCCCATTCAACCGGCTGGCCAGGATGTAGACATAATACATGCACTATTTAAAGTAGAATGAAGGGGTAACTGCAACATTCGCGGTCACCCCGGGCGAACGCAGTGGCGACCCGGGGCCCACTCGCTGATCCACTTGCCGCCGGTTCAAGATGTTTCCCAGACACTCTCTGCGAACGAGTGGGCCCCGGCTCTGCGCTCCGCTTCGGCCGGGGAGACAGCTAGGGGCTGCCGCGGCACTCGGATTGATGCCTTTCTCGGACTTATAGGGCGATCGGTTTCAGAAGAACTTGAAATTAAATTACAAAAAATAACAAGATTGAGACACTTGCATTCAAATTAGGTCAGTATTATTGACTTAAATATAGAGCGTCACAAAACACAATCGAGCCAAACATGATGACCTGGGATGCCGTACTGGCAACACGCGCAAAGCGGATGAGCGCATCGGAAATCCGAGAACTTTTGAAACTGCTTGATCAGCCAGACATCATTTCCTTTGCTGGCGGCATTCCAGATCCCGCATTGTTTCCTTCAGAGGCTTTCAAAGAAGCTTATGGCACGGTGCTCAGCGGCGAGGGGGCATCAAGCGGCCTGCAGTATTCGGTCAGCGAGGGCAATGTTCGGCTGCGCACCTGGCTGGCGGGTGAAATGGCCAAGCTCGGCATTGACTGTACTCCAGACAACATCCTGATCACCTCCGGATCCCAGCAGGCGCTCGATTTCATCGGCAAACTGTTTTTATCGGCCGGAGATACGGCGCTTGTCGGCTGGCCGACCTATCTTGGGGCACTCCAAGCCTTTAACGCCTATGAGCCGAATTACGACCGGCTGGATCCGATGACCAACCGGTCTGCCGGCGATTACAGGACGGCGGCTATAGCAGCAGGCGGATCGGTCAAGTTTGCTTATCTGTCTCCGGACTTCGCCAATCCGACAGGAGAAACCCTGGATGAAGCTGGCAGAACGCGCCTGCTCAGCCTGGCGGACGAGCTGGAGTGTGCTGTGATTGAAGACGGCGCTTATCAAAGCCTTCGATATGACGGGGAGCCGGTGCCGCCGGTTTTAGCGCTCGATTGCAAACGGTCCGGCGGCATTGAAAACACGCGTACGCTGTATTGCGGCAGTTTCTCCAAGACCCTGTCACCAGGTTTGCGGCTCGGCTGGGTTTGCGGCGCAAAGGACGTGATTTCCCGCTTGGTTCTTTTGAAACAGGCCGGGGATTTGCACTCGTCCAGCCTCAATCAGGAAGCCATGGCCCATGTTGCTGAAACGGTCTTTGAGGCGCAGGTCGGCAAGATCCGGAAAACCTACCGCGAGCGGCGGGATGCCATGCTGACGGCCTTGGAAAACCATATGCCCTCCGGCACCCGTTGGACCCGTCCGGAAGGCGGTATGTTTGTCTGGGTGGAGCTGCCCGATGGGATTGACGCAGCCGCCCTTTTGAAAACGGCGGTGGAAGAGGCGAAAGTGGCCTTTGTGCCCGGAAAGGCGTTTTTTGCAGACGGCAGCGGCACCAACACCTTGCGCCTAAGCTTTTCGGCAACACCTCCTGAAAAAATAACCGAAGGTATCTCTCGTCTCGGTGAAATGCTTGCGAAAACTGACAAGTGCGGGGTGTAATCGGCTGAATACCGGCCGACACCAATTAGGAGGCAGTTATGGCTCTGACGGACCCGATGGACATTTATTGTGAACGGATCGGTCCTGAATTCTGGTCTGAGCCTATTAATGCAGTCACCAACGCAGCTTTTTTCCTTGCGGCGGGTGCAGCGTTTTTGCTTTGGCAGCGCAACACCCCAAGGGATTGGCCCGTTCTCTTTCTGATCGGTGTCGTCATGGCAATCGGAACTGGGTCATTCCTGTTTCACACCGTCGCGACCCGATGGGCAGTGTACACGGACACCATTCCGATAACGGTTTTCATCCATGTATATATGCTGTTGGCCCTGCGCCGGCTCCTACAATTACATTGGGTCATCTGTTTCGCAGTGGTCATTGGGTTTTTCATGCTGGCACCGGTCGCTGGGCAAGTCTGGGCGCCTTACTTTGGCGGCTCAGCGGCCTATATCCCCGCCGCACTGGCGATTTTCGTGATCGGCGGTTTTGTTTTTCAGTCGGATAGGAGACTGGGGGCTCAGTTATTCATAATTGGGATACTGTTTATCGTTTCGCTAACTTTCCGAACGCTTGACGAACCGCTATGCAGTCAATGGGCGCTCGGGACGCATTTCCTGTGGCATATCCTAAATGGCGTTGTGCTGTTTGGTTTATTACGGGTTCTCATTTGGCATCGCGCCGGGTAAAGGTCAGATATTAATCATAAAGTCTAACAGGTCATGGCCGGGGGCATCCGGTTCAGATACCGGTATCTGACGAGTGACCTAAGGGAATGTCAGGAAGACAGGGAAAAGGCATGAGCGATAATATAAAAACAGAAAGCGATTTGACCGAAGCAGCCCTTTTCTTTCATGAACACCCCAAACCCGGAAAACTGGAAATTCAGGCAACCAAACCGCTCGGCAACCAGCGCGACTTGGCGCTGGCCTATTCGCCTGGCGTTGCCGCCCCATGCCTGGAAATTGCTGAAGACGAGACGAAGGCGGCCAATTACACCGCCCGAGGCAATCTGGTTGCAGTAATTTCCAACGGTACCGCCGTTCTGGGGCTCGGCAATATCGGCCCGCTCGCCTCCAAGCCGGTGATGGAAGGCAAGGCGGTCCTGTTCAAGAAATTTGCCGGCATTGATGTCTTCGACATTGAGGTTGACGAAACTGACGTCGACAAATTCGTGAACGCAGTGTCCGTGCTGGAGCCGACGTTTGGCGGCATCAATCTGGAAGACATCAAGGCGCCCGAGTGCTTCATGATTGAAGACGCCTTGCGCGAAAAAATGAACATTCCTGTGTTCCATGACGACCAGCATGGCACAGCTATTATTGCGGGTGCTGCGGTTCGCAACGGCCTTCAACTGGCCGGAAAGAAGATCGAGGAAGCTAAGATTGTGGCCTCCGGTGCAGGTGCTGCGGCGCTTGCGTGTCTGAATATGCTGGTCACCCTTGGCGCAAAACGGGAAAACATCTGGGTCACCGACATCGAAGGTGTCGTCTACAAGGGCCGCGAGGTCCTGATGGACCAGTGGAAAGAAGTCTTTGCCCAGGACACCGACAAGCGGACCTTGAACGACGTTATCGACGGCGCGGATGTGTTCTTGGGACTGTCTGCCGCCGGCGTTCTAAAGCCGGACATGGTCAAGAAGATGGGCAAGGGTCCTCTGATCCTGGCGCTTGCCAATCCCAACCCGGAAATCATGCCGGAAGACGCCAAAGCTGTGCGCGACGACGTGGTTATGTGTACCGGGCGCTCCGACTATCCGAACCAGGTCAACAACGTCCTGTGTTTCCCATACATCTTCCGCGGCGCGCTCGATGTCGGGGCGACGACCATCAACGAGGAAATGAAGCGCGCGGCCGTTGAAGCAATTGCCGGTCTTGCTCAAGAAGAACCTTCAGACGTCGCCGCCCGCGCTTACGGCGGCAAGACCGAAACCTTCGGCCCGAATTACCTGATTCCGTCACCCTTTGATCAGCGTCTCATCCTGCGCATCGCGCCGGCAGTGGCCAAAGCTGCAATGGATACCGGTGTAGCCACCCGGCCGATTGAAGACTTCGACGCCTATCATGACCGGCTGAACCGGTTTGTCTTCCGGTCCGGCCTGATCATGAAACCGATCATCCAGAACGCAGCCCGTGATCCGCAGAAGATCATCTATGCGGAAGGCGAAGACGAGCGGGTGCTGCGCGCGGCCCAGGTGCTTTTGGAAGATGGCATTGCGCAGCCGATCCTGGTGGGCCGGCCGGACGTCTTGACCGCACGCTGCGAACGCTTCGGCTTGAAGATCCGTCCGGATGTCGACTTTGAATTCGTCAACCCGCAGGACGATCCGCGCTACCGTGATTATGCCGATGAATATCTGGAGTGTGTTGGCCGCAAGGGCATGCCGCCGGATGCGGCGAGAACGGTTGTCCGGACCAACCAGACGGTCATTTCGGCGATTGCGGTGCGCCGCGGTGACGCCGATGCTCTGATCTGCGGTCTGGAAGGCCGGTTCACCAAACATCTGCGTGACATCCGCCAGGTGATCGGCGTGTGCGACACAGCACGGGATCTTTCCGCCATGTCGCTGTTGATCAACAGCCGGGGCGCTATGTTCCTGTCCGATACTTTTGTGACCGAAGACCCGACCGCGGAAGAGATTTCGGAAATGGCCGAGCTGGCGGCTCAGGAAATCCGCCGCTTCGGCATTGAGCCCAAGGTGGCACTGCTGTCCATGTCGAACTTCGGCTCCCGGGACACAGCCTCGTCGCGGAAAATGCGCGAAGCCTTGGACATGATCTGGGAACGCAACCCGGAGCTGGAAGCTGATGGCGAAATGCACGGCGATTCAGCATTGAGTGTCGCTCTGCGCGAGCGGGTCATGCCGAACAGCAAATTGACTGGCGAGGCCAACCTGTTGTTGTTCCCGAACCTCGATGCGGCCAACATCGCGCACAACCTTTTGAAGGTGGCGACCCAGGCGCTTCACGTCGGGCCGATCCTCTTGGGCGCAGCAAAACCGGCGCATATCCTAACTCCGTCGGTCACCTCGCGCGGCGTGGTCAACATGTCGGCGCTGGCCAGCGTCGAAGCGCAGACAAAGGCTCCGGAATAAGGCGGAGCGCCGCCGTTTCGGCGGCACGGCAGGCTTCTATTGTTTGTCATCCCGGTTTGCCGCTATAGCGGCAAGACCGGGATCCAGTATTCCGTGTCGTTGGGATTGAAAACAATATCGTCTTCTTGAGGTTACTGGATCCTTGCCTGCGCAAGGATGACAAGGTCTTGAGCCTAGATTTGACACCTGCCGAGTTCGCCCGGCCAGAACAGAGCGGCAATTTGCACCTTGTCAGCCCGATGATCCGGGAATAACCAGAGCCTTATCTTGAACATACAGTCGGCGGACCCTTCCTCTTCGCTGATGTTTTTCAAAGCCAACTGCAAGCGATGGCGCATGACAGACCTAAAAGCCCCCGCCGACTGCCAGACAAAGGTAGACATCCGCACGTCAATTGATGCGCTTGACCAAGAGCTTTTAAAAATCTTTGCGCAAAGACAGGGTTATGTCCGGCGGATGGCGCAGCTGAAACAGCACCCGGACGAGGCTTTTGACCACGACCGCATCGAAACCATGGTCGCGGCGATCAAACAGCGGGCGGAAGATCTTGGCCTGGAAGGCGATCAGGTGGAACAAGTCTGGCGCACGCTGATCGATTGGAATGTGGCCTACGAAAAGCGGACGATTGCAGCGCGGCTGGAGGAGGCGGAAGACGTCTGATATTGGCAGTGGTGCAGATGTCTTTCTCCGTTTTTGTGGCCCCAACACCTGCCTTCGCGGGCACTGGCTCCGGCTGGAGTCCAGTAACCTCTTGGTGAAGAGATTTCTCCCATCACTCACCACATGGATTACTAGGTCCCAGCCTGAGTTTATGCCCGCGAAGGCGGGTGCTGGGACGACAATTCAAACTCGGCAAGCAAATCCCCCTGTTCCTTCCAAAAACACTTCCTATCTCTAAAGCTGGACTGCGGCCGCGGAGCCAATGGGCTTTACGCCGTGCGAACAGTTTTGGGGAGGATGATGTGCAACACGCATATTGGCGGCAGGAAGCCCGGCACGGTTTTATCAGCCATATCTGGACACTGGTTCTGGCAATTGTTGCTCTGTTGGGATTTGTGGCAGCGCCCGGACAGAACGCGCAGGCGCAATCTGCTGTGACGCTGGAGACTGTTGCCTCAGGACTGTCTTATCCCTGGAGCGTCGCATTTCTCCCTGGCGGCGGCTATCTTGTCACCGAGCGGGATGGTGTTTTGAAAGTCGTCAAGGAAGACGGTGGCCAGCACATTGTCCGGGGTACACCAGAAGTCTTTGCGCAAGGGCAGGGCGGTCTGCTGGATGTTGCCGTTAGCCCCACCTTCGACGCCGATCAAACGATCTTCATGAGTTTTTCCCAAGGGTCGCCGGAAGGCGCCGGGACATCGCTCTATAAAGCTATTCTAGGACAAGCTGGTCCGGAGTATGAGCTGGTTGAAGGCGAAACGATCTTTAGAGGAAACAATCGTGGATATGGCGGCCGCCATTTCGGTTCCCGCCTTGCCTTTGATGCAGATGGTAATCTGTTTATGACCTTGGGCGACCGGGGCGAGGCGCCGCGGGCGCAGGATTCCTCCGATCATTCCGGCTCCGTGTTGCGTTTGACGTCAGACGGTGCACCGGCACCTGGAAACCCATTTGCCGGAAATTCCGACTACCAGCCGGAGATCTGGTCGATCGGGCATCGCAATCCGCAAAGCGCGGCGATCCACCCTGAGACGGGCGTCTTGTGGACCGTCGAGCATGGCGCGCGCGGCGGTGACGAGATCAACATTCCGCAAGCTGGCAAGAACTACGGCTGGCCGATCATTTCTTATGGACGGCATTATTCCGGCGGCAAGATCGGCGAAGGCACGGAAAAGGCCGGGTTGGAACAGCCGATCCACTATTGGGATCCGTCGATTGCGCCGTCGGGAATGGCTTTTGTCACCAGCGACAAATACCCGGATTGGAACGGAGCTCTTCTGGTTGGCGCACTCCGCGGCCAGCATCTGGCGAAACTGACGCTTGATGGCGCCCGTGTGGTGAACGAAGAGCAGTTGCTTCAGGATCTTGGCGAGCGCATCCGGGATGTCCGCCAGGGGCCGGACGGTTTTCTCTATGTGCTCACCGACAGCGATGATGGCAAGCTGATTAGGCTCCAGCCCAAATGATGTTCTGATGGGTCAGTCGAGCTGTATCGGAGAGGCCTCACCATTGAGACTGGTGTCTTGGTGCCCGGAACTCTCTGTTTGAAGGCGGGTCTTCAAAACCGCTGAGATGTCCGCTTCCGAAACCGCTGGCGAGAACAGGTGACCTTGTCCGAACTGGCATCCCAGTTTCTGTGCGAGCTGCTTTTGTGCATCTGTTTCTATGCCAATCGCGACGATCGGTTTTTCTAGTCCCTTGATCACTTTGACATAGCTTTCAAAGACCGACGTTCCGATATCTTCTTGAACCGTTTCGGCGAGCAAAAGCCGGTCCAGCTTGATGATATCAAATGGCATCCGTGCCAGTTCCCTGAGGTTGCTGTGACCGGCACCATAGCCGTCGAGGGCAATCCTGATCCCAAGGGCGGAAAGTTTCGGCAGAGTAATGCTGGCGGTGTTGTAGTGCAGATGCAGAGCTGCTTCAGAGACTTCGATGATCAGCCGCGATGGGGCAAATCCAGTCTCGCGAAGGATGCTCTCGATGCGCTCTGCAAGCCGTTTGTCGGACAGCATGGCCGGGCCAAGATTAAAAGACAGCCCGAGCTCCTGCGGCCATTCTTTTGAATTGGCGATCGAGATGCGCAGGAGGTGTTCGGAAAAGGGCAGTATGAGGCCGAGTTCTTCAGCAAAGCCGATAATTTCTTGGGTTGAAAACGGGGAGCCAGTGTTTTCTGGCCAGCGGGTCAGGACTTCCACCCCCACCACCATTCCGGTTTCGAGATCAAGGATTGGCTGAAAATAGGGAACGAGTTTGTTTTCTTCCAAGGCTGTTCTGACACTCGCCTGCCTTGCAGCCCGTTTGGACACATCTTCGCGCATGAAAGGTTCAAAGCATGCGACGTTGTTCCGGCCAGCCCGTTTTGCGTAATAAAGCGCTGCATCTGCTGAAAACAGAAGATCTTCCAGTTTGGCCGTTTCGCTAGCGTTGGTCGCAATTCCAATGCTGGCACCGACTTCTGCACTGACGCCAAACAGGTCGACCGGTTTGTTCAACAGCCGGACCAGCGCCTCGGCCGCGTCCCGCTGGTCTGTGTTTGGCGTTTCAGATTTTAACGCAACGATTAGAAACTCATCGCCACCAAGGCGAAAGACGGTGCTCTTTGGATAGGATTGCCGCAACCTGTCCGCAGTAACTTCCAGCAGTTTGTCACCTGCGTCATGGCCAAGCAGGTCATTGACCTTCTTGAAGCCGTCGAGATCGACCGCCAAAACGTAGATTGTTCCAGCCGAATGGTTCGAAACGTGAAGATTTTTCGAAAACTCTGAGAGATAGCGCCGGTTCGGGAGATGCGTCAGTGGATCGTGGTGCGCGAGCCAAGTTGATCGCTGTTCCGCTTTTTTCCGGAGTTTCAGTTCGCGGCCAAGTTCCAGCAATCGTCTTGCGCCAAATACAAAACCTCCGAACCCTGCAAAACTCAAAGCCATAATGAGTTCATCGAGTTCCCAATCTTCATGGTCTTCCATGAACTCGAGGATAATCTCAAAAAGATCATGCTCGGCAGCAATCAACCATAAGGCGAAGGCTGTGGTGAAAATTACAATCGCTTCCAATTGAGCTTGAGATAATCTGCCATATAATTTAGTTACTTTTGACAGTAATTCACTCAAAATACAGGCCCTTAGCTGGCTGATTGCCAAACAATATCCAGTAAAAAAGCAATTTTGCATACAATGTGTTAAACCGATACCACACATTTCAGCGATGGGTCTTCTATCGCTTGACTTTTCCGGATGCGGACAGATATACGGAGCGCGGTTTCGAAAGGCTCGAGTCGGGCTTTCGGCCAAAATCGGGCGCTCGCCTCATCCTGGACACAGGTCCAGGAGGAAACTGAGTGGAAATGCTCGCTTTTCGAGAAAGCGGTGCGGAAATCTTCTCACATATGATGCCAGCGCAATCACACGGAGCAACCATGTTTCTGAGCCGGAATGTACTCCAGGCCGGTTGCACCTCCATTGCGGGCGTGGCCCTTGGCCACAAAGGATAAGAATTGACAAAATTTGATGAGCTCGGGCTGTCCGAACACCTTCTGAAGGCTGTTGCGGAGAACGGCTACGATGCGCCGACGCCGATCCAGCAAAAAGCCATACCGCTTGTGCTCGATGGCCGGGACCTGATGGGACTTGCCCAGACAGGCACAGGAAAAACTGCGGCTTTTGGCTTGCCGCTGATCGAGCGTCTTCTCGCGGAGCCGCAAAAGCCGACGGCCAAAGGGACGCGCGCGCTGATTCTGGCGCCGACCCGCGAGCTGGTCAATCAGATCGCCAAGAACCTGATCTCGTTCTTGAAGACCACACCGCTGCGGGTCACATCCGTTGTCGGCGGTGTTTCGATCAATGGCCAAATCAAGCGTCTGTCCAGAGGCACTGATATTCTGGTGGCAACACCGGGCCGCTTGCTCGACCTGGTCGACCGCAAGGCGGTGGATCTTGGGTCTGCGTCTTATCTCGTCCTCGACGAAGCCGATCAGATGCTGGATCTTGGTTTTATTCATGCCCTGCGGCGCATTGCCAGCCTGGTTGCCAAGGAACGTCAGACGCTTCTGTTCTCCGCAACCATGCCCAAGCAGATCAACGAATTGGCGCAGTCTTATCTGACGGATCCGGCGCGTGTTGAAGTGTCTCCGGCCGGCCGTACAGCTGACAAGATCCGCCAGGCGGTGCATTTTATGGATGCCAAGGCCAAGACCGGGTTTTTGGTCGATGTTCTGGCGGGCCAGCCAGACGACATGTCTCTGGTGTTCTGCCGCACCAAACACGGTGCCGAGCGGCTGATGCGCAAGCTCAGCCAGGCGGGGATTGCCGCCGGCTCCATTCACGGCAACAAAAGCCAGAACCAGCGGGATCGAGCCATCAAAGAGTTGCGGGCCGGTGACATCAACGTTCTGGTGGCAACCGATGTTGCAGCCCGCGGGATCGACATCCCAGGCGTCAGCCATGTCTACAATTTCGAACTCCCGGAAGTGGCGGAAGCTTATGTGCACCGGATTGGCCGCACAGCCCGGGCAGGGGCCGATGGCGATGCCATTGCCCTGTGCGCACCGGAAGAGATTGGCCTGTTCCGCCAGATCGAAAAACTGATCGGAATTGATATCGCCGTTGCGAGCGGCGAGGTGCCGCCTATGTCGGCTGCCAAAAGCGCAAAACGGGGTAAAAACGGCAAGTCCGGCGGTTCTGGAAGGCCCAGGTTCAACAAGGCCGCTGGAGCAGGGGACAACGACAATGGCCGCCGGTTTAGCAAAAATCGCCGCCGCCGTCCTCAGTCGCGGAAAACTGCCGCGTAACGCGCCAACCGGCGGCAGAATTATCTTAAAGAGTGCTGATATGAAATGCACCGGGAAGTGGCCTTCCCGGTGCTATGCCTTGCGGTCGATGGGGTCAGTGCAGATTAGTCCCGCGCTGATGTTTCAAAAGGAACTACCGGGTTCTGAAAACAAGACCGCCGCGTCTTATTTTCGTTGCTGGAAATTCCAGTTCCACAAGGCATCAAAGCCGTTTGGCTCCGTTTAACCGAAGCGCTTTGAGCCATCGGCAGGGACGAAAGCTTCCATTCGCATTGCGTTGTTTTTGTTTTGGAGTGCCCCGCTAGAGGTAAGCTAAATTAATCAATTGCAATGTGCAAATACAACCAATCGTACTAATTGCAGTGTTCAAATTTCAGAATAACTGTATAAAAACAACATTATAAATAGATTGCATGGTGTTTTTGTTTGGTTGTATAGGGGCAATTACTAATTGTGGTGAAAGTTGTCGGAGCGCAAGAAGCGCTTTAAATTCAATGAATTGTATTTTGTATTTTCTTTATCTATTGATGTATAGATAATGCTTATAGGGTGAATAACCCTTACACAACTTTGCGTAATTTTCACGATGCATACGCAGAATTCCGCCGCAGAGCGGTAAGTTATTCAGCAACCGTATAATTTTGAAATGCAGAATATTGCAGTAAATACGGAAATCAAGACGAATCACTGTCAGTAATGACGATTGACTGATTATGCTGCAAAACTATTGAGCCATAAAATATGCTTATGCGGCAGGGGGTTGATGCAAATCCTCCGACTAAGGTTTGCCGGATACTTTTATTCCTTGCCTGGGGGGCAGAGGAGCGGCCAGATTGCCCGCTCCCCAGCTGTTGTTGCGCAGGCGATTGTCATCACCTCCGCCAACGTCATTTCAAGTTTATGCCAGCGCTTAAGGGGTCACAATGACAAATACATTCGCGCCTTGGTGGACGACCGGCTGGTAATAGACCGTGCCACAGCGATGATAGGCAATACCGTTGACAATGATGCGGGTGCAGTTTGCCGGAAGGCTTGGGTAATAGCGCGCATGCCGGGTTGAAACGCGGCGGGCCGTGCGCCGTGCGGTTCGCCGGGCAGCGCCAGTGTCAGCCTGTGCCTGGCTGACCGAGAGTGGTCCTGAAATGGAGGATGATGGAAGAACTGCAGAGCCCAGGGTCATCGCGGCGGCAAGGGTACAGGTCATCAACACAGAATGGGTCAATTGCTTCCTCTTAATAAACAATCTGCGGCAAGGCCGCGGGAGGAAGCCCTCTTGATCCCAAAGGGTGACGGATATTTGAATGAAATGCGGCGGCAAAGGGAAATAGTAGAGAAAAAGCAGCCACATATCTAAACATGCGGCTGCTTTTCCAAGATCTGTTAACTGTTACGCGGGCCGTTACATGTTCGGATAGTTCGGGCCGCCAGCGCCTTCCGGCACCGTCCAAGTGATATTGCCGTTCGGGTCCTTGATGTCACAGGTCTTGCAATGGACGCAGTTCTGAGAGTTGATCTGGAACTTCGGCGCGCTGCCGTCTTCTTCCACCCACTCATACACACCAGCCGGGCAATAGCGGTTCGACGGGCCAGCAAAAACGTCGTGTTCTGACATCTTCTGCAGGGTCTCATCGGCCACCTTCAGATGGATCGGCTGATCTTCCTCATGGTTGGTGTTGGACAGGAAGACCGACGACAATTTGTCGAAGGAAATCACGCCATCCGGCTTCGGATAATCGATCTTCTTGCAGTCCTTGGCCGGTTTCAGTGTCTCTGAATCCTTTTTGCCGTGTTTCATTGTGCCAAAGAAGGAGAAGCCGAACAGCTCGTTGGTCCACATGTCCAGGCCGCCCATGGCAACGCCCAGCGCCAAGCCGAACTTGGACCAGAGCGGTTTCACGTTGCGAACCCTCCAAAGATCCTTACCGATCGAGCTTTCGCGCCAAGCGGTGTCGTAATTGGTCAGCTCGCTGTTCGCTTCCCCGCGGCCAAGTGCTGCCATGACTTCTTCGGCGGCCAGCATGCCGGACAGCATGGCGTTGTGAGAGCCTTTAATGCGCGGGACGTTCAAGAGACCCGCCGAACAGCCCATCAAGAGACCGCCCGGGAACGAGAGTTTCGGGACAGACTGATAACCGCCTTCGGTGATGGCTCTGGCGCCATAGGCAATGCGTTTGCCGCCTTCAAAAGTCTCCCGGACGGCCGGGTGGGTTTTGAAGCGCTGGAATTCGTCGAAAGGTGACAGCCAAGGGTTTTCGTAGTTGAGGTGAACCACGAAACCGACAGCAACCTGGTTGTCTTCCAAGTGATAGAGGAACGAGCCGCCACCGGTCTTGCGGTCCAAGGGCCAGCCGAAGGAGTGTTGGACGAGACCCTGTTTGTGTTTGGCCGGGTCAATTTGCCACAGCTCTTTGATGCCGATCCCGAACTTGGGAACGTCGCTGTCCTGGTCGAGATCATATTTCTCGATCAGTTCCTTGGCGAGCGAACCACGGGCCCCTTCACCAATCAATGTGTATTTACCGCGCAATTCCATGCCACGCGTGAACATGGCGTTGGGCTTGCCGTCCCGGCCGATGCCCATGTCGCCGGTGGCCACACCAACCACCTTGCCGTCATCGTCATAAAGCACTTCAGCTGCGGCAAACCCCGGATAGATTTCAACACCAAGCGCTTCGGCCTTTTCAGCAAGCCAGCGGCAGACATTGCCCAAGGAGACGATGTAATTGCCATGGTTGTTCATCAGCTTAGGCATGAACAGGTTTGGTAGCCGCATGGAACCTGCCGGTCCCAGCAGAATGAACTGGTCGTCCGTTACCGCGGTTTTGAGCGGGCTGTCTTCTTCGCGCCATTCAGGCAGCAATTGGTCCAGAGCAATCGGATCGATGACAGCGCCCGAGAGAATATGCGCGCCGACTTCAGACCCTTTCTCCAAAACGACAATGCTGATGTCTTCGCCTTTTTCAGCAGATATCTGCTTCAAACGGATCGCGGCAGCAAGGCCAGCGGGGCCAGCCCCGACAATGACCACATCCACATCCATGCTTTCGCGTTCGCCCAGCGCGTCCTGTTCGCTCATCTTGTCTCCCTCCGCCCAATGTCGCTGTGCAGGTTTCGCTTGGTTTGCCGTCAAGTGATGGGCAAATCCCGACATTTTCCATATGAAAATGCGAAACCTGTAGCCGAATGATCGTATTTGGGGCCAGATAGACCAAAGCAAGAGCCGGGCGTCAAGCCCAAAATTGACGTTTACGTAAACGTAAATTGTCGCAGGTCGAGTAATGTTACGTTACGTTGAGGCGGTGGGTCGAGTTGTGGAGCACTTGTGGGCAGTGGCCGCCAGCGCAGCTCACCATCTTGGCACGCTTTCGGGAATGACATAGTTTGACGGCCACTCAATTGCTCAAAGGGGGGTGCTAGGACGTCAGCGCCGCCGATTGTGCTTGAAACCGATCGCGAGGGCCGCTGCCGGCCACGCAGGAGAAACTGTTTGCAACAAAGCCCACCGCAATCACGGCATCTGGAAGCTCTGCTGGATTTTTATCTGGCATCGGGCGTGGATGCAGCTTTGGGCGATGATCCGGTTGATTGGGTTCGGTTGACCCGAATCCATGCCGAACAGCGGCAACAGAAGACGCCTATGCCGCCCGCTGGGCAGGCTGGGTCAGGGGCGGGCAACTTGGACCAGGCGACCTCTACAGCGGCGAACCTGCCAGCCGCTGCGGCGCCGTCAACTCTTGCCGGGGCCACTGCAGCCGGGCAAACAGGCCAAAGGGGCAGTGCCAGCTTAACTGACCACGGGGCCATTCCCGACCAGGCGGCCATTGCGGCGGCACGGGATTTGGCCGCTGGGGCAGCAAACCTCGAAGACTTGCGTGCTTGTCTGGATAGTTTCGAAGGCTGCAATTTGAAGCGGACGGCCAAAAAGCTTGTCTTCGCAGATGGCAGCCCAGATGCGCGTATCATGTTGATTGGCGAAGCGCCAGGCCGAGACGAGGATCTTCAGGGCAAGCCGTTTGTCGGCCGGTCGGGCCAGCTTCTTGACCGGATGCTTCAGGCAATCCATCTTGACCGTTCGTCCGTTTACATCGCCAATACGGTGCCTTGGCGTCCGCCGGGAAACCGGACGCCCACGCCACAGGAAACCGAAATCTGCCGTCCATTCATTCAACGACAGATCGAATTGGTCAATCCGGACGTGCTTGTGTTTTTGGGCGCAGCTTCAGCCAAGACGTTGCTCGGTGTTCAAGATGGAATCCGCAAGATGCGCGGGCGCTGGATGGCGTACTCGATAAACGGGCGGGAAATTGCGGCTGTGGCGACATATCATCCGGCCTACCTTTTGCGCAGTCCTTTAGAAAAACGCCTCTCCTGGCGGGATTTTTTGAGTATACACTCAAAAATTGTGCAACAATAGTTTGCGCCTTTAAATTTCTTATTCCTTCCGTTCAGCACAAGGCTGCAGCTGAATAAGGAAAATGAGAAGCGACTTTCAACTGCATAATGTAAATTTTTGAAAGAACTTCCATGAGTATTGGAAGGGAGAAGCAACTAGCTGATTTTTTAAGCGAAAATGCGTTTTCATTCCAAGAATTAATTACTCGAATTGTAATGAGTTTTACAGATAAGTGGCAATTTATTTTCAGTGTTAAATCTGTATTTGTAATTATAACCCTAGAATATCTGACGATAGGTACGGAGGAATTTGCGGCTAGACAGTTGGAGATCTGATTTGAAGGAAATCGTGGAGAAATACTCCGGGGACTCTAATATCTTGGTTCTGGTCCTCGATTTTGAGACACTGGACTGCGAGGAAGCTGTTGCAACCAGCATTAATAGTTCCGGTTGCCGGGTCTTATCCACGAAGCATTCCGAATTGGACAAACTGATCGGTCTCCGTTTGGCCGGGGTCGATAAGATGATCAAGGGCCGGATCCGCGAAGTTCGACCAGAGGAAGTTCGAGTTGCCTTTGAATTTCAAGATGACGTTGCCTGTGAAAAGCGGAAAGAGCGGCGCCGGCCGGTTTCAATTGCGGCAAATGTGTCGGCGAGCGAGAAGACGAAATTTCTGAAGTGCAAGATTGTCGATGCCAGCCTCTCAGGGTGCCGGCTTCATTGTGAGCATCTGGAATTCCTGTCAGATTCAATCATTTTGAAAATACCGGGCATGGATTTACCCGTTCGCGGATGCATTATGTGGCGGTCCGGCAATTATGCTGGGGTCAAGATGATGTGGCAGTTCAGTGGGAAAACTGAATTCATGGCAGCAGAGAAAATCAAACCGCCAGTACCTCATAAAAAAGGTCGGCTTGAGAACGGTCAACGGGTCATGAAGGCCCAAAAGAGCTCTCCTTTTGGTCTGAAAAGAGGGCACTGAGCCACAGAGGCGCATGAGCGGCATTGGCATATCCCGAGGTACCCCCTATATCTCGGAGACCATTCCGAATTCTTGGGAAAATTCTACGTGCTGTCTTTCTTGCGCCGCCTTCTGCCCGGTTTTTTAAAAAATGATGCTCCGATCATCCCGGTTGTCCGCCTTCAGGGGGCGATTGGCATGTCCAGCCCGCTGCGGCCTGGCCTGACGTTGGCAACGGCCGCGTTGCCGCTGGAAAAGGCCTTTTCCATGAAAAAGGCGCCGGCCGTGGCACTGATTGTGAATTCGCCGGGCGGCTCTCCGGTCCAGTCGCGGCTGATCTTTCAGCGGATCCGGGATCTTGCCAAGGAAAACGAAAAAGACGTCCTTGTTTTCGTGGAAGATGTGGCCGCCAGCGGTGGTTACATGATTGCGCTTGCCGGCGATGAGATTATTGTCGATCCGTCTTCTGTGGTGGGGTCCATTGGCGTTGTTGCTGCCGGCTTCGGGTTTACCGAAATGATCAAGAAGATCGGCGTCGAACGCCGGGTCTATACGGCGGGCGAGAAAAAGGTCACGCTGGATCCCTTCCAGCCGGAAGTGACTGAAGACATTGAGTATTTGAAAACTCTACAGCAAGAGATCCATGACACGTTTATAGACATGGTTAAATCCCGGCGTGCCGATGTTCTGTCGGATGATCCGGATCTGTTTACCGGAAAGTTCTGGACCGGCACCAGTGCGATGAACCTTGGTCTTGTGGATTCCATCGGAGATCTGCGCGGTGTCTTGAAAAAGCGCTACGGCGAGAAGGCGGAAGCGAAACTGATTTCTGCGCCGCGGGGCATGTTTGGACGCAAGGCAGCTGTGGGTGTTGGCATTGAGCCGTCGGCATTGACCACTGGGCTTGGCAATGAACTTATTTCCGCGGCCGAAGAACGGCTGATGTGGCAGCGCTTCGGTCTTTAAAAAGACGTATTGCGGGGTTTGTGTGAAAACAGGAACAGGGGACGTCAAATGACAGAGTTGATAGGTGCCGCCGCCCTTGCCGTTGGCGGGTATTGGATCGTGCAGCGGATCAAGCGGAAAATGGCTGAAGTGGAAAATCACATTTCAAAGGCGGCCGCCAAGGCCGATCCTGCGGGCCGCGGCGAGAAGCTTGTTTTTGATCCTACGAGCGGTAAATACCGGCCCCAATCCTGAGGCCGGCTTTTTTGTATTAGTCGTGTGTTTTCTGCTCAGCTTTGAGCCGGCTGATATTGCCGGGACATAAAGAGCCCATATTTCAAGTCGTTTTTTCGTGCGGTGATCGCAAGTACGACGACTGTCAGCACGAGGAGCATCAGCTCTGAGGCTGGTCCCGCCAGCCAGATGCCCGGTTCTCCCGCAACCGCAGCCATTCCAAAGATCAAAGGGATCAGGAACAGATACGGCTTGATCAAGCTGAGGATCGCCGCTCGGCTGGCGTCTCCGATCGCCTGAAAATATGTTGCGATGATCATCAAGGGGCCGGCCGCAAAAAACAAAGCCGTCATGACTGGCAGAATCCGAGTGATTTCACTTTGAACAAGGGCGTCAGCGGTGAACAAGCCGGCGATCCAGAGTGCAAAAACATTCACAAAAGTCTGCATTCCCAGGCAGTAGGCCAGAGATACGGCTATACCGAGTTGCAGACTGCCATTTGATCGGGCCCATAGCCGAGCACCGTAATTGTTGCCAATGATCGATTGCAGCGCCTTCGACAAGCCGATGTGCGGCAAGATGATGAAGGTCATGATCCGGGTCAAAATACCGTAGGCCGCAATGGTCGCCTCGTAGTTAACTGCCTGGATCCATTGCAGGGCCGCAATGGTGGCGGCGGTACCAAGAGAAAACCCTAGAAAATTCAGGCTTTGCGGCGCCCCAAGCGCCAGCATCTCCCGCCACCCGTAGATCAGGCGATTGTGAAACAATACACTTGGTGGGAGATGTGTTTGTTTCATAACCCTATAGACCATCATGATGGTCAGCGAGAGCACCTGGGCGCACACGGTTCCATAGGCCGAACCCGCGACACCGAGCCCCAACAGGACAATCAGGACATAATTGAACCCGATATTCGACAAGGATACCAGCAGGCTCGAGGCGGCCATGAAGCCGACCATGCCCTCGTTGCGAAGTGCATCGGAATTGACGGCAAGCACAAAGAAAACCGGGGCCCACACAATGCTGATCTGCATGTAGGTGTGGCCCATCTCGGCGATCGGTAGGCTGCCATTTGCCGCGATCAACGCCAAAGGCTGGCCGAAACTGAAGAAGAGGATGATGAGCAGCAAGCTGATCGCCAGGGCGAGACCGTGCGCGCCAGCGTAGATCGCCTGCGCATCTGTGAACCGGCTAGCGCCCAGATGACGGGCCAGCACACTCGACATGCCGTTTGAGACAAGGGTCGCTAAAGCGATGATCAGCATGCTGGCGGGAAACATCAAGGTCACTGCGCTCAGCGCATCAGGCCCGACGTAAATCCCAAGAAAGATCGCATCCACGACCGTCAGGAGGCCGTTCATGCTCATGACAAAGATGATCGGCAAGGCGGTTTTGGCCAGAAGCGGCCCAAGGGGACTTTTGACAAAAAAATTGTCTTGAACAGTGTCGGTCGACATTCTGCTCTCCATATCAATCATTTCGAATTAAGAGCAGTTCAAACGAAGAGTGACTGGCTCTCAGGAAGGACCCGCATTGCTTCCGTCACGAAATGTGTGGCGGAACAGATGATCGAAAAATTCCAGATCTTCACCAGGACAAGTGTCTGCGGGAGGCGGGGGCTGGGCCCGCGGGAAGAGGTATCGCCGTTCGCAGTCCTTGTCAAAGCAGCAAAGCATTGCGCCGAGCCGACAGGGCCGGGAGTTCTGAACAAGAAGAAAACCCCGGAGACATCATACGTCTCCGGGGCTTATCATGTCAGGCAGAAGGGTTCTGGTTGCTCAAGGCTCTCCAGAAACGCGCGGATGAATGTAATCCGGTTCCATGCCTGCCTTTTTCATTGCGATGCCGGTGAGGAATTGGAACATCGTCCGGCGGACCAACCTGGCTGTCTGCTGGCCTTTGTTGTCATAAAACGGATTGAACTCCACAAAGTCGACGCCGACGATCGTTTTGGTCGCTGCAAATTGGCGCAGCATTGGGAACAGATCTTCCGGATGCGATCCGATGGGTGAAGATGATCCGGTCCCTGGAGCATAACTCATATCAAAGGTATCGATATCGAAGGACACATAGACAAGATCGATGTCTTTCAAGTCATTGTAGATCTTGTCGAAAGTCTCTTCGACTCCATCCCGGCGGATTTCGTGAATGTGATAGACTTTACCGCCTTCTGCAGCGACTTGATCCCACTCTTCTGGACCAAAAACCGGTGTCGCCATCCCGTATTGGATGACATGCTTACCCTCGACCATGCCTTCAGAGACAGCCCGGTTCATGAAGCTGCCGGAATGATAATAGGCGCCGAATTTGCCCATGCCGGAATCGCGGTCGAGGTGGACGTCAAAGTGAACAAAAGCGACGTTGTTTTTGCCGTAAACATCGACAATGCCGCGGAACGTGCCGTTGGGAACGGAGTGGTCACCACCGACAATGAATGGAATAGCCCCGACCGAAGCGATATCGCGTGTCATTCGGCGGATTTCCTTAAGCGTTTCAGCCTGATTGTAGGCGTTCAGCCCGGCATCGCCGTAATCGACCGCATTGAGGATCGTAAACGGTGCCAGCAAGGTTTCATATTCCACCCAGCTCAGCGGGAATTTCGGGTCACCATAACCGCCATAATCGCGAGTCGTGCGAACTTCGGCAGGCGCCCACATGTTGCCGGCCGAATGGGGCAACGCCCCGGTCGGTGCCCCGAAGATTGCAATGTCAATCTCTCCGGCCTTGAGATCCTCCGGGGTGAGGGCCACAGGCAGTTTGAAAAACGTCTGGATACCAACCGGCTCCATTTGCAATTGATAACGCTGGACGTCCATCGGGCCGGCCGGCCGCCCTGACGGTTCGCGTTCTTCTCGCCAGATGTTGGTCGACTTGTCCTGCTTGATGTTCATTTTGGTCGGATCGCCCGGGACTTCGTGCGGCATTGGCCCGATGTTCTCGTTAGGCCCAGCTTTGGCGATGTCCTTGAGCATTTGAGCATGACCGACCGTCGCCAATGTTGCCATCAAGCCGCACGCCAGCAATGCGGACAGTCCCAATTTCCTGAAATTCATTTCAAGCCTCCCAAAAACAACGAGCTCTGACGCAAGGGCACAGGTCCTTGACCGGAGATGAAACACTGCCATTATTCAAAACGAGGGGCTGTTCAGATCGTGCAAGATTTATCAATTTTCTTATTGCGGACGGGGCAATGAATTCAGACTGCGTGCGTTTCGAAACCTTTGATGAAATCGAAATGTTCTGGTTTGAAACCATGGGCATTAGCCCTTCCCTGACACAGCTCACAGCCGGACCTCTTAACTTCGAACTACGTGCGGAGGATTTTGAAGGTGTCACCTTGAACTGGGTCCGCAGCGAGGGGCGCCAGCTTTGGCGCGATGTTCTGGAAGGAGATGGCCTTCATATTGGTTACATGATCGAGAGCGAGGGAGCCGTTCTAAGTTCCGGCCTCGAAGTTGGGCCGAAAGACGCGCTTGTCTGGCACCCGGGACAAGAGACCGACTACCTGTTGCATGGCCCGCTTCTAAGCCTTGAGATTTCCGTGTCAGAAGATCTCGTTGACGTGCTTGGATGGACCCCACGCGGGGCGCCGTTAAGGCGCGTTCCAGGTGAACGTTTGAACCGGCTCACGAAAGTCTGCCAGAGAGCAAGCCGGTGGTTGCGTTTGCAGGGGATCTCAGACAGTCCCGAATTCCGCAATCAAAAACGCATGTGGCGGGACCATGTCCTGGAGGTTCTATCAGAAGTCTTGATGCCTTGGATGGAAGCTCAGTCTGTGAGCGTGTCCGCAATTCCAGCCTCCCGACAGCACAAAATCGTCCGGTCTGCCGAAACCGTATTTGAACTGGGCGAAGACGACGGACAGGACGATATCGATACCCTGGCCGGACAGCTTGGGATGTCGAAGCGCAAGCTTTATTATGCCTTTCAGTCAACTTTGGGGATTGGGCCACGCCGGTATTTCGAGCTGCGCCGTCTTCATGCGCTGCGGCGCGAGCTGAAACGATTGCACAAGGACGACTGTACCGTGACCGAGCTGGCCCACGCCCATGGGTTCACTCAGCTGGGCCGTGTGGCGGGTCTTTACAAGACCCATTTCGGCGAAACGCCAAGTGAAACTTTGAGACGGTCTGTCTGACACCGAACGCTATCTCCAAATTCATTCGCTGCTTTTTCCATGACCTGGACGCAGATGCGCTTGGCAAGACTCGCCTAGCGTTGGCGTATCCGCACGATATTCCACCCGACAATTTCGGCCAAAAAATATTTCAGTGGCAAATTCGCTTAACAGCAACTTTAAATTGTGATATCGTAATATTTAATAATAAAAATAATCACTTAAGTAAGTTGTGAACGACGTTGGAGGAATTGATGAAACAGAATTCCCTCACATGTGCTGCTGTTGCCGGCGTGAGCCTGGCCCTTCTCGGCAGTGGCGTGGCCCTGGCGAAAGACTGCCCACCGGTCGATCGCCAGCCGGCGACCCAGGCCTTGATCAATCTGGTTGAGGAAGACATGAACCTGCGCAAGTCACTGGTGCAGTCAATTGAGCTTGGCCAACGGGTCAATGATGACCCGAACACCAATCCAGTGGCGAGCCTCAATGACTATTATGACTTTGTTGATGCGCTGGTGACCTATAATCCGCAGAACATCGATACGAATGTCCATAACGGTGCTATCCGCGTCAGCATGGACGGCAAAAACTACTGTAACTGGAACATCCTGGACATGCTGTCTTACAGCTATTTCCTGGTCGACCGGCAATTAACAACAGACCCGCGTGGTCAGCTGCAGTTTGAAAATGAGACCTTTTCCAACTGGATGCGCACTATCGCCCAATCCTGGGGTGACTATCTGGAAACGCCAGCATCGGCGGCGCATGTGCCGGACTTCACGTCCGACCCCAACTTTGGCGATTGGTATTGCCCTCCGGCAGGCGGCTACACCACCTTCCAGGATTTCTTTGTGCGCGAGCTCTGCGCCACGCAGTTTCCAACCGGGTCTCGGCCCGTGCAGGGTTACAAAGACCCCAATACAGTGGTCTCCATCGGCGATTCCAACTCTGCCGGTTGGTGGGCAATCAGCAACAACGGCAAGCTGATCACCGATTATGACACGGTCAGCCAGGCCGGCCAGCTGATCAAAGGCAAGCTTTACAGCGATGTGCACACCTTCATCACCGGCGAGCCGGACGAAAAGGTGATTGCCGAGTTCGGCTCCATTGATCCCAGTATCTTTGATGGCGGCACCTGGACCCATCAGTTCCTCAATGTGAACAATTATCACCGCCTGCATGTGCCGGTGGCCGGCAAGCTGATCTATATGAAGCATCTGCAGTCCGCGGTGCGGCTGAAATCCGGCTGGAAGGAAGCCGTGGAACCGGGTGGGATTGCCTATTATGACCCGCAGGACACCGCTGACTGGCAATTCGGTCAGACCCGCATGGTGATCGGCATTGAAACCGAAGATCATGGTGTGGTGGTGATTTCGCCGATGGGCATGGCCCAGGTGAGTGCCATCCAGCCGCGCGATTGGGTTCAGGAAGGGGCTATGGCCGAAAAGGGCTGGGAGTTTGCCAACTTCGCCTTCGGCGGCTCGGATTTTGTGGTGATTTTCCAGGAAGAGGCGGATTTTCAGCTGACCGTTCCGCATATGCGTGAACCGGCGCCGGGGGCAGGCGTCAATTATGTGCCATCGCTTCAGGGGGAACGGTATGGCTGCTTTGGTGGAGGCAATGATTGCAGCGTCGAGCCGGTGTTGCCGCCGCAATCTCCGCCCGATGGCCAGTAAGCGGACCAGTCAGAGCATTAGATAAAGAAACGTATGGCCTTTCCCCGGTGAACCGGGGAGGGGCCACAGTCTCGTCGTAGCCCCGGCTGCCTCTGGATTTGATGAAAGGGTTTTCTCTTTGGCTGGGGATACTTTCAGTGCTGTGAAATTACGTGCTATACTCGTTAAGAGCGTCGTTCTGAATCTGAATTGGAAGAAAAAACAGTGTTACAGGATAAACGCAGTGAACTGGATGCTGAAAAACGCAGGAAGCTGATCACACGGCTTCTGGACGATTTGAGCAAGGAAAATCCGGATCTTTATTATCAGCCGACCAGTGAAGTTGCGGTGCAAATCATGGCGCATCTTGAAAGCGATCCCAATTTGCATGTTGAAGAAAAGGCTCTTCTGGCTCCGCTCTCGCAACACGACATTGAAGTGCTCCTCAGCATGCATTGAGGGGTGGCAGCCACGGGCAAACCTCCGCCGCCATCACCGGACTTGATCCAGATGCTTGCCCCGGACGCCGATCCGGGAGCCTGCCCCGGACACCGATCCGGGGATCCATGCCGTTTAATATCCTTCCGATCAGCTGTGCTTTTGGCACGCTTTACATCGCAAGGTCAGTCTGTCGGTCAAAATGCATCATGCCCAGATTAACCCAATGCCTCAAACGGTACTCCCAGATGAGGGCGGAGACCGGTCATTCGGTGCAGTTGGAACGGATGGCCGTTGGCCGGACTTTCTAACCTTTTGAACAATTGGCAAAGACGGCCCAAAGCGGGTTTTCAGTGTGCGGATGCGGATCGCTGTGTGTGGTGATCGTACACTAAAGTTTGTTCCAGAGTAATCAATTTGAGCCCCAAAAAGTCTAATCCGAACGACATTCCTCGCAGTATACTATTATGTATCGGGACGTCGACTATCTGTTCATCCCTAAGGTGCCAATAACAGAGCGGACCAAGGCAGAGGTGCGAATGCGTACGCTTTTGAATACTCTACTGGTTAGCATATTGGTGCTGGGGCTGTTTCCCTCTCGAGTTGTTGCTAAAGACCCGCTTTTGCTGTTGATGGGCCAAAATGCGGCGCCGCTTCAGCTTGCCGTCGAAATCGTCACAGCAGCATATAACAGGCTCGGTATACCCATAGTCATTCAAAAAATGCCCAGGGCCCGGTCTATTGCCATGGCTTCGGCGGGGCAGGCGGATGGAGAGATTGCCGCGCCGCGCGTATTCGAAAAGGTATTTCCGGAACTCCATCGGATCGACGTTCCAATCATGACGATCGATGTGTTGGTGTATTCTTGTGACCCGCACATCCTGGAGAGCAAAAAGCCGTCAGAGTTGCGGTGGGGTAGGCTGAATGGCGCAAGACTGCTGGCGACATTCACCGATGACTACGAAAATGTTTGGCTAGGGGAAACTCAACCCGAATTGTTCGGAATGCTCAAGCTGGGCCGTTTAGATGCAGTGATCGCCCCACGGATAGCTCTGCACCTTTACTCCGATCAAAATGAACAGGGTTGTATTCAGCGTGTCGGAGCGCCTTTACGCACTGTTCCATTTTATCACTACCTGCATAGAAAGCATAGCAACTTGATTCCGATAGTGAAATCGGAGTTTCGAGACATGTTGGCGTCTGGCGATATTGAACGTATCAAAGACGAGTTTTACAACAAACCCTCCGGGCCCGAGCAACCTCCCAAATCGTGACCGCTGCGACTATCCCGAATCCACTTGAATTTCGAGTTCAGCGCATCAGCATGAAAGTCTCTGATGGGCTCGATCCGGACATTTGCGGCAATCGGCACGGATGTTGATTTAGGGCCTAAAGAAGATCAGAACCAGTCGTTCATTTCCCAGGGTTTTGTTCTTGGCCCGCCTTCTTGGTACCTGTCGTGCCAACAGGTGAGGCGAGGCCTCACCCTTTGGCGCAAATAGCCGCTGAGCCGACGACTTGTGACTCTGCAGCGGTCGCTCCACTGATTGCCGTTGCAGTTTAAGCAGTGAAGCTACCCTTCGCCCCAAACGGCCATATCCCCTGCGCGCAGCGAAACGGCGAGGCAATCTAATCTTGGGCCGCGCCGAATGCCATCGCCAACGATCAATCCGCACCGCCAAAATAGACGAAGCTCATCTTGTTGCCATCAAGATCACGGACATAGGCTCCGTAAAAATCAGGCCCATATTGCGGGCGCGGACCCGGCTCCCCTTCATCGGTGCCACCGGCAGAAAGCGCCGCTGCATGAGCTGCCTGCACTTCGGTCTCATTTTCGCAGAGCAACCCGACCATATTACCATTGCCTGGCGTTGCCGCTTCCTTGTTAAACGGCGGTGTTACCCAAATCCGCCCGCCGCCACGCAGACCATAGCAAACCCCATTCGGCATGAATTCCATCACCACCGTTCCACCAATGAGTGGTAAGACGGCATCAAAATAAGCCCGTGCCTTCGTTACATCATTAGAACCGATCATTACATAATTTAAGGACATTGCACGCCTCGTCTAAATGGGGAACATATAAGAAACATAAAAAGAACATTGCATGTTGTTAGCCACAGCGCAACCCTTGATATTCCCGGTCTGTTTCTAGGCCTGCGCCTTATCAGCTCATCTTTGGATGAAGCGGGCATGACCCGAAGATCCTTAGGGCTTACGCGCAATTTCAAGGGCCGTGCGATGGGTATGGCGACGAAAGGGATGCCATGATCAAGTCAAGTCATGACGGAGGTGAGGACAGGGCGTGCTGCAGTCCACCCGATCGAGGTCAGTCAGAAATCCATTGGTATTGAACGTCGACATCATCTCTGCCGACAGCTTCAAATCCGTTCGAGAGATAAAAGGCGTTTGCCGGACTGCCGGCCAACGCAATCAGGCGGATAGGACAGCCGGACTTTTGGGCTCTGGCTTTGACTTCACTCAGGACGTGCCGGCCGCTTCCCCGTCCCTGGACCTCCTGACGAATGTAAAAATGATCCAGGTAAAGGTGATCCGGGTTCTCGCGGACAACAAGAAATCCCGCAAGTTCGCTGTTAAGCAGGATTTTCTGAGTGTCGGATGGCGAATAGTTTGACAGGAAACGCGTTCTGGCCCGGATAGGATCAAACCTGCCGATTGCTTCCAAGCTTGGCCTCATCGCTCTGACACGAAGGTCTGCAAGCTGATCGCCATCAGACAGTACAGCCGGGGCAAGGGTGATACTGATTGGGGCTAGTGGCATTGGGAAGTGAGATACCGGGAGGGGCCAGAGTAAATCGGATTTGTCATCAGTTAGACAGTTTTTCTTTCATACGTCCACACTGACAGGGGATTGCGGATGGTGTTTCGAAACCTGTGACCGTTTTTGGGCGCCTTCGCTTGTCAGTTGGGGATTTTTGTTTTCTCTACAGGCGCGTGGATCCGGCGATGTCGTTTGTTGATGTCAAAACAGCTGGAGACCACTTGGCGCCGATGACCCGATCCCACTCTTCTCGTCTTAAATGACGCTAGGAGGAGTTTGGCAAATGCTGTGCCTATGGTTTGGTGCCACAGCTCTTCAAAAAAGACACTTTGATCGGAGTGTGTGCGATCTTCCCTTTGGTTAAATAGTGAGAATTAACAATAGTATTTCGCGCATGAATGACAATGTATTGTGAGAATTTCCATATTTAAACTTTTATATTATTGATTAGCGAGGTTGAATTACATTTGCGCCAAAATCGACATTAAGTGTCTCGACCGCCAATTCCGAGTTTTAGGGCGGGCGAAGTCTGAGGGGGGCAAATGCGACGGACTTTCCAGTTTTCCAGATTTCGTTGGCTCGCCGCAGCCGGGCTATGGTCTGCCTTGTTGTTTTCTTCGCCGAATACCGGGAATGCGGAACCGTCTGAAACACTGATTGCCGGAGGAACCGGGTCTGGTCTGGAGATCATCCGGCTGCTGGCCGAGGCCTATAGCCAACAGGCTCCTAGTGAAAAGATAAAGGTTGTGCCCAGCCTGGGGTCCGGTGGTGGAATTAAGGCGGTCCTCAAAGGCAAACTCAGTTTTTCAGTCAGCGCACGGGCTCTAAAGGACAAAGAGATCGCCGCCGGTGCAATCTCATATGAGATTGCCAAAACTCCGATGGTGTTTCTGACACAGGCAGAAAATCCGGTTGACGCGGTAAATCTTGAGCTTTTGACAAAGGTGTATTCCGGTCAATCGGCAACGTGGCCTGATGGAATGCCGGTTCGTGTCGTGATGCGGCCACTCAAGGAATCCGACACCAAATTCTTAAGGGGCCTGTCCGCTGAAATCGATCAGGGGATCGTTGATATGGTCAGCCAGGATAAGGCGTTTGTGGCAACAAACGACCAGCAGAACGCCGAAGCCCTTGAAAATGTGTCCGGGTCACTTGGATTTGCTTCGTACGGTCAGATCCTGTCTGAAAAACGCAAATTGAAACACCTAACATTTCAGGGCCGGAACGACGTTTTGGCCGATCTGAAAGCAGGCGACTATCCTTACGTTAAAACACTGCGTCTCGTCTTGATGGGGCAGGCTGATCCGGCAGTAACTGCTTTTTGCGACTTCGTACGCTCTGCCAAGGGAGCCGAAGTGTTGGAGAAAAATGGTTTTCTTGCTGTTCTTTCTGAGGCCAACCAATAGGAGCGGAGTGCTTCCTGCATGCAAAAGGAATGGTCGGTTTTCATATCTCTAGCGAGGTGGGTTTCGATCGCCTTCACACTCATTGTGGCGGTCCTCCCGCCTGCGGGTGTGTTTTATGCAGGGTATACACGTCTGGAAGCCGAGTTGCTCGGCGAATTGGAGCTCAAAGGCAGTTTCGTCCGGGAAATCATTAATCTGGATCCGGAATACTGGACGTTTAACGACATCCGAATCTCTGAAATCCTCTCCAGAACCAAAAAGCGAGATCAACTCCATTTCTTAAGAGTGACAGAAACGTCGGGCAGCGTGGTGGCGCAATATCCCGAAACCGAACCGGTGTTTGTCTGGCCTGTGCTGATGGTGGAGAAATCCCTCGACGACTATGCACATGAAGTTGGCAAGCTGTCGATTACGCACTCTTTGAAATTCGTCTATTTGAAGGCGATCCTGACAGCTGCGTTGTCGTCGGTATTGGCACTCATACTGTTCTGGTTCTTGAAAGTCCTCCCGCTCCGACTGATGAAAGAATCGCTGAACGAGATCGCGTATCTGGCAACCCATGACAGCCTCACAGGGCTTGCCAATCGGACCCAATTCGATGACCGGCTGACATCAACATTGGAGAAAAGCCGAGCAAGGAAGTCGCCTGTTGCGGTGTTCACGCTCGACCTTGACCGGTTCAAAGATGTGAACGACAGCCTGGGCCATGCAGCTGGAGATCAATTGCTCATCGAAGTTGCTGGCCGGTTGAAGGCAAACATTCCAAAATCGGATCTTCCGGCGCGCATTGGCGGAGATGAGTTTGTGGTTCTTGTGCAAAGGCCGGTGGATGAAAACTCCCTCATCGAGCGGGCCAAACATCTTATTGAGGAAGTTTCCAAACCCTATGTCGTGTCCGGTCAGGTTGCGACCATCGGCGCGAGCATCGGCATATCTGTCGCGCGAGAGCCGGAGGAGTTCGATCCGATACGGATTATGCGCGGGGCCGATTTGGCCCTTTACCGGGCCAAGAACGAAGGCCGCGGCATCTGCCGGATGTTCCGCGAGGAAATGGAATTTCAACAAAAACAAACCCGGTTGGTGGAACGCGCTTTGCGCAGCGCACTGACCGACGACAGGTTCCAGCTCTATTACCAGCCGCAGTTTGATGCCAAATCAAGACGGCTGGTCGGTGCTGAAGCGTTGCTGCGCTTTGATGACACCTTCCTCACGAACATCGGCACGCAGCAGTGTATTTCGATTGCCGAAAGTACGGATCTGATCATTCCAGTTAGCAAATGGGTGCTGGAGACCGCCTGCCGGCATGCCACGTTGCTAGACCAATTGCAGATCGCGGTGAATGTGTCCCCAAATCTGTTCCGCTGGCAGGGTCTCACAGACTTTGTGCAGGAAAGACTGACCGCCTACAAATTGGACGGCAGCCGTCTGGAGTTTGAGATTACGGAAAAGGTCCTGATCGACGATGTCGACACGGCCGTCCAGACCTTGTGTGACTTGCAAAGACTGGGCGTCGGCATTGCCATGGATGATTTTGGTACCGGCTATTCCAGCCTGGGGTACTTGCGGCAATTCCCTTTTGACAAGATCAAGATAGACCGGGCCTTTATCAAGGATATCGGCGCTTCGCGGGAAGCCGATGCAATCGTGAAGGCGATCATTGCAATGAGCGATGCGCTGGGTATGAAAATTGTCGCTGAAGGTGTGGAAACGGAACAGCAATTGATGCTCATTCAGAAGGAAGGCAATGTTGATGTTCAAGGTTATTATTTTGGCCGGCCGATGTTGTTCGGGCAAATCCTTCAGGTGATGGCAAACGACCAAACATCAGACGAGATCGAAAAATGGGCGGTTAGCGCTGGGTCCTAGTTTCGTAGCGCCTGTGTGTTGAAAAATGAGCCAAAGGGAATAGCGGTCCGAAATTGCTTGCAGGCGGTGCTGTCATCCCGGCAAGGCGCAGCCGCCGCAACCGATATCCGGGCCTTGACCTTCTGCCGCCCTCATGGCACCTGTCGCGCCAACGGGTGAGGCGGGGCCTCACTGCATTTGAAACGATCCCGGTTCCCAGGAACAAAATCCATGTCGAGCGACGTTCCGGCGCATATGCGCCCTGAAAACTCTTTCCAAGGTCTGATCCTGACGCTGCAGCGCTATTGGGCCGACCAGGGCTGTGTGGTTCTGCAGCCCTACGACATGGAAGTCGGCGCTGGCACCTTCCACCCGGCGACGACCCTGCGTTCCCTTGGGCCGCGCCCATGGAAAGCCGCTTACGTTCAGCCGTCCCGTCGTCCGACCGATGGCCGCTATGGCGAAAACCCGAACCGTCTGCAACACTATTACCAGTTCCAGGTGCTCTTGAAGCCGTCGCCGGCGAACCTTCAGGAACTGTATCTGAACTCGCTTTATGCGATCGGCCTCGACCCGAAAGTCCACGACATCCGTTTTGTCGAAGACGACTGGGAAAGCCCGACCCTCGGCGCTTGGGGTCTTGGCTGGGAATGCTGGTGCGACGGCATGGAAGTATCCCAGTTCACCTATTTTCAGCAGGTGGCCGGTTTTGAATGTTCGCCGGTCTCCGGTGAGCTGACCTATGGCCTGGAGCGCCTCGCGATGTACATTCAGGGTGTCGATAACGTCTATGACCTGAACTACAACGGCCAGGAAGGTGCTGAGAAAATCACCTATGGCGATGTTTTCCTGCAGGCCGAACAGGAATACTCCCGCTACAACTTCGAGCACGCCAACACCGAAACCCTGTTCCAGCATTTCAAGGATGCGGAAGAAGAATGCCGCGCCATTCTGGACGCCGGCGCCAAGGCGCGTGATGACAACGGCTATGCTGTCCACCAGGTAGTGCTGCCGGCCTATGACCAGTGCATCAAGGCCAGCCATGCCTTCAACTTGCTGGATGCGCGCGGTGTGATTTCTGTAACTGAGCGTCAGAGCTACATCTTGCGCGTGCGCGAACTTGCCAAAGCCTGCGGTGCGGCCTTCCTGGAAACGGAAGCCGGCGGTGTCGGCTATCACAATCAGGCGGCTGAATAAGGTCGCGCCTAACGCAGATTCAAAGACTTAACCCCGGCAAACGTGTTTTCGAACGCCCAAAATGTGGTCTGGAACACAGTTTGCCGGTTTTGCCGCCGTTTGCGGGCTCTTGCCGATGACAATTGGCAGAAGTCCGGATAGCCTCCGTTTCATTGGTTTCGGAGGGTTTCATGGCCACGTGGATTATTTTTGCCGTTCTGATCGCGCTCTCGGTTTTCGCGATCCTGCTTTACAACGCGCTGGTGAAAAAGCGGCAGATGGTCGAGGAAGGCTGGAGCGGCATTGATGTGCAGCTCAAGCGCCGCTCCAACCTCATTCCGAACCTTGTTGAAACCGTGAAAGCCTATGCGTCTCATGAGAAGGATGCGCTGGAAACCGTCACCCGGCTGCGCACGGATGCAGCCTCCGTTTCTGGAAGCGACATTGTTGGCCGGGCGCGGGTGGAAGGCGAACTGAGCCAGGCGCTGGGCCGGCTGTTTGCGGTTGCTGAAAGCTATCCAGACCTGAAAGCCAGCCAGAACTTCTCCGACCTGCACAATTCCCTCGATGAAATCGAAAATGCCATTCAGATGGCCCGGCGCTATTACAACGGTGCGGTGCGCGGGTTGAATGTCGCGGTTGAAAGCTTCCCGTCCAATCTGATTGCGGGTCAATTCGGTTTCACCAAGGCGGAGTACTTTGAAATCGAGGATGCGGCCGAGCGCGCCGTTCCTGAGGTTAAGTTTTAAGTTTAGGCCGGAGAACAGATCATGAGGTTGAACCAGATCCTGATCGCGGCTCTGGCCGCTATCCTGTGGGTGGTCACTGTCAGCGGCGCGGTGTCTGACGAGCGTATCTTGAAGTTCGTTTCCGACATCGACGTCCAGCAAGACGGGTCGCTGATCGTGACCGAAACCATCACGGTGCGGGCCGAGGGCCAGGAGATCAAACGCGGCATTTTTCGCGACATCCCGCTGCGCGCAAAAAGCGCAGGCGGCTGGGAGCATGACGTTCCCTTTGAACTGCTTGACGTCTTGAGGGACGGTCAGCGGGAGAACAAGTTTACCCGCCAGAATGGGCGCGGTGTGCGCATCTATATAGGCCGCGAGGATGTTTTCTTACCCTCTGGCATATACACCTACACGATCACCTATCGTATGGGCCGGCAGGTCCGGTTCTTCGATGGGTATGACGAGGTTTATTGGAATGTCACCGGCAACGAGTGGATTTTTCCGATTGATAAGGCGGTCGCCCGGGTCACATTGCCGATTGGCGCCAGAGCAACCCAAAGCGCAGCCTATACCGGTCTGTTTGGTGATAGTGGCAGCGACCATAACATTCAAACCAGCGAGGACGGGCGAGAGGTCACTGTCACGACAACGAGGCCGCTGTTCGCCGGAGAAGGTCTGACCGTCGCGACCGGATTTACCAAGGGGGGTGTGGCCGAACCCAGTTCTGCGGAAAAGTGGCAGCAGTGGTTTCAAGACCAGCGGATCTTTGTTGTTGGAAGCGCTGCCGTTCTGATCCTTGCACTCTATTATTTGATCACATGGTTTCTCGTTGGCCGAGATCCGAAGAAAGGCGTCATTTTTCCGCGTTTCAAAGCCCCCGATGGGATTTCGCCTGCGCTTGCCAACTACATCCTTTTCCGCGGCCTTTCCGGCATGGGTTGGATTGCCCTTTCGGCTGCTTGTCTCAGCCTGGCCAATAAGGGGCGGTTGACACTCGATAAGGACGGAAAAAAGCTTGTGCTGTCGGCAAATGACGTATCCGGCGCAGAGGACACGCTGCCAAAGGGTGAAGCCGTGCTTGATCAGTTCTTGCGCGGTCGCGGCAGCTCCTTGAAGCTCAGCAAGAGCAACGGAGAAACGATCCGGATGCTGGGTGAGAATTTCCGCGCGGCCATCAATGACGAATACAAAGGCGTCTATTTCCGGGCGAATGGTTTCTACATCCTGATCGGCTTTGTCTTGAGCGTATTGGCCGGCATAGCTTTGTTCTATTTCGGTGAGTTGAGCGATCAGCAATATCTGCTGTCATTTCTGTTTGGCTTTTTTGCCATCTTCGCAACCGCAATTTCTTACGGATTGGCGTATGTAGTTTATGTAATGGTCAAAGACGACCATGATGGTTTGTTGGGTAAGGTTGTCTTTTGGGTCGCGTTTGCGCTGATTGGCGGCGCAGGTCTTTATGGCTCCGCCTGGCTCATGGCCCTGATTGAAGATACGCCAGTCTTCATTCCGATGCTGCCGTTGTTCCTGGGCGCGCTTCTGGTCATGTTCATTTTCTATGCGATGTACATCGACATCCCAACGGTCCATGGCCGGGAAGTCATGGATGAAATCGAAGGCTTGAAGCTTTATCTGTCTGTCGCGGAAAAAGAGCGTTTGAACATGTCCGGCGTGCCGGAAATGAGCGTCGTTCATTTTGAAAAACTGCTTCCCTATGCGGTCTCCCTGGGTGTTGAGAAGCCCTGGGCGGAAAGCTTTGAGAGTTGGCTTACGACCGCCACCCGCGCGGAGAGGGAGTATCATCCGCACTGGTATCGCGGCCGGGATTTCGACAGCCGCGACATCAGCCGCAGCGTCCGCTCGACCGCCAGCGCGATGGCCGGCTCGTTCCAGTCTTCGCTCCCCGTTTCCGACAGCTCCAGCTCCGGTTCCTCCGGTGGAGGTTCCTCTGGCGGCGGCGGCGGCGGTGGTGGTGGCGGTGGCTGGTAGCACACCAGCTGCGAAAGGTGCTAACTGGCAATCCTAAGTATTCTTCGCTAGGGTCTCTCCTGGGCAAACAGGGGACTCTTCAAACATGAATGGCGACGTGCTAACGCTGGATGAATTTGTCAGCTTCAATGTGGCAATTCTCGTTTATTTTCTGGGCGTTCGCCTCAACAAGAAAATCGCGTTCCTGCGCCATTACAACATCCCGGAGCCGGTGTCCGGCGGCCTGATGGTCGCCACGCTGGCACTCATCGCCTACGGCGTTTTCGACAAGGAAATCAGCTTCTCTCTCGGCGCCCGGGATTATCTTCTCTACTGTTTCTTCACGGCCATCGGCCTCAATGCGCGCTTTTCTGATCTGGCCAAAGGCGGCAAGCCCTTGGCGATCCTGCTGGTGCTCACCGTTGGTTACATGATCTTTCAGAACCTCATTGGCACCGGCATTGCCGTCGCCATGGGGTTGCCCGTTGGATTTGGGCTTCTGGGCGGCACGATTTCCCTGGTCGGCGGACACGGCACGGCGATCGCCTGGGGCCCGCGGCTGGTTGAACAATACAATGTTATCGGCGCTGTTGAGATCGGCGCGGCCACCGCAACCCTTGGTCTGATCGCCGCCAGTTTGCTGGGCGGTCCGATCGGCAACTATCTGATCCAGGTGAAAGGGGCCAAGCCGGATCCGGACCGGCCGGATGAAGGTCCGGTGATCGGGATCGAAACGGCAGAAGAAGACGACACCAACGTGACACACACAGGATTGATGCGCTCGCTTCTCGTCTTGAATATCGCCATCGCCTTGGGAGTGGCTCTGCAAGAAGCTCTTGTTTACGGCTTTGAATTGGACCTGCCGGTCTTTGTGTGTTGCCTGTTCTGCGGCATTATTTTGTCCAACACTGTTCCGGTGATTTTCAAGAAGATGACCTGGCCCGCCCGCTCCCGGTCCTTGGCGGTTTTGTCTGATCTGGCGCTTGGTATCTTCCTGACCATGTCCTTGATGAGCCTGCAGCTCTGGACCATTGCCGGTCTTGCCGGGCCGATGATGCTGATCCTGGCGGCTCAGATTGTCGGCGCTGGTCTGTTCATTATCTTTGTGCTCTTCCCCGTGATGGGGCGCGACTATAATGCCGCCGTTCTGGGCGCTGGTTTTGCAGGCTTTTCGCTGGGCGCCACGCCAACGGCCATTGCCAATATGACGGCAGTGACCAAGCAATACGGCCCGGCCATGCAGGCCTTCCTGATCCTGCCGCTGGTCTCGGCCTTCTTCGTCGATCTGGCCAACGCGGTGATCATCACTTTCTTCTTGGGCGGGTAGTGGGCCGTCGCGGCTGTTGTTTCTTTGCAATGCAGAGGCTTGTTCCCATGCCGCATAGCGGTATCAGGGGGTGACAAGTCGCGGCTGACTTGCTAACCGACGCACAACTGATTTCTGGTGGCTCTTCGCCGCCTTGACCGAAGGCTTTTGACCCTATGCCCGATCTTCTGCTTGAGCTGTTCAGCGAAGAAATTCCGGCCCGCATGCAGCGCAAAGCGGCCGAGGACCTGAAAACGCTTGTGACCAATGCCCTGGTGGATGCCGGTTTGCCGTATGAAGGCGCCAAAGCCTTTGCAACGCCGCGCCGCCTGGCTTTGCATGTCGCCGGTGTGCCCGCTGGCTCTGCCGCTACCCGTGAAGAGCGGAAAGGCCCGCGCGTTGGCGCGCCGGAAAAGGCGGTTGAAGGGTTTTTGCGCGGCGCAGGGCTTGCCTCCATCGATGATGCCACGATCCAGACCGACCCGAAAAAGGGCGACTTTTATGTGGCCGTGATCGAAAAGCCGGGCAGGTCTGCCATCGATATCATCGGCGAATTCATGCCGGGTATCCTGCGCAATTTCCCGTGGCCGAAGTCGATGAAATGGGGCACAACGTCGACCCGCTGGGTGCGCCCGCTGCATTCGATCATCGCAACCTTCGGCCCGGAAACCGAAGAGCCGGAGATCGTACCGTTCGAGTTTGACGGCATTCAATCCGGCAAGACCACACGCGGCCACCGCTTCCTGGCCGACACCGCCTTTGAAGTCCGCCGCTTTGATGATTACGCGACCGGCCTTGAAAAGCATAAAGTCGTGCTCGACGCCGACCGCCGGAAGGAGATCATTCTGGCCGATGCCAAGGACCGGGCGCTGGCGCTCGGGCTGGAACTGGTGGAAGATCCGGGCCTTCTGGAAGAAGTCGCTGGCCTGGTTGAATGGCCGGTGGTTCTGACCGGCTCCTTTGACGAATCCTTCCTGGAAATTCCGGACGAGTGCATTCAGCTGACCATCAAGGTCAACCAGAAATGCTTCGTGTTGAAGGACCCGAAAACCGGAAAACTCGCCAACAAGTTCGTCCTGATCTCCAACATCGTGGCTCCGGACGATGGCAAGCTGATCATCGCAGGCAATGAGAAGGTGATCCGCGCGCGCCTTTCGGACGCGCAGTTCTTCTGGCAGAGCGATCTGAAGACCAAACTTACCGACAATTTGCCGAAGCTGTCGGACGTGAAGTTCCACGAAAAACTCGGCAGCGTCGGCGAACGGGTTCAGCGTCTGATCGCGCTCTCTGCCGAACTCGCACCGCTGGTTGGAGCGGACGAAGAAAAAGCCAAGCGCGGGGCAGAACTTGCCAAGGCCGATCTTGTTTCTGCGATGGTCTTTGAGTTCCCGGAACTGCAGGGCCTGATGGGCCGGTATTATGCAACGGCACAGGGTGAAGATGTGTCCGTCGCAACAGCGGTCGAAGAGCACTACAAGCCGCAGGGCCCATCAGACAGCGTGCCGGCCGATCCGGTCGCGGTTTCTGCCGCCCTGGCTGAAAAGCTCGATCTGCTTGCAGGCTTCTGGGCGATTGACGAAAAGCCGACCGGCTCCAAGGATCCTTATGCGCTCCGCCGTGCTGCGCTTGGTGTCATCCGCATTGTTTTGGAAAACAATCTGCGCCTGAAATTGGGTGAGTTGATCCTGTCGGCACTGAACGCTCAGTCAGCAAAGACAGACAATGCTGAGGCTCTTGTTGCCGATCTCTTGTCGTTCCTTGCGGACCGACTGAAGGTTCATCTGAAGGACGAAGGCGCGCGCCACGATCTGATCGACGCGGTCTTTGCATTGGACGACCAGGACGATCTTCTGATGGTGGTCAAGCGGGTGGAAGCTCTTGGCACCTTTGTTTCCTCAGACGACGGCACCAACCTGCTTGCGGGCTACAAACGCGCTGTCAACATCCTGAAGGCGGAAGAGAAAAAGGACGGCAAACCGGTTACCGGCAAGCCGCACGCGGATCATCTGCAGGAGCAAGCCGAGATCGATCTGGCTTCCGCCATCGATACTGCCCGGGCGGACGCCGCCGATGCGGTTAGGGAAGAAAACTTTGAAGGCGCGATGGAAGCCTTGTCGAAGCTGCGCGCACCGGTCGACACGTTCTTTGAGGACATTCTGGTCAACGCCGACGACCCGGCGCTGCGCATGAACCGCCTGCAGCTGCTGGCCGAAATCCGCGACGCGACCCATGTGGTCGCCGATTTCTCAAAAGTGGCCGGTTAAGCCTTCTCATCGGGCCACAATAGATGGCCCATACAAATTCGTTGCCCAAAGGAAACTGACGTGACTGCAACACCGACCCGCTACGCCTTCATCAAGGCCAACTGGCATTCCGAAATTGTCGACCGCGCGCTGGACGGGTTTTGTGAAACCATCCCGTCTGACCAAGTCGATGTATTTACAGTGCCGGGCGCCTTCGAAATGCCGCTTCTGGCCCGGGATTTGGCCAACAGCGGAAAATATGCCGCCGTCGTAGCGGCCGCATTGGTGGTCGATGGCGGCATCTACCGGCATGACTTTGTGGCGCAGGCTGTCGTCAGCGGTCTGATGCAAGCGGGTCTGGATAGCAATGTTCCGGTGCTGTCGGTCTCTCTGACACCACACCATTTCCAGCCGACCGAGCACCACATCGGGATCTACAAGGACCACTTCGTTGAAAAAGGCCGGGAAGCAGCCGAAGCGGCGCTGATGATCGGCAAAACCCGGGCGAGCCTGAGGGGCTGATCGGCTGGAGCGGCGAAGCTCTATGCCATGAAATGAGAAAGGCCGGACAGAGGCGCCTGTCCGGCCTTTTTCCGCTTAACGCGTTGCCGGAGTATTTGAATTACCCAAAGTTGGCCGGTTCAAAAAAGTCAACGCGCTAGAAGATAGAGTGTGTTTCAAGTGTTTCCCGAAACATTCCAGAGGCAATCAAATCTGGCTAATTGCCCAACCGCTTACGCTCATGATGGCAAGCAGCCAAAACAAGCCGATGTGAAAGCGGAGCAAAAGAATGCCTGCCAGCAGGGTGAGGGCCATCGCCCGCCAATCAAAACTGATAAGTTCCGGGACCCAAAGGACAAACGGTCCAACGGTTTTCTGGCTGACCGATCCGAACAGGCTGTGAAGGGCGAACCAGAGACCCAGATTGAGGATAACACCAACCACAGTCGCGGTGATGGCCATTAGGGCGCCGCTTAATTTGGGAGAGCGGTCAAGACGGTCAATAAAGGGAGCGCCGGTGAAAACCCACAAAAAGCACGGAACAAATGTTGCCCATAGCCCGACCGCTGCAGCTGCCAGCCCTGCCGTGAACCCGCCGGCCTTGGCCCCGGCAAGATATGCGACAAATTCTGTGACCAATATGAGTGGGCCTGGAGTGGTTTCCGCAAGGCCGAGCGCATCTATCATTTCATTCGGTGTTAGCCAGGCTCGGTTGATGACCACTTCCTGGCTGAGATAAGTCAGGACAGCGTAAGCGCCGCCGAACGTCACAACAGCCAGTTTGGAAAACAGAAAACCGATCTCAACCAGTAGGTGGTTCGACCCGAGGGAGAGCCACAGGAAACCGAGCGGCGCTAGCCACAAGGTGAGCCAGAAAGCGGCTGTCTGCATGGTTCTTGTCAAGGGAGCCGGTGCGGCATCTTCTGGGTATGCGGTGGTCCCACGGCTTGTGAGATAGCCGTAGACCGCTGCGGCAATAATGATTGCCGGAAAGGGAAGCCCGACAAAAAAGATTGCGGTAAAGGCAAGACCGGCGAGAACCCAGTGATCCCGCCTTTTGAGCGCGCGTTTTGAGACTTTCAGCAGCGCTTCCAAAACGATCACAATTACCGCCGCCTTGATCCCCATGAACAGGGCTGTCACCAGTGGTGCGGTGCCGAAAGTTGCATAAAGAGCGGCGAGCGCCAGAACGACAATTGCTCCGGGCAATATGAAACTCATTCCGGCAATCAGTCCACCCCAAATGCCGTGCAACCGCCATCCCGACCAGGCCGCCAGCTGCATAGCTTCTGGTCCCGGCAACAGCATGCAGAAACTCAATGCGTTGAGATAAGTCTTCTCAGTCAGCCACTTCTTGTCATCGACAAGAACCTTGTGCATCAGGGCGATCTGCGCAGCAGGGCCGCCGAACGAAAGAAAACCGATTTTCAGCCAGCCTTTTGCGGCCTCGGAAATTGTAGGCTTTTCAAGTGTCATTTTGTGCCACGATCTGCTGGCCAGTCGTGGGTTTCCTCGCGCGCGTCCCGGCTCCACCGGTAAAAGGCATCGTAGAGTGGCATCGCCGCGTCCAGAAGCGCTAGATCATCGCGGTACATGCGCGACAGGCCGAGGGAGGCTGCAAGAAGGCCGGAACACTGAGGTTCCAGATCAAGCCGTTCCGTATCAGCTCCACGAACAACCCGGGCCAGATGGAGGAGCGGTTCAAAGGTAAGGCCAAACTCTTCGACCATTGTATCAAATGTGCATTTTTCACCCCTGTGGGACCAAAAGACATCTTCGAGGTCAAACGGGGTTGCATCAAAACGTTCAACGACGGCCGGAACTTCCTGTTTGGCGGTGAACAAAAAGACGGCGTATGGATCAATAAAGCGACGGATGAGCCAGGGGCAGGCAATCCGGTCGACTTTTGGACGCAGCCTTGTTACCCAGACCGTTCGTCCCTGGGCATCCGGGTTGGGCAGGTGTTTGCAATCAAGCCGGGGCAAATTGGCATCCCGCCAGCCGAAAACACCGCCCTGCAAGACTTCCGCGTCGAGCCCTTCGTGGCGAAGCCAGGCTGAGACGCCTTCACTGAGCTTTTTGCCCTTCTGGCAGATAACAACGCATTTTTGCCCGCCAATTTTTGCGGCAAGACCGTCGATATCCAGGTAGGAATGCCGGAATGAGCCGGGAATAAGATACGGGTCTTCCTGATAATCTTCGTCGATCCGGACATCGACAAGCACAGGACATTCAGGTGTCCCAATGAGGCGGCTGAGTTGAAGTGGCGTGATTTGATTTGGCGCAGGCATGCGTTCTCCATAGAGTCATGGATTGAATGAACGCGAACTTTGAGCTGACGCCTCACGGGGACATCGCAGCTACCCCTTGCGGCGGACTATGCAAAAGAACGAGAACCTATGTCAATCCACGGCGCCAGGGATTTTACATCACTCGGCAGCTTGTTGGGCCAGCCTTGGAACCGGCTTTTCCTGGATCGGCCAGTGGATGATGGCGGCGGCGATGCCGAGTGCGATGCCCATCCACCAGATGGCGTCATAAGAGCCGGTTTCATCGTAGAGCTTGCCACCGAGCCAGACGCCGAGGAACGAGCCGACCTGGTGGGACAAGAAAACGAAACCGAAGAGGGTCGCCATGTAACGCGGGCCGAACATGACTGCAACCAGGCCGGAGGTCGGCGGGACGGTCGACAGCCACAAGAGGCCCATCAGCCCGGAGAAAATCAGCACCGTCAGTGGGGTCACCGGCAGCATGATAAAACCGAAAATAACGACCGCACGCGCCAGATAAATCAGCGACAGAAAGATCGGTTTGGAGTAGCGCCCGCCGATATATCCCGACGCCAGCGAGCCGACGATGTTGCACAGGCCGATCAAGGCGATGGCTGTCGCGCCCCAGGCCGGATCAAGTCCAAGATCGGCGATGTAAGGCGGCAGATGCACCGTGATGAAGGCCACATGGAAGCCGCAGACAAAAAAGCCGATGGTGAGCAAAATGAAACCGCGGGTGCCAAAGGCTTCCGCCATGGCAGCCGTCAAACTCTGATCAGCGGTAGGCTGTGCGGTAGAAGCGGTCTGGTCAGCTTTGCCCTTCAAGGCGATCGCCAACAACGGAATCACCGCGGCCAGACCGGCAAAGACGATCAGGGTTTGCTGCCAGCCGATCCCGGCGATCAATGCGCCGCCGAGCGGGGCAAACAGGAACTGGCCGAGGGATCCGGACGCCGTGCCGATGCCGAAGGCGAGTGAGCGCTGTTCCGGAGAAACCGTACGGCCGAATGAGGCCAACACCAGCGAAAATGATGAAAAGGCGATGCCCAATCCGATCAGAAGACCAGCCGAAACGTGAAGCGCAACAGCGCTCTCTGCGTCGACCATCATCAGCAGCCCGGCCACATAAAGGGCTGTGCCCAATGCCATCGTCTTCCAGGTTCCGAAGCGGTCGGCCATCATGCCGGCGATCGGCTGGCCAATGCCCCAGACGAGGTTCTGGATCGCAATGGCGAGAGCGAAAATCTCCCGGCTCCAGTCGCGGGCTTCCGTCATCGGCTGGAAGAACAGGCCCATCGCAGAGCGCGGCCCGAAGGAAATCAGCGCAATCAGGCAGCCGCAGGCAATTACCAAAGGAATGTTGGGGCCGGTGCGGGCCTGAGAAGATGCTGTCGACATCAAAACCTCGTATCGTGAATTTACGATAGAGTAGTCCGCCAAATTCGATCAGCCAAACGTGTTATTTTGATCAATACATCAATCTTAGGAATGGATCATGAAGGCGGCGAATTCCGAGCTTAGTCCTCACCTGAAAACGTGAGCTTGAACAATTGCTGTGAGACGTTTCGACCAGTCTTTAGCCAGCTTGTTTTTCTGCTGAATTCGGCGTGAGAACACAGGCGCTTGTGGGGTGAAGTGTCGCATTTTGGCAGAAAGTGATGGATTTCGACGGCAAAACTCCCTATATAAACTCCGAACGAGCAAAAGAGATGGGCGCAAGCCCGTTTTCTTTTGACCTTAATATGCTCAAGTTGAGTATAAGTGAGTGCCGGTAAGAAAACCCGGTGTTTGCAAAGATTTAGAGGGAGGTCGCCATGACCATCGCCCAAACATCTGCCCCGGTTGGCGCACCGATCCAGACTGGCCTGTCGGCCCTTGAGCGGTATGGCAAGTTGCCCCGGCCAGATCTCAGCTACACGCCTGAAGTCGCTAAGGCGACCGCGCCGATCTACGAGAAGGTCAAGCACATCATCCCGGCGATCGAGTGGCCTGCCCTAGCGCCGACGATCCATGCGATCAACCAGCTGAAGAAAGAGCGCAACGCGGTCATTCTGGCGCACAATTATATGACGCCGGATATCTATCACGGCGTTTCCGACATTGTCGGCGACAGTTTGCAGTTGGCGATTGAGGCGACCCGGACAGACGCCGAGGTGATCGTTCAGTGCGGTGTGCACTTCATGGCGGAAACCTCCAAGATCCTCAGCCCGGAAAAGACCGTGTTGATCCCGGACATGAAAGCTGGCTGTTCGCTGGCAGAATCCATCACCGGTGCGGACGTGCGTGGCTTGCGCGAACGCAACCCGGGTATTCCGATCATCACCTATGTGAACACCTCGGCCGATGTAAAGGCGGAGTGCGACATCTGCTGCACCTCCTCCAATGCGCTGCAGGTGGTGGAGAGCTTCGGCACCGACAAGGTGTTCCTGATCCCGGACAAATATCTGGCGGCCAACGTTGGCAACAAGACCGATGTGGAAGTCTTGATCTGGGATGGTGCCTGTGAAGTCCACGAGCGCTTCACCGCTCAAGAGCTGCGCGACTACCGCAAGATCGAGCCAGACGTAAAAATCATCGCCCACCCGGAATGCCCGCCGGAAGTTGTGGCGGAAGCCGACTTTGCCGGGTCCACGGCGCATATGATCGATTGGGTGAAAACCAAGCAGCCGGAAAAAGTGATGATGATCACCGAGTGTTCCATGGCGGATAATGTCGCCAGCGAAACACCGGAGGTGAATTTCATTCGGCCGTGCAACCTGTGCCCGCACATGAAGCGCATCACGCTCGACAAGATCCTCGACAGCCTTCTGGAGATGAAGGAAGAGGTTGTGGTCGATCCGGTCATCGCCGACAAAGCGCGCGTTGCTGTCGAGCGCATGATCAACTTGAAAATCTGACCGTCCGGGTATAGGTCAGCCACAAATGAAACGACATCTTCCGGGCTTCGGCCCGGAAGCTTTTTCTGGGCCTGACCCAGACACATCCAGGATGTTTCCATGGCCATCTCAATCGATGATTTTGTACCTGCCTATCCCGGTAAGGATGTCGATGACGTCGTTATTCTGGGTGGTGGCTTGGCGGGCCTATTCTGCGCGCTGAAACTAAGCCCGAGACCGGTCACGATCATCTCCAATGCACCGATTGGGCAGGGGGCATCCTCTGCTTGGGCGCAAGGCGGAATCGCGGCTGCGATTTCGGAAAATGACTCAGAGGAAAAGCACAGGGACGATACGCTGGCCGCCGGTTGCGGAATCTGCGAGGAAAATATCGTCGACCAGATGACACGCGAAGGCAGTGATCGGGTCCGGGATCTGTTGTCCTATGGGGTTCCCTTCGACCAGGATCTGGAAGGCCGGTTGCAGCTGTCGCGGGAAGCGGCCCACTCTCATAGCCGGGTGGTGCGTGTGCGCGGCGATATGGCCGGCAAGGCGATCATGGACGCCTTGATTACGGCTGTGCGCAACACGCCGTCGATCCGGGTTCTGGAAGGCTATATCGGCGAGAGCTTTATCGGTGAAGGCCGTTATGTGACGGGTGTTCTGGCACGCCGCCGCGGCGGTCTGGAGCGGATGGCGTTTCCGGCAAAGGCTGTTGTTCTGGCCTCCGGTGGCATCGGTCATCTCTACGGCATGACCACCAATCCGCCCGAAGCAAATGGCCATGGATTGGCGATGGCTGCAAGGGCCGGTGCTGTGATCGCGGATGCCGAGTTTGTCCAGTTCCACCCGACAGCGCTTGATGTCGGCTCGGATCCAGCGCCGCTGGCCACAGAAGCCCTGCGCGGTGAAGGCGCGATCCTGGTCAACAAGGCCGGAGAACGGTTCATGGACGGGCAGCATGCCGATCTGGAACTGGCGCCGCGCGATGTTGTTGCCCGGGCCATTCACAACGAACTTGCCGAAGGCCGGGGAGCGTACCTGGATTGCCGGGAGACGATCGGCGCGCGCTTTAAGGATGATTTCCCGACCGTGTTTGCCGCGGCTCAAAGCGCCGGCCTGAACCCGGTCAAGGATCTGCTGCCGGTTGCGCCTGCCGAGCATTATCACATGGGCGGTGTTTTGACGGATGCCAACGGGCGGACATCGCTCGACAATCTTTGGGCGGCCGGCGAAGTCGCCAGCACTGGCGCCCATGGTGCCAACCGGCTCGCTTCCAATTCCCTTCTTGAAGCCGTTGTCTTTGCAGCCCGTATTGCAGAAGACATTCAGGGCCTGATGCCGACGCCGCGCAGCGCCTTCTGGGATGAGATGGACGCAGCACCTGGCCTTCCGAGCCAGCGCAACATCGAAGAACGTGAGGCGATCACGGTTCTGCGCAAGACTTTGTCTGAAAACGTTGGTGTCCTGCGCAACCGGGAGGGTCTCGCCAAAGCGCTGGCCGACATCCAGAAGGCTGAGCAGGTTTGCATCCGCCAATCCATCCAGAACATGATGGTGACCGGTAAGCTCATCGCCGCCGCGGCCTTGAAACGCGAAGAAAGCCGGGGCGGTCATTTCCGCACAGATTATCCGGACGAAAATACGGCGATGGCCAAACGGTCCTACACGACTTTGAAAGAAGTCAACGCACTTGTGGCCGACACCCTCGAAACGGCCGCTTGAACAGGAGCGTTTGAATGCCAAACAATTTGCCTGTCCTGCCGCGTCTGATGGTGGATGACGCTGTCAAAGCTGCGCTCTTGGAAGATTGGGGCCGGGCAGGGGACATCACCAGCCAGGCAACCATTCCGGCAACAGGAACCGCGAAGGCGGTCATAGCCGCACGCAGACCCGGTGTTCTGGCAGGCATAGCTCTTGCTGAAAGCGCATTCCGCCAAACGGATGGAGACCTCTCGGTTGAGGTCGTCAAACAGGACGGTGACCGTTTAGAACCCGGCGACGTTGTTGCCCGGATCGAAGGTCCCGCCAGGGCTCTTTTGTCGGCAGAACGTGTCGCGCTGAATTTCCTGGGGCATTTGTCCGGAATTGCCAGTGCAACAGCCCAGTTTGCCGATCAGATCGCCCACACAAAAGCGTCTATTGTTTGTACCCGCAAGACGACACCAGGCCTGCGGGCGTTTGAAAAATACGCCGTCAAATGCGGCGGCGGCTCCAATCACCGTTTTGGCCTGGATGACGCGATCCTGATCAAGGACAACCATATCGCTGTTGCCGGCGGTGTTGTTGAAGCTGTGGAAGCCGCAAAGACCTATGCGGGGCACCTGGTCAAGATCGAGGTCGAGGTCGATACGCTCGATCAGCTCAAACAGGCTTTGGGCGCTACTCCGGATGTTGTGATGCTGGACAATATGGCGCCGGACATGTTGAGCGACGCCGTTGCGATTGCCGGTGGCAAGGCACTGTTGGAGGCCTCTGGCGGGATCGAGCTGGATACGGTGAAAGCCGTGGCCGAGGCCGGGGTGGACCTGATTTCATCAGGCTGGATCACCCATTCGGCCCCGGTTCTCGATCTTGGTCTTGATATCGAAATCAGCTAACGGCGAGTAGAACGCCGCCCGCAGCTGTTACCGCGCCCAAGGCACGAATAATTGTGCGGGATGCCGAAGTTTGGCGGCCGGCCGCAACATGCGCGCCGTAACCAATCAGAACGCCGGCTGCGTGCAAAATAGCTGTGGCAAGGACAAAACCGGCCGCATAGCCAAACAGCCCCGCACTGCCCATTTC